>NZ_JBEPJZ010000002.1:0-327480 GCF_040496035.1 Agromyces sp. SYSU T00194 | reverse complement strand
GCGACGAGGTCCTCGCGCTCGGTGAAGGTGACGCCGTAGAGCTGCGCGGCGGCGAAGAACACGCCGTCGTGCAGCACGCGCTCGGCCTCGAAGTAGGGGCGCATCGCCGCGGTGTCGACCGCGTAGTCGCGCGCACGCACCTGCTCGGCGTAGTAGGCCCAGTCGGATGCCTCGAGCGGGCGCACGCCGGGGGTCTCGGCGGCGGCCTCGGCCAGGCGCTCCGCCTCCGCGCGGGCGTTGCGCGCCGCGGCGGGCGCCATCGCGCCGAGCATGTCCGCGACGGCGTCCGGAGTGCCGGCGGTCTGGTCGGCGGTGATGTACGAGGCGTGGTCGGCGAAGCCGAGGAGCCTCGCGCGTTCGGCGCGCAGGCGCACCGTCTCGAGCAGCACGTCCCGGGTGTCGTGCGCGTTGCCCCGGGCGCCGCGCGCCCGCGACGCCGCCATCACCCGGTCGCGCATCGAGGCGCTCGTGAGCGATGCGAGCCACGGCTGGCCCGTCGGCAGCACGAGCGTGATCAGGTAGCCCCCCAGTCCGCGCTCGGCCGCCGCTGCCGCCGCTGCGGACCGCTCGCCGTCGCTGAGTCCCGCGAGGTCGTCCGGGTCCTCCGTGTGCACCGCGAGGTCGTTCGTGTCGGCGTGGAGGCGCTTCTCGAAGCGGGTGGCGAGCGTGGAGAGCCGCTGGTTGAGCTCCTTCAGGCGCTCGGTGTCGGCGGCGTCGAGGCCCGCGCCCGCGAGCGTGAACTCGCGGTGGGTCCGCTCCAGCAGGTACCGCGACTCGGCGTCGAGGTCGAGGGCGTCCCGCTGCGCGTGCAGCGCGTCGATGCGGCGGTACAGCGCGGGGTCGAGGCGGATGGCGTCCTCGTGCGCCGCGAGGATCGGTGCGAACTCCTCCTCGAGCGCATCGGTGGCCGGCGTCGAGTCGGCCGAGCTCTGGTTCGAGAACACCTCGAGCACGCGTCGCAGGGTCTGGCCGCTCAGCTCGAGCGGCAGCATCGTGTTCGCGAACGTGGGCGGGTCCGCCTGCTCGGTGATAGCCCGCACCTCGGTGAGCTGCTCGGCCATGCCCTGCTCGAGTGCGGGGCGGTAGTGCTCCTCCCGGATCTCGGCGAACGGCGGCAACTGGTACGGGAGCGTGCTCGGCGTGAGCAGCGGATTGACGGTCTGGGCCATCCGTCCAGCCTAGGCGCGTCAGGCGGACGTCGACGCGCCTAGGCTCGTGTCATGGCAGCGGACATCGACCGGTCGGAGGTCGCACCCCGGGACGAGTACACGCACGGGCACCACGCGAGCGTCGTGCGCACGCACGCCTGGCGCACGGTGGCGAACTCCGCGGAGTACCTCATCCCGCACCTGCGGGCCGGCGCGCGGGTGCTCGACGTCGGCAGCGGACCCGGCACGATCACGGTCGACATCGCACGCCGCGTGGATCCGGGAATCGTGCGCGGCGTGGACGCGTCGGCCCAGATCGTGGCGCAGGCGTCCGGCCTCGCCGCGGACGCCGGGGTGCACAACGTCGAGTTCGCGGTCGACGACGCCTATCGCCTCGACGCGGAGGACGGATCGTACGACGTGGTGCACGCGCACCAGGTGCTGCAGCACCTGGGTCGTCCGGTCGACGCCCTCCGGGAGTTCCGCCGCGTCCTGAAGCCGGGCGGCGTGGCGGGCGTGCGCGACGTCGACTACGGCGGGGTCATCTGGTACCCGCTCATCCCGGCGCTCGACAGGTGGCTCGACATCTACCGCCGCGTGCACGTGTGGAACGGCGGTGATCCGCTCGCGGGCCGCACCTTGAAGCACTGGGCGGGCCGTGCGGGCTTCTCCCGCGTCGACGTGAGCGCGTCGATCTGGCTGTTCTCGAGCCCTGCGGAGCGCGAGTGGTGGGGCGGGTCGTGGGCCGAGCGCGCCGTGGAGTCGCAGTTCGCCGCGCACGCGATCGAGTCGGGCCACGCCGACTGGTCGGACCTGAAGGAGATCGCCGCGGGCTGGCGCGAGTGGGCGGCGCACGACGACGGGTGGTTCCTGATGCCGCACGGGGAGGTCGTGGCGCACGCCTGATCCGGTCGTCGTCGGCGCCGGGCGCAGATGCAAAGAAATCGCTGCAAAGAACTGCTTGCAAAGAAGTCTTTGCACTCGTAGCATGTCCGTATGGACACCACCGAGCCGCACCCGGGAGACCCCGGGGCCCCGCAGCCACGCGTCGCCGACTTCGGCACGCTGAAGGCGCTGGGCCACCCGCTGCGCATCGCGATCTTCGACGCGCTGTCGCTGTACGGTGCTGCGACCTCGAGCATGCTCGCCGAACGGCTGGGGGAGTCGAGCGGGGCGATGAGCTATCACCTCCGCCAGCTCGCCCGACACGACTTGGTGCGCGAGGTCGAGGGTCGCGGCACGGCGCGCGAGCGCTGGTGGGAGCGCACGCCCGGAGGGCTCTCCGTGCCCCCGCCCGAGCACGCGGCGGATCCGGCATCCCGGGCCGCGGCACAGGTGTTCGTCGACCACGTGCACCACGAACGCGAGCGCCTGCTGGGCGAGTTCATGGAGCGGGGCATGCGCGAACTGCCGGAGCACTGGCTCGAGGCGAGCGTCATGTCGAGCGCGCACCTCCGGCTCACCCCTGAGCAGCTCGAGGAGGCGTCGAGCGAGGTGCTCGCCGCCATCGAGCAGGTCGTCGCGCGCTACCGCGGCGACGAGCGTCCCGGCTCCCGACCCGTGACCATCCAGCTCAACGCCTTCCCGCTCGTCGATTGAGAGGAACTCCCGCAATGACCGCCAGCGCACTTCCGTTCCCCGCCGGTCGCCGCCTCCCGGCCGACCGCGTCGAGCGCATCGCCACGTCCCTCGGCATCTGGCTCACCAGCTGGGCGAGCCGTCGCCGCGCCCGTCGCTCGGCACGCGTCGCGCCCGCCGCGACGTCTCATGCGGAGGGCGAGCTCGCCGAGTTCCGCCTTCGCGTGGGCGTGGGCATGCGCTGAGGCCGGCCGGTCGAATCGTCCACCGCTCAGCCGCACCGCCTCACCAGTTGTCGTCGGCGTCGGCCTCCGGCTCGGCGGGTTCGACGATCGGCGCGAGGGCGCCGGGACGCTGCCGCACCCTGGTGCCGTCGTCGAGGGTCGCGATCGCGAGGCCCTCGAGCCAAGTGAGGGTCCAGTACTGCCCCTCGAGGGAGGCGGTGCCGGCCTCGGCGTCCGCGATGGCGGCGCGCATCGCGTCCGGCACCGACGCGGGTGCGGCGGCTCCGGCGGGCCAGCGCGTGCCGAGCTGCATCACGCCTCCACGGGGGCGAGCACGACCTCGCTGACGCCGAGCTCGTCGGCCTCGTCGAAGTCGAGGGTCTCGATGCGGCCGACCGCACGCAGGTCGCCGCCGGCCTGCGCGAGCAGCGCGATCTCGGCCGCGGGGCCCCCGATGCGGGCGGTCGCGACCGGCGTGCGCTGCGAGGCCTTCGCGTCGGTCTTGGCACGGCGGATGCCCGTGAGCGCGGCGCTCGCGAGGCGCAGCAGCTCGGGGTCGCCTGCCTCGTCGAGCGCGAGCTCGCCGACCGTCGGCCACGCGGCCTGGTGCACCGAGCCCTCGTGCGACCACGACCACGCTTCCTCGGTCGCGAACGGGATCACCGGGGCGAACAGGCGCAGCAGCGTCGCCAGCGCGCGGTGCAGCGCGGCCACGGCCGACGCCTGCGCCGGACCGGCCTCGCCGTAGGCGCGCTCCTTCACGAGCTCCAGGTAGTCGTCGCAGAACGTCCAGAAGAACGTCTCGGTGAGCTCGAGCGCCCGCGCGTGGTCGTACGCCTCGAGCGCGGCGGTCGCCTGCGCGACCACGGTCTCGAGGGTCGCGAGCATGCTCCGGTCGAGCGGCTCGGTCACGGGGGCATCCGCCGTGCCCTCGAACCCGAGGATGAACTTCGACGCGTTCAGCACCTTGATCGCGAGGCGTCGGCCGATCTTCACCTGGGTCGGGTTCTGCGGGTCGAACGCCGCGTCGGTGCCGAGGCGCGACGACGACGCCCAGTAGCGCACCGCGTCGGAGCCGTGCTGCTGGAGCAGGCCCGCGGGCGTGACCACGTTGCCCTTCGACTTCGACATCTTCTTGCGGTCGGGGTCGACGATGAAGCCCGAGATCGCCGCGTTCGTCCACGGAGCCCTGCCGTGCTCGAGCTCGGCGCGCAGCGTCGAGGAGAACAGCCAGGTGCGGATGATGTCCTGACCCTGCGGGCGCAGGTCGTACGGGAACACGAGGTCGAACAGCTCGGGGTCGCGCTCCCAGCCGCCCGCGAGCTGCGGGGTGAGCGACGAGGTGGCCCAGGTGTCCATGATGTCGAGCTCGCCGATGAAGCCGTTCGCCTGGCCGCGCTGCGACTCCGCGAAGCCGGGCGCCGGCTGCGACGACGGGTCGACCGGCAGCAGGTCCTCGGTCGCCACGATCGGCTCGTCGAACACGGGCTCGCCGTCGGCGTCGAGCGGGTACCAGACCGGGATCGGCACGCCGAAGAAGCGCTGGCGCGAGATGAGCCAGTCGCCCGAGAGGCCGCCCACCCAGTTCTCGTAGCGCACGCGCATGAAGTCGGGGTGCCAGTCGATGTCGCGGCCGTGCTCGATGAGGCGCTCGCGGAGCCCGGCGTCGCGCGCGCCGTTGGCGATGTACCACTGGCGCGTCGACACGATCTCGAGGGGGCGGTCGCCCTTCTCGTAGAACTTCACGGGGTGCGTGATCGCCTTCGGCTCGCCGAGCAGGTCGCCCGAGGCGCGCAGCAGGTCGACCATGGACTTCTTCGCGCTGAACACGGTCTTGCCGGCGAGCTCGGCGAACGCGGCCAGTCCGGCCTCGGAGTCGATCGCCTCCGGGGCATCCGCCACGATGCGGCCGTCGAAGCCGATGATCGCGCGGTTCGGCAGGTTCAGCTCACGCCACCAGGTCACGTCGGTCACGTCGCCGAACGTGCAGATCATGGCGATGCCGGTGCCCTTGTCCTTCTGGGCGAGGTGGTGGGCCACCACGGGCACCTCCACGCCGAAGACCGGGGTGGTCACGGTCTGCCCGAACAGGGGCTGGTAGCGCTCGTCGTCGGGGTGCGCCACGAGCGCCACGCACGCGGCGATCAGCTCGGGACGGCTGGTCTCGATCTCGATCGTGCCGCCGTCGGGACGGTGGAACGTCACCCGGTGGTAGTGGCCGGGCTGCTCGCGGTCCTCGAGCTCGGCCTGCGCCACGGCGCTGCGGAAGGTCACGTCCCACATGGTGGGCGCCAGCGCCTGGTAGGCCTCGCCGCGGGCCACGTTGCGCACGAACGCGCGCTGCGAGGTCATGATCGCCTCGTCGGCGATGGTGCGGTAGGTCTGGGTCCAGTCGACCGAGAGGCCGAGCGTGCGCCAGAGGTCCTCGAAGTGCTGCTCGTCCTCGGCGGTCAGCCGCTCGCAGAGCTCGATGAAGTTGCGGCGCGAGATGGGCACCTGGTCGGCGGGCTTGATGGTCTTGCCCTCGGTGCCCTCGTGCGGCGGGGCGAAGCCTGCCTCGTACGGCAGCGACGGGTCGCAGCGCACGCCGTAGTAGTTCTGCACCCGGCGCTCGGTCGGCAGGCCGTTGTCGTCCCAGCCCATCGGGTAGAACACGGTGCGGCCGCGCATGCGCTGGAAGCGGGCGACCACGTCGGTGTGCGTGTACGAGAACACGTGCCCGATGTGCAGCGACCCGGAGGCGGTCGGCGGCGGGGTGTCGATGGAGTAGATGTTCTCCTTCGTCGCGCCCTCGCGATCGAACCGGTAGGTGCCCTGTTCCTCCCAGACGGTGCCCCAGCTCTGCTCGAGTCCTTCGAGGGCGGGCTTGTCGGGAATGCGCGACGCGGTCATGTGGGAACTCCGGTTCGATATGTGCGGCACCGAGTCAAAGTGGGGTGCCTGAGTGTGCGATTCACTGCATTCTAGCCGGACGAGGCTGGCCGCCTGCGGTGAAACGGGCGAGCGGATGCCGCGGGGCGGCGAGGAGCGGCTCCGGACCGCCTCAGGCGGCGACCGGCTCGCGGCGACGCGCGGCGATGGCACCGGCGGCGAGCGCGGAGCCCAGCGTGATCGCCGACATGATCGCGAGGACCACGCCGGGGTGCCACCACGCGAACTGCGTCGACTCGCCCAGGGTGAGCGTGAGCGCCGGCACGAAGCCGGAGATCACCGCGGCGATCGCATAGGCGAACGACAGGGCCGAGTAGCGGAAGTGGTCGTCGAAGAGGTCGCCCATCAACCCGCCGAGGCTCGCCCAGGCCATGGTCGGCAGGATGCCGCCGATGATCATCGTGCCGACGAGGATCGGGAACGTGGCGAACTGGAGCAGCCAGTACATCGGGAAGGCGACGAGCAGCGTGCCGAGCGCGCCCCAGGCGACGACGCGCGCCGAGCCGATGCGCGTCGCGAGCCAGCCGAAGGTCGGGATGGTGACGAGCTGGAGCAGTCCGCCGATCGTCGTGGCGACCAACAGGTCCTGGAAGCTGAAGTCGAGCACGGTCACGCCGTAGTTCACGGTGTACGTGTTCATCAGCGAGTAGGAGCCGATGCCGAGCAGCGCGGCGCCGACCGCGACGACGATCGCGACGGGCTGCCGGGCGAACATCGCAACGAACGGCACCCGGTCGCGCCGGTGCTCGGCGACGAGCTCGCGGAACACGGGCGTCTCGTCGATCGACCAGCGCAGGTACAGCGACACGAGCAGCAGCGGGATCGCCGTCAGGAACGGGATGCGCCAGCCCCAAGGCGACCATCTGCTCGGTCGAGAGCACGGTCGTCATGACGATGAACACCGTGGCGCTGAGGATGGAGCCCACGGGCGAGCCGAGCTGCGGGATCGCCGCGAAGAAGGGCCGCCGCCGCGGGTCGGCGTGCTCGGTGGCGAGCAGCACGGCGCCGCCCCACTCGCCGCCGAGCGAGAGGCCCTGCAGGACGCGCAGCACGATGATGCCGATCGCGCCGAGCCATCCGGCGGTCGCGTAGTCCGGCAGGAGGCCGATGGCCCCGGTGGCGATGCCCATGAGGGTGATGGTGACGATGAGCGTGCGCCGGCGACCGATGCGGTCGCCCAGGTGCCCGAACACGATCGCGCCGATCGGGCGCACGACGAAGGCGATCGCGATCGACAGGAACGCCGTCAGGGTCGCGCCGAACGTGCCGAGCGGCTCGAAGAACAGGGGGCCCACGAAGAACGCGGCGAAGTACGCGTAGACGTAGAAGTCGTACGACTCGAGCGCGGTGCCCACGAAGGACGCCGTCGCGATCCTCCGCATGGGTCGCGAGGGGCGGTCGGAAGCGGATGCGGGCGCGGTCGGTGCGTTCGTCACGCCCGGCATCCTACGCGGGCCGCGGAGCCCGTGACGGGCTCAGCCGCGGACGACCTCCCAGGTGTGGCTCGTGATGCCGCCCGGGCCCTCGAGCGTGACCGTGTAGATCTCGCTCTCGTTGGAGCACTGGAAGCTCACGGCGTCGTAGATCTCCTCGCTCGGGTACACCTCGTCGAAGGGCATGGCCTTCGCGTCGGTCGTGCCGACGCCGAACCACGCCTGCTCGGCGCCCTCCGACACCCACTGGAACGCCAGCGGCACCTGCGAGACGCCGTCGCAGTCGGCGACCTCGCTGCTGATGGCGACGGTGGTGAACACGGGCGCGGGCGTGGTGTCGCCGCCGCCGTCGGTCGAACCGCCGCCGTCGGTCGAACCGCCGCCGTCGGTCGAACCGCCGCCGTCGGTCGAACCGCCGTCGCCGTCGTCGTCGGGCTCCTCGGACTCGGTCGGCTCGGGCTCCTCCGACTCGGTCGCCGTCGGCGTGGGGTCGGTCGTCGCCGTCGCGGTCGGCTCCGCCTCGTCGGATCCGCCGGTGAGCAGCACCACCACCAGCACGATGACCGCGACCAGCAGCAGGCCCGCCGCGATCGAGACGAGCACGAGTGCCGTGCGGCGCCCTCCGGTCTCGGGCGACTCGCCGGCCGCGGCCTCGGCCGGCACCGGCGTCATCGGCACGGTCTCGGCGTGATCGATCGGCGTCGTGGGCTCGTCTCCGCCCGTGGCGCCGTCGTTCGGGGTGCTCGTGCCGTCGTCGCTCATGGCGTCCTCCGTGTCGATTCCGTGTCAGCCGCTCGTCGCAGACGAGGGTAGGCGACGCCCCGGCCCGGCGCGTGGCTTGTGCACAGGCGCGGCCCGCCCGGGCCGCGTGTGCGGGACCGCCCCGGCCGGTACACTGGAGCGCAACGACGTCGATCCGGCCATCACCGGGGAGTCTCCGGAAGAACGCGGGTGGGTGCGCAGCATCCGCTCGCCACTAGAACCGGACGGGGCTGGCCCGTCACAGCCAATGAACGAGTGGTTCCGGGTCACCGGGGCAATCGAGGTGGTACCGCGACGGCGTCCGACGGGCGTCCGACGTCCTCGTAGACGACATCACGTCACCGCAGGAGACCCGTTGTATCCCCGCACCCCGAACGACCGCGGCGAGGTCGCAGCCTCCCCGAACTTCCCGGAACTCGAGCAGCAGGTGCTCGCGTCCTGGCAGGCCGACGACACCTTCCAGGCGTCGATCGACCAGCGGGAGGGCGCCGAGGAGTGGGTCTTCTACGACGGCCCCCCGTTCGCCAACGGCCTGCCGCACTACGGGCACCTCCTCACCGGCTACGCCAAGGACGTGTTCCCGCGGTTCCAGACCATGCGCGGCAAGCAGGTGCACCGCCGCTTCGGCTGGGACACCCACGGCCTGCCCGCCGAGCTCGAGGCCGAACGGCAGCTCGGCATCACCGACAAGAGCCAGATCGAGGAGATGGGCATCGCGGCGTTCAACGCCGCCGCCAAGGAGTCGGTGCTGCGGTACACCCGCGAGTGGCAGGAGTACGTCACGCGCCAGGCGCGCTGGGTGGACTTCGAGAACGACTACAAGACCCTCGACGTGACCTTCATGGAGTCGGTGCTCTGGGCCTTCCAGCAGCTGCACGAGAAGGGCCTCGCCTACGAGGGCTACCGCGTGCTGCCGTACTGCTGGCGCGACGAGACGCCGCTGTCGAACCACGAGCTGCGCATGGACGACGACGTCTACAAGATGCGCCAGGACCAGACCGTCACGGTGACCTTCCCGCTCACGGGCGCGAAGGCGGAGACGCTCGGGCTGACCGCGGTGCGGGCGCTCGCCTGGACGACCACGCCCTGGACGCTGCCGACGAACCTCGCGCTGGCCGTCGGCCCCGAGATCGAGTACGCGGTCGTCGCGGCCGGCCCCGCGGGCACGCCCGACGCGACCGTGCTGCGCGAGCGTGCGGGGGAGAGCGACACCGAGGTGCTCGGCGGCGAGTACCTGCTCGCCCGCGACCTCGTGGGCAACTACGCCAAGGACCTCGGCTACGAGTCGGCCGACGACGCGGTGGCGGCGATCTCGCGCACCGTGCGCGGCGCCGACCTCGAGGACGTCACCTACGACCGCCTCTTCGACTACTACGCCGACGTCGAGACGTACGGCCTCGAGCGCGCCTGGCGCATCCTCGTCGCCGACTACGTGACGACCAGCGACGGCACCGGCATCGTCCACCAGGCGCCCGCCTACGGCGAGGACGACCAGCAGGTCTGCGAGGCGGCGGGTATCCCCGTCGTCATCTCGCTCGACGAGGGCGGCCGGTTCCTGCCGGCGGTGACGGATGTCGCGGGCCAGCTGTGGTCCGATGCGAACAAGCCGCTCACGCAGCTGCTGAGGGCCGAGGGGCGCCTGCTCCGCCAGGCGAGCTACGAGCACTCGTACCCGCACTGCTGGCGGTGCCGCAACCCGCTCATCTATCGCGCGGTGTCGAGCTGGTTCGTGCGGGTGCCGGAGTTCCGCGACCGCATGGTCGACCTGAACCAGGGCATCGAGTGGGTGCCCGAGAACGTCAAGGACGGCCAGTTCGGCAAGTGGCTCCAGGGCTCGCGCGACTGGTCGATCAGCCGCAACCGGTACTGGGGCTCGCCCATCCCCGTGTGGAAGAGCGACGACCCGGCCTACCCGCGCATCGACGTCTACGGCTCGCTCGCAGAGCTGGAGCGCGACTTCGGCGCGCTGCCGGTGAACGCCGACGGCGAGCCCGACCTGCACCGGCCGTACATCGACGAGCTCACCCGTCCGAACCCCGACGACCCCACGGGCCGCTCGACCATGCGCCGCATCCCCGACGTGTTCGACGTCTGGTTCGACTCGGGCTCGATGCCGTTCGCGCAGGTGCACTACCCGTTCGAGAACCGCGAGTGGTTCGACACGCACCACCCCGCCGACTTCATCGTCGAGTACATCGGGCAGACCCGCGGCTGGTTCTACGTCATGCACGTGCTGTCGACCGCGCTGTTCGACCGCGCGGCGTACCGCAACGTGATCAGCCACGGCATCGTGCTCGGCAGCGACGGGCAGAAGATGTCGAAGTCGCTGCGGAACTACCCCGACGTGAACGAGGTCTTCGACCGCGACGGATCCGACGCGATGCGCTGGTTCCTCATGGCGAGCCCGGTGCTGCGCGGCGGCAACCTCATCGTCACCGAGGAGGGCATCCGCGAGGGCGTGCGCCAGTTCATGCTGCCGCTCTGGAGCACCTGGTACTTCTTCTCGCTCTACGCCAACGCGACCGGCTACGAGGCCCGCCGCTCCACCTCCTCGGAGGACGTGCTCGACCGCTACCTGCTCGCGAAGCTGCACGACCTCGTGGCGGGCGTGACCGACGACCTGGAGCGCTTCGACGCGACCATGGCCGCGGCCAAGCTGCGCGACTTCGCCGACGTGCTCACCAACTGGTACGTGCGGCGCTCGCGCGACCGGTTCTGGGACGGCGTCGGCGAAGACGGCAGCGGCCGTGAGGCGTTCGACACGCTCTGGACCGTGCTCGAGGCGCTCTGCCGGCTCGCGGCGCCGCTCGTGCCGCTCGTCGGCGAGACCGTGTGGCGCGGGCTCACCGGTGGGCGCAGCGTGCACCTCGCCGACTGGCCGGCCGCCGACGAGTTCCCGGCCGACCCCGAGCTGGTCACGACGATGGACGCCGTGCGCCAGATCAGCTCGACCGCGCTCGCGCTGCGCAAGCAGGCGGGCCGACGGGTGCGTCTGCCGCTCGCGTCGCTCACGGTCGTGGCTCCGGATGCCGCGGGGCTGGAGCCGTACGCGGCGATCCTGCGCGACGAGCTGAACGTCAAGTCCGTCGGGTTCGTCGCGCTCGACGAGGGCAGCGCGGAGGCGTACGGCATCTCGCGTCGCCTGTCGGTGAACGCGCGTGCGGCCGGGCCGCGACTGGGCAAGCAGGTGCAGGCGGTGATCCGTGCCGCGCGCGAGGGTGATTGGGCCGAGCAGGACGGCACGGTCGTCGCGGGCGGCATCGAGCTGGTCGAGGGCGAGTACGAGCTCGCGCTCGTCTCGGGCGACGCCGACGCCGAGTCGCGGGCGATCGGCCTGCTGCCCGGCGAGGGGTTCGTGCTGCTCGAGACCGCGACCACGCCCGAGCTCGAGGCCGAGGGACTCGCGCGCGACGCCGTGCGCGCCGTGCAGGACGCGCGCAAGGCGGCGGGGCTCGAGGTCAGCGACCGCATCCGCCTGCGGCTGCGCGCCGACGACGCGTCCGCACCCGCGCTCGAGGCGCACCGGGCGCTCATCGCCGAGGAGACGCTCGCGGTCGACCTCGAGGTGACCGCCGACGGCGCAGGCGACGATGCGGTCCGGCTGGCCGGGGGCGCGACGCTCGCCGTGGAGGTGACCCGGGCATGACCGACGACGACTTCCGCGACGCCGCCGACGAGGTGTTCGCCGCGCTCCTCGCGCGGATCGGCGAGCAGGCGCCGCAGCCGCGCCTCGGCCCGTCGCGCCGGCTGATGGACCTCCTCGGCGACCCGCAGCGCGCCTACCCGGTGATCCACGTGACCGGCACGAACGGCAAGACCAGCACCAGCCGGCTCATCGAGGGCCTGCTGCGCGCCCACGGGCTGCGCACGGGCCTGCTGACGAGCCCGCACATCGAGCGGTTCACCGAGCGCATCCTCATCGACGGCGAGCCGATCACCGACGAGGCGGTCGCCCGCAACTGGGACGACATCACCCCGTACGTCGAGATGGTCGACGCCGAGCTCGCCGAGGCGGGCGACGTGCCGCTGACCTACTTCGAGGCGCTCTCGGGGCTCGCGTTCGCGGCGTTCGCCGACGCGCCCGTCGACGTCGCCGTCATCGAGGTGGGCATGGGCGGCGAGTGGGACTCGACCAACGTCGCCGATGGCCAGGTCGCGGTGTTCACGCCGATCGACCTCGACCACACCTCGCGCCTCGGCTCCACGGTCACGCAGATCGCGCGCACCAAGTCGGGCATCATCAAGCCCGCGGCATCCGTCGTCTCGGCTCGCCAGTCGCCGGAGGCGGCGGACGTGCTGGCCACCGCGAGCCGGCTGAGCGAGTCGACGCTGACGTTCGAGGGCGACGGGTTCGAGACGACGGCCGCCACCGTCGCCGTCGGCGGGCAGCTGCTGTCGATCCGCGGCATCGCGGGGGAGTACGCCGAGGTCTTCCTGCCGCTGCTCGGGGCGCACCAGGCGCAGAACGCCGCCGTCGCGGTCGCCGCGGTCGAGTCGTTCCTCGGGTCCGGCGAGCACGCGCTGTCGCGCGAGGTCGTCGAGGAGGCCTTCGCGACGACGACGTCCCCCGGGCGCATGCAGCTCGTCGGCGTCGAGCCGACGGTGCTCGTGGATGCCGCGCACAATCCGCACGGCGCCCACGCGCTCGTCGAGGCCGTGCGCCAGGTGTTCGACTTCGACGAGATCGCCGTGGTCGTCGGCGTGCTGGGCGACAAGGATGCCGCGGGCATCCTGCACGAGCTCGATGCGATCGCCGACGTCATGCTCGTGACCGCATCGGAGTCCGACCGCGCGATCCCCGCCGAGGCGCTCGCGCAGCTGGCGGCATCGGTCGTCGGCCAGAAGCGCGTCGCATCGTACGACCGGGCCGAGGATGCGTTCGAGGCCGCGCACGACTGGGCCTCCGAGGCGCCGCGGCGCGCCGTCGTCGTGACCGGCTCGATCACCCTGGTCGCCGAGGCCATGGCCTTCGCCGACGACCGGGAGTGGAAGCCGTGACCGCCGGGGAGCAGGCACCCGTGGCGCGACCGGCCGGCTCGGTGCGCCGGAGCCTCGCGAGCATCGTGCTCGGCTTCGAGCTGTTCATCGTGCTGCTCGCGTCGCTGACGGTCTTCGGGCTGTCGCCGGCGCCGTTCGGCGACGACGGCATCCCGCGCTGGTGGGCGCTCGTGGGCGGCGGCGTGCTGCTCGTGGCGCTGCTGGCGATCATGGCGCTCCTGCGCTTCGAGGGCGCATACGTCGCCGGGTGGGTCCTCCAGGGGATCCTCCTCGCGACGGGCTTCCTCACCCCCGCGATGTTCTTCGTGGGCGCCCTGTTCGGCGGCATGTGGTGGTACGCCATGGTCGCCGGGGCACGTATCGACCGCACACGGAAGGAATCCGCATGACCACCCCGATCGAAGAGACCCTCGTCCTCGTCAAGCCCGACGGCGTCGCCCGCAACCTGACCGGGGAGATCCTGCGCCGCATCGAGGCCAAGGGCTACTCGCTGGTCGACATCCGCCTGCTCCAGGCCGACCGCGGGCTGCTCGCGGCGCACTACGCCGAGCACGAGGGCAAGCCGTTCTACGAGCCGCTCGTCGAGTTCATGGAGTCGGGCCCGATCGTCGCCATCCGGGTCGCCGGCAACCGGGTCATCGAGGGCTTCCGCTCGCTGGCCGGCACGACCGACCCGACCACGGCCGCGCCCGGCACGATCCGCGGCGACCTCGCCCGCGACTGGGGGCTGCCCGTGCAGCAGAACCTGGTGCACGGCTCCGACTCGACCGAGTCGGCCGAGCGCGAGCTCGCGCTCTGGTTCGGCTAGGAGCATCGCACCGACCAGGGGCGTCGGATCCGCAGCGCGCGGGTCCGGCGCCCCACGTCGTGCGCGTGGTGTCGTGCGGGCGGCGCCCGCACCGCGGCCGGGTCAGCGCACGGCGTAGCGCAGCAGCGCGAACCCGCGAGCGAAGCGGCGCTCCTCGACGAGCTCGAGGTCGAGCCGGAGGCCCGGCACGAAGACCGGCGTCCCGCCGCCGACGATCGCGGGCGCCACGTACCGGTGCACCTCGTCGACGAGCCCGTCGCGCAGCGCGTGCGCCGCGAGCGTGGGGCCCTCGATCGTGACGCCGCCCGAAGCGTCTGCCACGATCGACCGCACGAGGTCGGCGTCGTACGCCGGCTCGATGCGGGTGCGGGTGGTCAGCGCCTCGGTGAGGGTCGACGAGAACACGACCTTGTCGGCCTCCCGCCAGCCCGCGGAGAACCGGGCCGTCTCGGCCGGCAGTCCCGGCCCGGCGAAGTCGGGGTCGGTCTCCCAGACGTGCATGACGTCGTACATGCGTCTGCCGTAGAGGTACGTGCCGACGTCGTCGAGGACGTCGTTGATGCTGCCGACGAGGTCCTCCGGGGGCTCGGCCCAGTCGAACGCGCCCTGCGCATCGTTCACGTAGCCGTCGAGGGAGGCGATGGTGGCGTAGACGAGCGTGCCCATGCGCACACCATGGCACGGGGGACCGACGGCGGCCAGTGGCATCCGCTCGCCCGTACTCGGCGAGGACCGCTGATCAGCCGATGAGGTCGAACCAGATGCGCGGAATCGCGTCCATGCGCAGCTGCGCCTGCAGCACGACGATGAGGTAGCAGACGACCGTGATCAGCGGGATCCAGCCCGAGAGCACCTCGCCGACGCGCCGGACGCGCGTGCCGCCCCCGAACACGCCCTCGCGGACGTTCCGGAGCGTCACGGCCCAGAACGTGGGGATCGTGACCGCCCAGGTGAGCATGCACCACGGGCAGAGCACGTCGAGCACGTAGATGGACTGGAAGATCAGCCAGCACACGAAGCCGAGCGCCGCGGTCACGCCGACGTTGAAGCCGATCCAGAACCAGCGGCCGAACCGGGCCCCCGAGAGCAGGGCCATGCCGATGGTGATCACGACGGGCCAGCAGACGAGCCCGATGATCGGGTTCGGGAAGCCGAGCACCGCGCCCTGCTCGGAGGCGAGGTTCGTCGAGCAGCCCACCAGGACGCTGAAGTCGCACGACACCGAGTGCGACGGGTCCTCGAGCACCGCGATCTTCTCGATCATCAGCTCGAACGCGGCGATGAGCCCCGTGACGCCGGCGATCACGAGGAACACGGCGAGCGCGACGGGACGCGCCGGGGCGTCGGTTTCCGGACGGCTGGGGGCTTCGCTCACGGTCACCGGCCGATTATGTCACGCGGGGATCGGCGCGCACCGCGCGCGTCCGTGCGATAATCGACGCAGCTGTCCGGACCGCGTCCGGCCGGCGCCAACGAGGGCTTGCGGATGCGGGGCATCCGGATGTGCGGTCAGGACGACCGCGAGATGTGGCAGTGACGACGCGAGTCGGCTGCGAAGCGAAGGATTCGCGACGACCCATGAGGGGTCGCCGCTCGAGAGAGTACCGGAGGGGTGACGCGGTCACCCGTCCGGCATAGGAGTGCACCAGCGATGGTGGAAGGTACGAACGACCAGACGAACGAACCCAACGAGCCGCAGGAGCGACCCGTCGAGGACGCCGGGGCCGACGCCCGCGTGGCGGAGCCGGTCGACGGCACGTCGCAGCTCGTCCCGGAGGCGGGCGAGCACGGCGACGCTCCCGAAGAGCCGCCGGAGACGGGAGGCGAGGCCGCGGCCGAATCCGCCGAGCCCGAACCCGAGCCGGCGCCTGCGCCGAGCCCGATCCCCGAGGCGCTCACCACGACGTCGCTCATCTTCCACGCCCCCGACGTGACGCCGCTCCCGGCGCGCCCGGGCCGCCGCGTCGACGAGCAGGACGAGGACGAGCAGCGCAGCGGCGGCTCGTCCAAGCGCCGACGTGCCCGTCGCCGCAGCGGCGAGGACCGCGGCCCCGGATCGGACGACCCGGAGAACACCGTC
Organism: Agromyces sp. SYSU T00194; assembly: GCF_040496035.1. Classification (NCBI taxonomy): domain Bacteria; kingdom Bacillati; phylum Actinomycetota; class Actinomycetes; order Micrococcales; family Microbacteriaceae; genus Agromyces; species Agromyces chitinivorans. The sequence continues at coordinate 311,518 of NZ_JBEPJZ010000002.1, read as the reverse complement.
GTCAAGGTGCGCAAGCCGCGCGAGCCGGAGCAGATCACCGAGCCGCAGAAGGTCAAGGGCTCGACCCGCCTCGAGGCGAAGAAGCAGCGTCGCCGCGACGGCCGCGACGCCGGCCGCCGCCGTGCCGTGGTCACCGAGGCCGAGTTCCTCGCCCGTCGCGAGGCCGTCGACCGTTCGATGGTCGTGCGCGCGAAGGCGGGTCGCATCCAGATCGGCGTGCTCGAGGACGGCGTGCTCGTGGAGCACTACGTCGCGCGCAACCAGGACGCGTCGCTGATCGGCAACGTCTACCTCGGTCGCGTGCAGAACGTGCTCCCGAGCATGGAGGCGGCGTTCGTCGACATCGGTCGCGGCCGCAACGCGGTGCTCTACTCCGGCGAGGTCGACTGGGACGCCGCCGCCGAGAACGGCGAGAAGAACCAGCCGCGCCGCATCGAGCTCGCCCTCAAGCCGGGCGACCGTGTGCTCGTGCAGGTGACCAAGGACCCGGTGGGCCACAAGGGTGCGCGCCTGACCAGCCAGGTCTCGCTGCCCGGTCGCTACCTCGTCTACGTGCCGAACGGCTCGATGAACGGCATCAGCCGCAAGCTGCCCGACACCGAGCGCGCACGCCTGAAGAAGATCCTCAAGGAGGTGCTGCCCGAGAACGTCGGCGTCATCGTGCGCACCGCCGCCGAGGGTGCCACGGAGGAGCAGCTCACCCGCGACGTCAATCGCCTCACCGCGCAGTGGGCCGACATCAGCTCGCAGCTCGAGAAGGTGCAGGCGCCCGCGCTGCTGCACTCCGAGCCCGACCTGCTGATCAAGATCGTCCGCGACGTCTTCAACGAGGACTTCCAGAAGATGATCATCTCGGGCGAGGACGCGCGCGAGACCATCGAGCGCTACCTCCGCCAGGTCGCACCCGACCTGCTCGAGCGCGTGGAGAAGTACGAGGGCGAGCGCGACGCGTTCGACGAGTACCGCATCACCGAGCAGATCGAGAAGGCGCTCGACCGCAAGGTCTGGCTGCCCTCGGGCGGTTCGCTCATCGTCGACCGCACCGAGGCGATGACGGTCATCGACGTCAACACGGGCAAGTTCGTCGGCTCGGGCGGCAACCTCGAGGAGACCGTCACGAAGAACAACCTCGAGGCGGCCGAGGAGATCGTGCGCCAGCTGCGGCTGCGCGACATCGGCGGCATCATCGTGGTCGACTTCATCGACATGGTGCTGGAGTCCAATCGAGACCTGGTGCTGCGGCGCCTCGTCGAGTGCCTGTCGCGTGATCGCACGAAGCACCAGGTCGCCGAGGTCACCTCGCTCGGCCTCGTGCAGATGACCCGCAAGAAGCTCGGCCTCGGGCTCCTCGAGTCGTTCAGCGAGCCGTGCGAGGTGTGCGCCGGCCGCGGCATCATCGTGCACCACGAGCCGATCGCGAAGCACCGCTCGTCGCAGCAGCCCGAGCGTCGTCGCGGACGCGGCGGCGGGGGCAACGCCGGTGGCAATGGCGGCAACGGCGGCGGGCAGCCGCCGCAGGGCGCCAGGTCCGAGCAGAAGTCGAACGGCCACGCCGGCACGCACGGCATCACCGAGGACGCGAAGCACGCACTCGCGCAGATCGCGGCGTCGACCCTGGCGCACGAGCGGCAGGAGGAGGCCGCGGCCGCGGCCGAGCAGGTCGCCGCCGCCACTGTCGCCGAGCCCGTGTCGGCCGAGCCCCAGCCGTCCGAGTCGGTCCAGATCCTCGACATCCCCGTCGAGGGCGGGTCGCGCCGGAAGCGCCGTCTCCCCGACGCCGACGCGGAGCACCTGCTCGGCTCGGTGCTCGATGCGCTGCCCGCGCCGAAGCAGCCCGGCGAGGGCCGCTCGAAGTCGCGGCGCGTGACCACGGCCGCGCTCCAGGGCAACGCCGCGCAGCCCATCGTGACCCGGCGGGACGCACCGTCCGAGTGAGCGGCGCGCTCAGGCGCCGGAGCGCCGCTCGCGGGCGGTGATCCGGAGCCCGCTCGCGCGCAGGCGCACGACCAGCTCGCGATTCGACACGGGTTCCGCGCCCGCGTCGACGAGCTGGTCGTAGCGCTCGGCGGGCACGTCGTAGTGGTCGCGGTCGAACGCCCGCTCGGGGATCCCGGCGGCGCGGGCGAAGCGGTGGAGTTCATCGAGCGAGCGGTCGCTGACGAGGTGGGACCACACGGTGCCGTGCGCCGGCCACATCGGGCGATCGATCAGCACGGCCATGGCGTCGAGTCTACGGCGACGCGCCGACGGCCGCCGTTTGACCGGCGCCCTCCGGTCCCGTAGAATCGTCTGTTGGTGCGTCTCGGCTTATCCCGGGCCCGCCCATGGTTTTCTGGCAGCAATGGCCCTCCTTCCCGCTGGGGTCGTCCGCGCAGTGACATCCTCAACAACACGATGGAGCCGATGAGGCTCCCTGGAGATTGGTACGAGTAGTGGTTTACGCAGTAGTGCGCGCCGGCGGCCGGCAGGAGAAGGTCGAGGTCGGCACCATCGTGACGATGGACCGCGTGACGGCAGACGAGAACGGCAACGTCGAGCTGCCCGCCGTCCTCCTGGTCGACGGCAAGACGATCACCTCCGACGCCGAGAAGCTCGCGAAGGTGAAGGTCACGGCCGAGGTCCTCGGCGACCTCCGTGGCCCGAAGATCGTCATCCAGAAGTTCAAGAACAAGACCGGGTACAAGAAGCGCCAGGGCCACCGTCAGGAGCTCACGCGCGTCAAGGTCACCGGCATCAAGTAGAGCCAGAGGAGACAGCGATGGCACACAAGAAGGGTGCGAGTTCGACTCGCAACGGTCGTGACTCGAACGCGCAGCGCCTCGGCGTGAAGCGGTTCGGTGGCGAGGTCGTCGGCGCGGGCGAGATCCTCGTCCGCCAGCGCGGCACGCACTTCCACCCCGGCGCCGGCGTCGGCCGCGGCGGGGACGACACGCTGTTCGCCCTCCAGGCGGGCGCGGTGGAGTTCGGCACGAAGGGCGGCCGCAAGGTCGTCAACGTCGTGGCGGCCGCCGAGTAGTCGGACAGATCATCGTGAGGGCGGGCTTCGGCTCGCCCTCACGCATTTCCAGACGGGGGAGGAGCAGCCCATGGTGAGCTTCGTCGACGAGGTGACGCTGCACCTGCGCGCCGGTCACGGCGGCAACGGCTGCGTCTCGGTGCGCCGCGAGAAGTTCAAGCCGCTCGCCGGCCCCGACGGCGGCAACGGCGGCAACGGCGGCGACATCGTGCTCGTCGCCGATCCGCAGGTGACGACGCTGCTGGGGTACCACCACCGTCCGCACCGCTCCTCCGAGAACGGCTCGCCCGGCATGGGTGACAACCGCTCCGGCGCCACCGGCGAGCCGCTCGAGCTGCCGGTGCCGGTCGGCACGGTCGTGAAGGACGAGCACGGCGGCGAGCTGGCCGACCTGGATGCCCCGGGCATGCGCTTCGTCGCGGCCTCCGGCGGCCTCGGCGGCCTCGGCAACGCCGCGCTGGCGTCGGTCAAGCGCAAGGCCCCGGGCTTCGCGCTGCTCGGCACCCCCGGTTTCGAGGGCGATGTCGTCCTCGAACTCAAGACGATCGCCGACGTGGCGTTCGTCGGGTACCCGTCCGCGGGCAAGTCGAGCCTCATCGCCGCGATGTCGGCGGCGCGGCCGAAGATCGCCGACTACCCGTTCACCACGCTGCATCCGAACCTCGGCGTCGTGCAGGCGGGCGAGACGCGCTTCACCGTCGCCGACGTCCCCGGTCTCATCGAGGGTGCCAGCGAGGGGCGCGGCCTGGGGCTCGAGTTCCTCCGCCACGTCGAGCGCTGCTCGGCGCTGCTGCACGTGCTCGACTGCGCCACGCTCGAGCCCGGACGCGACCCCGTCAGCGACCTCGACGTGATCCTCGGCGAGCTCGGCGCGTACCCCGTGCCGGAGGGCCAGACGCCCCTGCTCGAGCGCCCCCAGCTCGTCGCGCTGAACAAGGTCGACGTGCCCGAGGCGAAGGAGCTCGCCGAGTTCGTGCGCCCCGAGCTCGAGGCCCGCGGGTTCCGGGTGTTCGAGATCTCGACGGTGAGCCACGAGGGGCTGCGGGTGCTGGGCTACGCCCTGGCCGAGCTCGTCGCCGCCGCCCGCGAGGCGGCCGCCGCCGAACCCGAGCCGGAGCGCATCGTGCTGCGACCGAGGGCGGTCGACCGGGTCGAGTTCACCGTGAAGCCCGAGGGCGGCACCTACGGCACGCTGTACCGCGTGCTCGGGGCGAAGCCCGAGCGATGGGTCGCCCAGACCGACTTCGCCAACGACGAGGCCGTGGGCTACCTCGCCGATCGCCTCGCGCGACTGGGCGTCGAGGACGAGCTCGTCCGCGCCGGCGCGGTCGCCGGCTCGACCGTCGTGATCGGTGCCGGTGCGGGCGTCGTCTTCGACTGGGAGCCCACGCTGACGTCGGCCGCCGAGGTGATGGTGGCGCCGCGCGGCGCCGACACGCGCCTCGACGACAACCGGCGCGCGACGCGTGCCGAGCGCCGCAGCGACTACCACGACCGCATGGATGCCAAGGCCGAGGCCCGCGCCGAGCTGGAGCGCGAGCGCGAGTCCGGCATCTGGGACGAGGACGACACCGAATGACCCCGCTCGTGCGCACCGAGATCGAGGTGGCGCGCCGCATCGTCGTCAAGGTCGGCTCGTCGTCCATCAGCGGCGACCAGGCCGGGCAGATCGGCCCGCTCGTGGACGCGCTGGCGGCGGCTCACGCACGCGGCGTCGAGGTGGTCCTCGTGTCGTCCGGCGCCATCGCCACCGGCATGCCGTACCTGCGTCTCGACGAGCGCCCCACCGACCTCGCCACGCAGCAGGCCGCGGCGTCGGTCGGCCAGAACCTCCTGGTGTTCCGATACCAGGACGCGCTCGATCGCTACGGCATCGTCGCGGGCCAGGTCCTGCTCACGGCCGGCGACCTCGAGCACCCCACGCCGCGCAGCAATGCCCAGCGCGCCATGGAGCGCCTCCTGGGGCTGCGCATCCTCCCGATCGTCAACGAGAACGACACCGTGGCCACGCACGAGATCCGGTTCGGCGACAACGATCGCCTCGCTGCGCTCGTGGCCGAACTCGTCGGCGCCGACCTGCTCGTGCTCCTCTCCGACGTGGACGCGCTGTACACGGCTCCGCCGCACCTGCCCGGCGCGCGTCGCATCGACGAGGTGCCGTTCGGCGACCCGCTCGCGGGCGTGGAGATCGGCAACGCCGGCCGGTCGGGTGTCGGCACCGGGGGAGCGGAGACGAAGGTCAGTGCCGCGCGCATCGCCGCGGAGGCGGGCACCGCCGTGCTCATCACCGCGACGGCGCTCGTCGGCGAGGCGCTCTCGACCGCGTCGGTCGGCACCTGGTTCGCTCCCGGTCCCGCCCCGGAGGGTTCGCGGCTCGCATAGGCTGGCTGCATGCAGTCCACCGTCGCCATCGACCCCGTCCTCGCCGCCCGGTTCGACGAGGCGCGCCACGCCTCGCGAGTGCTCGGCACCCGGCCGACGGCCGTGAAGGATGCCGCGCTCGAGGCGATCGCCGCCGCGCTGCTGGCCCATGAGCCGGCGATCCTCGCGGCCAACGAGCAGGACATCGCGGCGGGCCGCGCCGACGGCCTCGGCGACGGGCTGCTCGACCGGCTCACGCTCACGCCGCAGCGGGTCACCGCGCTCGCAGATGCCGTGCGCGACGTCGTGCGCCTCGAGGACCCGGTCGGCGAGTCCATCCGCGGCCGGCGCCTGCCCAACGGCATCCGCATCGAGCAGGTGCGCGTGCCGCTCGGGGTGGTCGGGGCGATCTACGAGGCGCGCCCGAACGTCACGGTCGACATCGCCGCACTCGCGATCAAGAGCGGCAACGCCGTGGTGCTGCGCGGCGGTTCGGCCGCCGAGCGCACGAACCACGTCCTCGTCGGCGTGCTGCGCGAGGGCCTCGCCACGGCGGGGCTTCCGGAGGGCGCCGTGCAGACGGTCGACGACTTCGGGCGCGAGGGCGCACGGGCCATGATGCACGCGCGCGGGCGCATCGACGTGCTCATCCCGCGCGGGAGCGCCGGCCTCATCGAGACGGTGGTCGGCGAGTCCACCGTGCCCGTGATCGAGACCGGGGCGGGGGTCGTGCACATGTTCCTCGACGAGAGCGCGCCGCTCGAGCGCGCGGTCGAGCTGGTGCACAACGCCAAGGTGCAGCGCCCGAGCGTCTGCAACGCGCTCGAGACCGTGCTCGTGCACCGGGCCGCGGCCGACCGACTGCTCCCGGCGGTGCTCGACCGCCTGATCGGCGCAGGCGTGCTCGTGCGCGGCGACGACGCCGTGCGCGCGGTGCGCCCCGAGGTGCAGCCCGCGGGCGAGGAGGACTACGCGACCGAGCACATGTCGCTCGAGCTCTCGATGCGCGTCGTGGACGACCTCGACGAGGCGCTCGCGCACATCGACCGCTACTCGACGCGCCACACCGAGGCCATCGTGACCGACGACCTCTCCGCGGCGGAGCGCTTCCTCGCCGAGGTCGACGCGGCCGCGGTGATGGTCAACACGTCGACGCGCTTCACCGACGGCGGCGAGTTCGGGTTCGGCGCCGAGGTGGGCATCTCGACCCAGAAGCTGCACGCGCGCGGCCCCATGGGCCTGCCCGAACTCACGAGCAGCAAGTGGCTCGTACGCGGTGACGGGCAGGTGCGCGGCTGACACCCGACGGCATCGCTAGACTGGACGGGCGCGCGACCCGACGCGCGAGATGGAGGAACACGCCATGCAGGTCATGACCACGGTGCTCGCCGAGACGGAATTCGCCCGCGAACTCCCGATGGACCCGATCATCTACGGCGTGATCGCCATGGTGATCTTCATCGCGCTGGGCTTCGTCACGTGGTCGTACCGCGACGTGGCGAACCGCCACCGCGAGAAGTCCGACGCCTTCGCGGCTCGCGTGGCCGCGGGCGAGGAACCGGGCCACCACCACTAGCATCGACGCCACCGTGGCCGACCAGGCGCGACGCCCGCGCATCGGCGTGATGGGCGGGACGTTCGATCCCGTGCACCACGGCCATCTGGTCGCGGCCAGCGAGGTGGCGCACTCGTACGGGCTCGACGAGGTCGTCTTCGTCCCGACCGGGCGGCCGTCCCACAAGGACGCGGTCACGGAGGCCGAGCACCGCTACCTGATGACCGTGATCGCCACCGCGTCGAACCCCCGCTTCACGGTGAGCCGCGTCGACATCGACCGCGCGGGTCCGACGTACACGACCGACACGCTCAGCGACATCCGTCGCCAGCGGCCAGACGCGGAGCTGTTCTTCATCACGGGCGCCGACGCGGTGGCACAGATCCTGTCCTGGAAGGATGTCGGGGCCCTCTGGGAGCAGGCGCACTTCGTAGCTGTGAGTCGTCCGGGACATGTGCTCTCCGTTTCGGGTTTGCCCGAGGCCGACGTAAGCTTGCTGGAGGTTCCGGCACTTGCGATCTCGTCCACCGACTGCCGGAACAGGGTGCGCCGGGGAGATCCGGTGTGGTACTTGGTGCCCGACGGGGTCGTCCAGTACATCTCCAAGCACCGTCTGTATCGGAGTCTCGAATGACGTCGTGGCAGGATCCGCCACTGACGCGCCGCGAAGCCCGTGAGCGCGAGCGCCTGCTGGCACAGCAGGGCGCTCAGGCGACCCCGGATGCTGCGCAGCCCGAGCCGTCCGCGCCGCAGTTCGCCGCGCCGCCCGCGGCTGCGCCCGTCGCCCCGCCGCCGGCTCCGTCGGCGCCGCCCGCCGCGCCCGTCCGCCAAGCGCCGTCACCCGCGTACCCGCCGCAGCAGTCGGCTCCACTGCCGCCGTCGCCCCCGGTGCGCCGTGCCGCGCCGGCGTCCACGCCGCTGCCCGCACCGGCTCCCGAGGCATCCGCTCCCGAGCGCACCCTGACCCGCCGCGAGTTGCGCGCGCTGCTGGAGAGCCAGGGGGCGAGCGCACAGGACGAGCTCGACGCCCCGAACCTGCCGCCGGCCCCGCCCGCCCGGCCCGCGCCGGCACCGGAACGCTCCGCCGCTCCGGTCGCGATGACCTCGCACCACGCCGCCGACGCGGCACCCGCACCGACGTTCGAGCCGGTGGCGACCGACACGCCCGCGCCCACCCCGTCGACGCCGACGGGGCACTGGAGCCTGCAGATGGCGTCGGAGGACGAGCCCGACGCCCCGACGCCGTTCGACCAGCTCCTCGCCCGTGGCGGCTCCGGCAGCGGCGGCGCCACGACGACGAGCGCGCTCATCCTGCCCAGCCTCCCGAACCCCGGTGCGATGATGCACCCGGCGACCGGCGAGGTCATGGTCACGGGTTCGATCGACCTGCCGCGCAGCTACGGATCGACCGGCGCCCACCCGAGCCACATCGACTCGCCCGACCTGGACAGCCTGTTCGACCAGATGGAGGACACCGGCGGCGGTGTCGCCCCCATCTCCGCCGCGCGTGCCGTGAGCACGCAGACCTCGCAGCGCGGGGTCATCACGCCGCCGAAGAAGGAGGGCATCAACGTGCCCCTCGTCCTCGCGGTGACCGCCGGCGTGCTCGCGCTCGGCGTCGTGGGCACGCTCGTCGCCGGCTACGTCCTGAACCTGTTCTGATCGAGGGGGAACCCGCACGATGACCGCTTCCGACGACGCCCGGCACCAGCTGGGCATCGCCGCGGCCGCCGCCGACGCGAAGGGCGGCGTCGACCTCGTCGCCCTCGACGTGTCGGAGCCGCTGCCGCTCGCCGACGTCTTCCTCCTGGTCTCGGGCCGTTCCGAGCGCAACGTCGTGGCGATCGCCGACGGCGTCGAGGACGCACTGCGCGAGCACGGCGTCCACGCGATCCGTCGCGAGGGCCGAGCGGAGGGGCGCTGGGTGCTGCTCGACTTCGGCGACCTCGTGGTGCACGTCTTCCACGAGGAGGAGCGGATGTACTACGGACTCGAGCGGCTCTGGCGCGACTGCCCGGTCATCGATGTCGCATCGCTGCTGCCGCACGGCGCCTGAGCGTTCGTCGATTTCTCCGCACTCGGGAAGATGTTGTAAGCTTGTCGAGTTGCCTCCGATGGAGGCGAACGGGTCTGTGGCGCAGCTGGTAGCGCACCTGCATGGCATGCAGGGGGTCAGGGGTTCGAGTCCCCTCAGATCCACCGAGAACCCCCGGGAATTCAAGGAATCCCGGGGGTTTCGCCATCTCCGGAACCGAGCCGCACGTCGTGGCCGCGACCGGGGCGGCGACCAGCCTCGTGCATCGGACCGCCGCGTTCGACGACACATGCCGATCACGGCACGCGTCCGCGCCATTCGTGCGCGTCGCCTTGACCCCCGGACGGGGGAGAACCAAACTTGTCGGGTACGTCTGCCGTGACGCACGAGGGGAGTCAGACATGTCAGCAGAGTTTTCCCGTCCGACCATCGCCGGGCGCGAGGCGCCCGAGCCCGAGGTGCGGGAGGACGACGCGGACGCGTTCGCGATCGATCAGGACGACCGGCCCGAGGCGGGACCGAAGAAGCGCGGCGTGCCCGAGTGGCCCACGAACCTGCGGTTCATGGTCATCGTCCTGGCCGGTGTCGTGGCGCTCTTCCTCGCCTTCGCGCTGCTCATCGCCTTCAACGTGAGCGGCGAGGCGATCAGCGCCCTCGCGGTGATCTCCGTGCCGATCGCGACCATGGTCGCCGCCTACTACGCGGTGTCGCTCTCGATGCAGCAGGTCGACGCCGCACGCGAGGCCGCCGCCGTGTCCGAGGAACGCGCGCGCGCCGCCGAGGCGTCCGCGCGCGAGTCCGACGCCTGGTCGGCGCAGATGGAGTCGGGGCTGCGGGTCGCGGTGGCGAAGCTGCGCAGCGCGGGCGCCGACACGAAGGACGTCGAGCGCGCGGCCGGCACACCGGACGAGTTCTTCTAGGCGGGAGTTCGGCTGCGGCCGGCCGACGCGGTACGGGGGAGGATCCACACGCCCGCGGCGTCCGCTCCGCTACTGCCAGATGTCGAGCGACTGCGCGGGTGGCCTGCCGTCGATCTCGTAGAGCACGAGGTGCGACCGGGTCGACACGACCCCGGGCATGTCGTGGATGTCGCGCAGGATCGCCTGGCTGAGCTGCTCGTGGTCGGGCGCGCTCACGGTGAGCATGATGTCGATGTCACCCGAGACGGCCTGCACCTTCTCGACGAACGGCAGCTGCGCGAGCTGTTCCGCGATGCGCTCCCACGGCGCGTCCTGGATGCGCACGACGACGAGGGCGGTCACGTTGAGTCCGATCGCCTTGCGGTCGACCTGCGCGCCGAACCCGGTGATGACGCCGCGCCGCACGAGCGACTGCACCCGGTTGTGGGCGGAGGTGCGAGAGATGTGCACGCGTTCCGCGAGGGTGCGCACCGACAGGCGGCCGTCCCGGCTCAACTCCGCGACGATGCGCCGGTCGATTGCATCGATGGGCGTGCGTTCTGCGCCGTTCGCCTGCTGCGTCATCGCCCCCTCCGACTCCGTGCTGGTCTCAGCGTAGCGTCGCGCACGCCGGAGTGACCCGGCCCGTGCCCGGATTCGGCGGCTAGACTCGGCGCTCATGAGTCCGCTGCGGTACGTCGCTCCGGCGATCCTCGCGGTCGCCGTGCTGGGGGCGCTGGGCGGATGCGCCGCTGCGCAGTCCCTGCCCGAGCCGACGCCGACCGAGGCGGCCGAGCCGCGACCCGTGCCGAGCACGACCGCCACGCCGGAGCCGTTCGATCCCGTGGCCGTCTCGGTCACCGCCGCGATGGCCGACATGGACCTCGAGGAGAAGGTCGGGGCGCTGTTGATGCTGCATCGGCCCGGCGTCGATCCGGCGCCCATCCGCGCCGACATCGAGCGGTACGGGTTGGGCGGCGTCATCCTCATGGGCGACAACGTGCCGGCCGACCCGGCGGCGCTGCGTGCCCTGACGGACGGCCTCGTCGTCGACGACGACCTGCCGCCGCTGGTCGCGATCGACCAGGAGGGCGGCATCGTCAGCAGGCTGACGTGGGATGCGGCAGCGGGCGCCGACGTGCTGAAGTCGCAGCCCGTAGAGGCCACGACCGACGCGTTCACGACGCGGGCCGGGCTGCTCGCCGACGCGGGGGCGAACGTGAACTTCGGGATCGTCGCCGACGTGACCGCCGATCCCGGTTCGTTCATCCACCCCCGCGTGCTCGGCACCGATCCGACGGCTGCGGCCGATCGCGTGGCCGCAGCAGTGGGTGCCGAGCAGGGCGTCGTGTACAGCACGCTCAAGCACTTCCCCGGGCACGGGGCCGCGCCGGGCGACTCGCACACCTCCATCCCGCAGACCGACCTGTCGCTCGCCGACTGGGAGGCCGGAGCGGCCGTGCCGTTCGCCGCCGGCATCGAGGCGGGGGCCGAGCTCGTCATGTCGGGGCACCTCCGGTTCACCGCGGTGGACGCGGAGCCCGCCACCGTGTCGTCCGCGTGGATGGACGTGCTGCGCGCCGACCTGGGATTCGAGGGCGTCGCGATCACCGACGACATGCTCATGCTGCAGCGCTCGGGCGTCGCCGAGTTCGCCGACCCCGTCGAGAACGCGATCCGCGCCCTCGCCGCCGGCCAGGACATGCTGCTCTACGTGCTGCCCGGCGATCCGTCGACGGTGGGCATCGACGTCGACGCGCTCATCGACGGCATCGCGGCGGCCGTCGAGTCGGGCCGCATCGACGAGGCATCGATCGACGAGAGCGTCGCGCGCGTGCTGACGCTCCGGCGGTCACTCGCGCTCGACGTCGGCTGAGGCGGGTTCGGCGAGCTCGGCGTCGGCACCGGTGGCGCATCCCCAGCGGCGCACGGATGCCGCGAGCCGGCGTCGCTCGCGTGCGGTGAGGTCACGGAACGGATCGACGTCGACGATCGCGCGCATGCCCGTGCGGGTGCTGGACCAGGTGCCGGCGACGCGGCCCGACGCCACCACGATCGGGCGGAACACGCCGTTGCCGCCGGGCACGATGCGCGCGATCGCGTCGGGCGGCGCGAGCGGCGTGCGGTCGGCGTAGCCGAGGAAGTACTCGTCGAACCCGGGCAGGGCGACGGTGGGCAGCTCGCCGCCCGCCGCCGGCGCGGGCGCGTCGGCGCCGGAGAGGCGGTCCTGCCCGTCGCGCACGAGCGCCGTGCCGGCCGCCGCGACCCCGCGTCGCACCGCACCGAGCGGCAGGCCCGCCCACCAGGCGAGGTCGCGCTCGGTCGCCGGGCCGTGCCCGCGCAGGTAGCGCACGGCCAGCTCGGCGAGCGCCTCGTCGCCGGCGAGCTCCCGCTGCCGGGGCGCCCACTCCTCGAGCAGCACGAACCGCTGGTTCCGCCCCTCGACGGGCCCGTGGCAGACGAGTCCGTCGATCGCGAGCAGCGAGAGCAGGTGGTACCCGCGCTGGCCGGCGGTGTCGACGCCGGCGGCGTTCCACGAGGCGAACAGTCGCGCTCGGTCCAGCGCACGCCCGCCCGACAGGGCGCCGACGCTCGCGTCGGCGGCGCGCACCACGTCTCGATCGGTCAGGCCGAGCTGCTCCCGACGGCGAGCGGATGCCCGTCGCATGCGCTCGGCGGTGAGCCCGAGCATCCACCGCACGTCGCCGGCGGGCAACAGGTGCAGCGTGCCGCGCATGGGCCAGGTGCGCACGATCTCGCCGCGGTCGATCGCTCGGTCGACGTCGGGCACGCGCGCGGCAGCGGTGCGCGCCGCGATCGCCCACTTCGCGGCCGGGAGGTCCTGCGCCTGGACGCACAGCAGTCGTTCGACGACCGCGCCGGGGGTCTCGAGCGGCTCGACGAGCCCGTGCGCACGCATGCGCGCGGCGGCGAGCGCACGCTCGGATCGGGGGCCTGCCATGCCCCGATCATCGCCTGCCCCGCCGACAGCGGGGAGCGCGACCCGCGCGACCCCGTAGACTGGGTCGCTGCGCCGTCGCCGCTGATCGTCCTCCCACCACCTCCACGAAGGGTTCCACCGTGCTCGCCGTCCACGACCTCGAGATCCGCGTGGGTGCGCGCGTGCTCATGGAGCACGTCGACTTCCGGGTCGCCGACGGAGACAAGATCGGCCTCGTCGGTCGCAACGGCGCCGGCAAGACGACCCTCACGAAGGTGCTGGCGGGGGAGACCCTGCCCACCGGCGGGCGGGTCGACCGCTCGGGCGAGATCGGCTACCTGCCGCAGGACCCGCGCTCGGGCGACCCCGAGCAGCTCGCGCGCACCCGCATCCTCGACGCGCGCGGCCTGGGCACGCTCGTGCTCGACCTGCACCGCGCCTCGGAGGCGATGGGCAGCGACGACCCGGCCGTCGCCGAGAAGGCCATGCGCCGCTACGGCAACCTCACCGACCGCTTCACCGCGCTCGGCGGGTACGGCGCCGAGTCCGAGGCCGCGTCGATCGCCTCGAACCTGAACCTGCCCGACCGCATCCTCGACCAGCCGCTGAAGACGCTGTCGGGCGGCCAGCGGCGACGCATCGAGCTGGCCCGCATCCTCTTCTCCGACGCGTCCACCATGATCCTCGACGAGCCGACGAACCATCTCGACGCCGACTCGGTGGTGTGGCTGCGCGAGTTCCTGAAGTCGTACCGCGGCGGGGTCATCGTGATCAGCCACGACGTCGAGCTCGTGGGGGAGACGGTCAACCGCGTCTTCTACCTCGACGCCAACCGCTCGGTCATCGACATCTACAACATGGGCTGGAAGCACTACCTGCGCCAGCGCGCGGCCGACGAGGAGCGGCGCAAGAAGGAGCGGGTGAACGCCGAGAAGAAGGCCGACGCCCTCCGCCAGCAGGCCGCGAAGTTCGGCGCCAAGGCGACGAAGGCCGCCGCCGCGCACCAGATGGTCGCACGTGCCGAGAAGCTGCTGTCGGGCCTCGAGGAGGTGCGCCAGGTCGACCGCGTGGCGAAGCTGCGGTTCCCCACGCCCGCCGCCTGCGGCCGCACGCCGCTCGCCGCGAGCGACCTCTCGAAGAGCTACGGGTCACTCGAGATCTTCACCGCCGTCGACCTCGCGATCGACCGCGGCTCGAAGGTCGTCGTGATCGGCCTGAACGGCGCCGGCAAGACCACGCTCCTGCGCATCCTCGGCGGCGTCGACCGCCCCGACACGGGCGGCATCGAGCCCGGCCACGGGCTGCGCATCGGCTACTATGCGCAGGAGCACGAGACGATCGACGTCGCGCGCACGGTGCTGCAGAACATGGTGTCGTCGTCGCCGAACCTCACCGAGACCGAGGCGCGCAAGGTGCTCGGCTCGTTCCTGTTCACGGGCGACGACGTGCACAAGCCGGCCGGCGTGCTCTCGGGCGGTGAGAAGACGCGCCTGGCGCTCGCGATGATCGTGGTCTCCGGTGCGAACGTGCTGCTCCTCGACGAGCCGACGAACAACCTCGACCCGGCCAGCCGCGCCGAGATCCTCGACGCGCTCGCGCACTACGAGGGCGCGGTCGTGCTCGTGAGCCACGACCCGGGTGCGGTCGAGGCACTGAACCCCGAGCGCGTGCTCGTCATGCCCGACGGCGTCGAGGACCACTGGAGCGCCGAGTACCAGGAGCTCATCGAGCTCGCGTGAGCGGCATCGCCGGGCACCTGCTCGGTGGTCGGCGGGAGAGCGGATGCCTCCGGGCCGCGCCCGCCCGCGCGGTGCGCCTCAGCGGCGGACGTCGAGGATCCCGTCCTCGACGTCCGCGTCGCTCGGCGCGCGCCGGCGCGGCTTCGGCGGGGCGACGGGGGCCTCGCCGTCCTCCTCGGCCCGCGACCGCCGCTCCTGGCGAGCGGCCCATCCGAGCCCGACGAACGCCATCAGCGCGAAGACGAACCACTGGAACGCGTACGACAGGTGCGGTCCCTCGTCGCGTTCGGGGCGCATCGCGGGCAGCGGCGGCTCGTCGGCCTCGGCGGCCGACTGCACGAGCAGCCCGTAGGCGCCGGTGTACGACGGCGCGTCGACGCGGGTCGCGAGCTCGTCGAGGTCGATGGTCGCGAGCAGGTCGCCGCTCGAGCTGCGCCCGGCGATGACGTCCTCGCCGGCCTTGAGGCGCGCCGCGACCTCGACCCGTCCGGCGGGCACGCCGGGCACGTCGACCGCGGTGCCGTCCACCGGCGCCTGGATCCAACCGCGGTCGATCATGAACACGCGGCCGTCGTCGAGCCGGAACGGGGTGATGACCTCGTAGCCGGAGGCGCCCGAGTACGGCCGGTTGCGCACGAGCACCTGCTCCTCGGGCATCCACTCGCCACTCACGGCGACCGGCAGCCACTTCAGGTCGTCGTCGAATGCGGCCGGGTCGGGCAGCGCCTCGGCGATCGGCACCGGATCGGCGTCGTAGTTCGCGTCGATGCGCGCGACCTCCGTCAGGGCCTCCGCGCGCCGGTTCAGCTGCCAGGTGCCGAGCGCGACGCAGACGATCGCGAACACGATCGTCAGGGCGAGGTAGCCCGCCCAGCGCCTGCTGAGCAGGAACCGCCAGTCGCTCACCGGGCCTCCGCCGTCGCGTCGTCGTCGAGCCGGGCGACGTCGAGCGGGAAGTCGCGCGCCGCCAGGAACTCCTGCAGGTAGCCGACGTGCGCGTCGCAGGCGAGCCACGTCTTGCGGCGATCGGCGTCGTGGATGCGCGGGTTGCGCCAGTCGATGCGGTGGGTGGCCGGCTCCCGGCATCCGGCCCGCGAGCAGGTGCGGGCGTGCGGGGTCTCGCCGATGCCGATCACGAGGCGTCCTCCGGGTGCCGGTCGGTCGTCTGCTCCCGGTCGGGCGGCCGCACGATCGCGCCGGGCCGCTCGACGGCGCCGGGTCGTGCGGTCGCGACGTTGGCGAGCACGACCGCGACGTACGGCAGGAAGATGGCGCCCGCGGCGCAGACGACCAGCCACCAGCCCTGGGCCCAGATCATGCCCAGCACGCACAGCACGCGGATCGACATCGCGATCGTGTACTTGCGCATGCGCGATCGCCGCTCGTCGTCCGGCGACTGGGGGAGCGAGGTGACCGATTGCGGATGCTTCATCATGATGTGCGGGGCGGCAGGCCCTCCCCTCAAGGGTACGTCCGTCGAGCCGCATGCGTGACGCCCTATGCTGAGACGCGGCCCGCACCCGACGAACGGAGAACCATGACCGACAGCCGCACCGTGCTCGTGACCGGAGGCAACCGGGGCATCGGCTACGCCATCGCCCAGCGCTTCGTCGAGCTGGGGCACCGCGTCGCCGTGACCGCCCGTTCGGGCGAGGGCCCCGAGGGCACGCTCACCGTGCGCGCGGACGTGACCGACCAGGCATCCGTCGATGCCGCCTTCACCGAGGTCGAGCAGCAGCTCGGCCCGGTCGAGGTGCTCGTCGCGAACGCCGGCGTCACCCGCGACATGCTGCTCATGCGCATGAGCGAGGACGACTTCACGAGCGTGCTCGACACGAACCTCACGGGCACCTTCCGCGTCGTCAAGCGCGCCTCGAAGGGCATGCTCAAGGGCCGCTACGGCCGTATCGTGCTCATCTCGAGCGTGGTCGGCCTGTACGGCTCGGCCGGCCAGGTGAACTACGCGTCGTCGAAGGCCGCCCTGGTGGGCTTCGCGCGCTCGGTCACGCGCGAGCTCGGCGGCCGCGGCATCACCGCGAACGTCGTCGCGCCCGGCTTCATCGAGACCGACATGACGGCCGCGCTCCCCGAGGAGCAGCAGGCGCAGTACAAGGCGAACATCCCCGCCGGCCGCTTCGCGACGCCCGACGAGGTGGCCCGCGTGGTCTCCTGGGTCGCGAGCGACGACGCCGCCTACGTCTCGGGTGCGGTCATCCCCGTCGACGGCGGCCTCGGCATGGGGCACTGACCCGAGGCCGCGCCCGTCCGACGGGTGGGGCGAGCGGATGCTCCGGGGCGCACGCCCCGGCATCCGGGCCTCAGCCGCGCAGGCCCGCGAGGGCGAGCACCGTCGACAGGTCGCGCACGTCGATCGCGACGTCGGCGCGTCGGCGCACGACCGGCTTGGCGTCGAACGCGACGCCGAGTGCCGCCGCGCGCATCATCTCGAGGTCGTTCGCGCCGTCGCCGACCGCGATCGTACGGTCGGTCGCGAGCCCGCTGGCGGCCGCCCACTCGCGCAGCGCCTCCGCCTTCGCGTGCGCGTCGACGATCGCTCCCGTGACCCGGCCGGTCAGCGCCCCGTCCGCCACCTCCAGGCGGTTCGCCCGGCAGAAGTCGAGGCCGAGGTCGTCGGCGATCGGGTCGAGCAGCTCGTGGAAGCCGCCGGAGACCACGCCGACGCGTCCGCCGGCGGCGTGCACGGCGTCGACCAGCTCGCGCGCCCCGGGCGTCACGCGCACCTGTGCGCGGACGCCGTCGAGCGCCGCGGCGGGCAGGCCGGCGAGGGTCGCGACGCGCTCGCGCAGGCTCTCCGAGAAGTCGAGCTCGCCGCGCATGGCGCGCTCGGTCACCAGGGCGACGTGCGCGCGACTGCCCGCGGCATCCGCGATCAGTTCGATCGCCTCGTCCTCGAGCAGTGTCGAGTCCGCGTCGAGCACGACGAGGAACGCGGCGCCGGAACGCCGCGGGGGAGCACCGGTCACGTCAGTTCGCCCGCCGGACCCGTGAGCCCTTGCCCACGACCGTGATGCCGCTCGGGGTGACGATGAACCCGCGCGAGCGGTCGAGCTCGGGATCGACCCCGACCTGCGCTCCCGCCTCCACGACGACGTCCTTGTCGAGGATGGCGCGGCGCACGGTGGCCCCCGCCTCGATGCTCGCCCGGTCGAACACGATCGAGTCGGCCACGTGCGCCCCGGAGCCCACCGTCGCCCACGGGCCGAGCACGCTGCGCTCGACGTGGGCCCCCGAGATGACCGAGCCGAGCGAGACGATCGAGTCGATCATGGTGCCGAGGGTGCCGCGGGCGTCGCGGGTGAACTTGGCGGGCGGGGAGTTGCGCTGCTGGCTGAAGATCGGCCATTCGCGGTTGTACAGGTTGAAGACGGGCAGCACCGAGATGAGGTCCTGGTGCGCCTCGAAGAACGAGTCGATGGTGCCGACGTCGCGCCAGTAGTACCGGTCGCGATCGGTCGAGCCCGGCACGGAGTTGCGCCGGAGGTCGTAGACGCCGGCCCGGCCCTGCGAGACGAACGCGGGCACGATGTCGCCGCCCATGTCGTGGTTCGAGTCGGTGAGCTCGCCGTCGCGCAGCACCGCGTCGATCAGCGCGTCGGCGTTGAACACGTAGTTGCCCATCGAGGCGAGCACCTCGTGCGGGGCGTCCGGGAGCCCGACCGGGTCCTTCGGCTTCTCGAGGAACCGCTGGATGCGGGCGGGGTTGTCGTCGTCGACCTCGATGACGCCGAACTGGTCCGCGAGCGAGATGGGCTGTCGGATGGCCGCAACGGTGGCGTCGAGGCCCGACTCGACGTGCGCCTCGATCATCTGGGCGAAGTCCATGCGGTACACGTGGTCGGCGCCGACCACCACGATGATGTCGGGGTTCTCGTCGTGGATCAGGTTGAGGCTCTGCAGGATCGCGTCGGCGGACCCCGAGAACCATCGCTTGCCGAGCCGCTGCTGCGCGGGCACGGACGCGACGTATGAGTTCAGCAGGCCGCTGAGCCGCCACGTCTGCGACACGTGCCGGTCGAGGCTGTGCGACTTGTACTGGGTGAGGACGACGATCTGGGTGAGGCCGGAGTTGATCAGGTTCGACAGCGCGAAGTCGATGAGCCGGTACTGGCCCCCGAACGGCACTGCCGGCTTGGCCCGGTCCTCGGTGAGCGGCATCAGCCGCTTCCCCTCGCCGCCCGCGAGGACGATTCCGAAGATCTTCCGAGGCGTCATGGCCCCAGCGTAGTCACGTCGCGGCCGGATCCGCAGCGGGTTGACGGGAGGTTTCTCCCCGTGTCTGCGCTAGCGTTGCCGCATGCGCGTGGACCTGATGACCCGTGAGTATCCGCCGGAGGTCTACGGAGGCGCCGGCGTGCACGTCGCCGAGCTCGTCCGAGCCCTGCGGCGCGACATCGACGTGACCGTGCGCTGCTTCGGCGCGCCCCGCGACGAGCCCGACACCTACGCCTACGCGGTGCCGGGCGGGCTGGAGGGCGCGAACCCCGCGATCAGCACGCTGGGCGTCGACCTCGCCATGGCCCAGGACGCCGCGGGCGCCGACGTGGTGCACTCGCACACGTGGTACGCCAACTCCGCGGGCCACCTCGCGAAACTGCTGCACGGCGTGCCGCACGTCGTCACGGCGCACAGCCTCGAGCCGCTCCGGCCGTGGAAGGCGGAGCAGCTCGGCGGCGGGTACCGCGTGTCCAGCTGGGCCGAGCGCACCGCCTTCGAGGCCGCCGACGCGGTGATCGCCGTGAGCGAGGGGATGCGCCGCGACATCCTGCGCAGCTACCCGTCGCTCGACCCCGCCGACGTGCGGGTCGTCTACAACGGCATCGACCTCCAGCGCTGGACGCCGGTGGACGACGCCGACACGGTGCGCGCGCTGGGCATCGACCCCGACCGGCGCTCGGTCGTGTTCGTCGGCCGCATCACCCGCCAGAAGGGCCTGCCGTACCTGCTGCGCGCCGCGCGCGCGCTGCCCGCCGACGTGCAGCTCGTGCTCTGCGCCGGGGCGCCGGACACGCCCGAGATCATGGCCGAGGTGACGGGCCTCGTCGAGGAGCTGCGCGCCGAGCGCGAGGGCGTCGTCTGGATCGAGCGCCTGCTGCCGCAGCCCGAGCTCGCGGCCGTGCTGAGCGCGGGCACCACGTTCGTCTGCCCGTCGGTGTACGAGCCGCTCGGCATCGTGAACCTGGAGGCGATGGCCTGCGGCATCGCCGTCGTCGGCACCGCGACCGGCGGCATCCCCGAGGTCGTCGACGACGGCGTGACGGGCCGACTCGTCCCCATCGAGCAGGTCGACGACGGCACGGGCACGCCGGTCGACCCCGACCGCTTCGTCGCCGACCTCGCGGCGACACTCACCGAGGTGGTCGACGACCCCGCACGTGCGGCCGAGTTCGGGCGTGCGGGCCGGGAGCGGGCCGAACGGCACTTCGACTGGACGGCGATCGCGGAGCGCACGCGCGAGATCTACCGGGACGTGCTCGGCCACTCGGCCTGACGCGCGGGGCGTCGTGGACAGGCACGGACCACCCGTCGGCGCCGGATAGGCTTGGAGCATGTCGACCACCGTGCTGCAGCTCTCCGACGTCTCGGTTGTCCGCGACGGCAACACCATCCTCGACGACGTGGACTGGACGGTGGAGTCGGACCAGCGCTGGGTCGTGCTCGGCCCGAACGGAGCCGGGAAGACCACGCTGCTGCAGATCGCGGCCGCCGCGATGCACCCGTCGTCGGGCACCGCCGAGATCCTCCAGGAGACCCTCGGCAAGGTCGACGTGTTCGAGCTCCGCCCGATGATCGGCTTCGCCTCGACGGCGATGGCCCGCAAGGTGCCGAAGAACGAGACCGTGCTCGACGTCGTGCTGACCGCCGCCTACTCGGTCACCGGCCGCTGGAACGAGCAGTACGAGGACATCGACACCCGGCGCGCGCAGCGCGTGCTGGCCGAGTGGAAGCTCGATGCCCTGGCCGACCGCCGCTTCGGCAGCCTGAGCGACGGCGAGCAGAAGCGCGTGCAGATCGCGCGCGCCGTCATGACCGACCCCGAACTGCTCCTCCTCGACGAGCCGGCCGCGAGCCTCGACCTCGGCGCCCGCGAGGAGCTCGTCGAGCTCCTGGGCGGCTACGCGAGCTCGCCGAACGCCCCGGCGATCGTCATGGTCACCCACCACGTCGAGGAGATCCCGAACGGGTTCACCCACGCCCTGCTGCTGGCCGACGGCAAGGTCGTGCAGGCCGGCCCGCTCGGCGAGACCCTCACGGGCGAGCACCTCTCGAGCACCTTCGGCATGGGCATCGCGCTCGAGGAGCGCGACGGCCGCTTCTGGGCACGCGCCGAATGACGTCGGTGCCGGCTGCGATCTGCTAAGATCGATAGCTGGCCCGTAGGGCCCACATGCTTCTCCGCCGGTTCCGGCGGCAGATCCACGCACACCACCAGCAAGGAACACTGATGAAGACTGACATCCACCCCGACTACGCTCCGGTGGTCTTCCGCGACCTCTCGTCGGGTGCGACGTTCCTCACCCGTTCGACCGTCTCGAGCGACAAGACGATCGAGTGGGAGGACGGCAGCACCTACCCGGTCATCGACGTCGAGATCTCCTCGGCCTCGCACCCGTTCTACACGGGCAAGCAGCGCATCCTCGACTCGGCCGGCCGCGTCGAGAAGTTCAACCAGCGCTTCAAGAACTTCGGCAAGTAGTCACGCCGCGAAGGGCCGGGCGGTCAAGGCCGCCCGGCCCTTCGGCATGCCCGGCTGCGGGCACGGCCGGCCCCGAGCGCACCGCGATGGCGCGGCGGCGCTCAGCGGCTCGGCCAGGCGCCCGAGGTCGTGAAGTCGGGGCTGCCGTTCGCCCGGCGCCAGGCCTGGTAGCCGGCGGCCTGGTCGCGGGCCCAGCCGACCTGCCGGGCGTGCAGCTCGTCGACGTCGAGGGCGTGCAGCTCGGGGAAGGCGTCTGCGAGGGCGAGCGCCACCCGCCCGGCGGCGACCGCGTCGGCGCAGGCCTCGTGGGCGGCGTCCAGGTCGACGCCGTAGTGCGCGGCGGTGACCGAGAGCGTGCGCTTGCCGCGTCGGTACCGGTCGAGCGCCTTGTCGATGACGTACGGGTCGATGACGGGTGACGGAGCGTGCAGCGGCGGCACGGCGTAGCGCTTCGCCTCGCGGTCGAGCACGGTCAGGTCGTAGGCGGCGTTGTACGCCACGAGCGGCACGCCCTGCGCGAGCAGGTGCGCGATCGCGTCGATGAGCTGCGCGACGCCCTCGTGGGCGCGCATGCCCTCGGCGCGGGCGCGCGCCGTCGTCACGCCGTGGATCGCGGAGGCCTCCTCGGGGATGTCAACGCCCGGGTCGAGCAGCCAGTCGTGCGCCCCCACCACGTGTCCGTCGCCGTCGAGCACGCCGAGGTGCGCGGTGACGATGCGGCAGGTCTCCGGATCGACGCCCGTCGTCTCGAGGTCGAACACGGCCAGCCGATCGGTCCAGGTGCGTCGCAGGGTGTCCACGTTCGTCACCCTACGAGCGGGCACCCACATCCCGCGGTACCCACAGCGGAGTGGCGGGCGACGCGCCGGGCCCTCCGCGCCCGAATACACTGGGGGGCGATGACCGACGACTCGCCGTACGCCGCCGGGCTCCGGCGCATCCCGGTCCGGCGCCGCTCCGCGACGATCGGCGGCGCCGTGACGCGCTGGTGGGACTACGGCGACCCCGACGCCCCGCGAACCATCGTGCTCGTGCACGGCTTCCGCGGCGACCACCACGGCCTCGAGCCGCTCGTGGCGCAGCTCGACCGCGTGCGCGTGCTCTCGCCCGACCTGCCCGGCTTCGGCGCCTCCGGCACGCTGCCCGGCACGCACGACATCGCGGGCTACGCCGAGTGGCTGCGCGCATTCGTCGCCCACGCCGGCCTCGACGAGCCGCCGGTGGTGCTCGGCCACTCGTTCGGGTCGATCGTGGTCGCCGCCGCGGTGTCGGGCGGGCTCGAGGCATCCGCCGTCGTGCTCGTGAACCCGATCTCCGCCCCCGCGCTCGAGGGCCCGCGGGCGGTGCTCACCAAGGGCGCGATCGCCTACTACCGCATCGCCGCCGCGCTGCCGCAGCGCCTCGGCTTCGCCCTGCTGCGCAACCGTGCGATCGTGCGCGTGATGAGCGTGAGCATGGCCAAGACGCGCGACCGTCGGCTGCGACGCTTCATCCACGGGCAGCACGATCGCTACTTCTCGGTGTTCCACGACCGCGACATGCTCCTGGAGGCGTTCCGCGCGAGCGTCGGCAGCGACGTGTCCGACTACGTCGACGGCCTCACGCTCCCGGTGCTGCTGGTCGCCGCCGACCGCGACGACATCACGCCGGTAGAGGCGCAGCACCGGCTCGCCGAGCGGCTGCCCGACGCCCGCCTGCGGGTGATCGACGGCGTCGGGCACCTGATCCACTACGAGACGCCCGGTGCGGCGGCCGGGTTCATCCGGGCGTTCCTCGCCGGGCTCGACGCACGCGCCGCCCGCGGCGGTGCCGCGTGAGGGTCGTCGTCGACTGCCGGTACACCCGGATCGGCCGTCACGACGGCATCAGCCGGTTCACCGCGGGCATCGTGGCCGAGCTCGCGAAGCTGCATCCGGTCACCATGCTCATCAGCGACCGGCGCCAGCTCGAACTGCTGCCCGACCTGCCGTGGGTGGTCGTCGGCTCTCCGACGAGCGTGCTCGAGCCGCTGGTGGCGAGGACGGTCAACCGGATGCAGCCCGACATCGTCTTCTCGCCCATGCAGACGATGGGCTCGTGGGGCCGCCGGTACCGGCTGCTGCTCACGCTGCACGACCTGATCTACTACGAGCACCCGACCCCGCCGCGCGACCTGCCGGCGTTCGTGCGGGTGCTCTGGCGCCTCTACCACCTGGCCTGGTGGCCGCAGCGGATGCTCCTGAACCGCGCCGACGCCGTCGTCACCGTGTCGCAGACGACCGCCTCCCTCATCGCCGAGCATGCGCTCACCGAGCGCCCGGTGGCCGTGGTGCCCAACGCCGCGGACGCGCTCGTGGACGTCGCACTGCCGCGGCGTGCGCCGACCCGCGGCCGGCTGCTCTACATGGGCTCGTTCATGCCGTACAAGGGCGTCGACACGCTGGTGCGGGCCGCAGCACGGCTGCCGCACCACGAGCTGCACCTGCTCAGCCGCATCGGGGACGCCGAGCGGCGGCGGCTCACCGCACTCGCGCCCCAGGCGCACCTGGTCTTCCACGACGGCGTGTCCGACGCGGCGTACGGCGAGCTCCTGGCGGGAGCGACCGCGCTCGTGCACGCCTCCTCGGCCGAGGGGTTCGGCATCCCGCTCGTCGAGGCGATGCGCGTGGGCACGCCGGTCGTGGTCAGCGACATCCCGATCTTCCGCGAGATCGGCGGCGACGCGGCCCGCTACTTCCGCGCCGACGATCCCGACGGTCTCGCCGCCCAGGTGCGCGCGCTCGACGACCCCGAGGAGTGGGAGCGCCGCTCCGCGGCGTCCGTCGCACGCGCCGATGCGTACAGCTGGGCGCGGTCGGCCGAGCGGCTGCTCGCGCTGATGCGGGAGGTCGTGGGGGAGGGGCGCCGGCGTCGCACCCGCTCGGTGCCGACGACGGGCGCGCTCACCCTGCCGGGCCTCGGTCGCGCCCCCCGCGTGCGCTCCGCCGGCGGCCGGCCGTCGGGCCGGCGGGTCGCGGGGCGCTGACGCGCCGCGGGGGATCCGCTCAGTCGCCGATCAGGTGACGGGCGAACGCGAGCAGCGTCTCCGTCGTGCCGGCGTCGAGCTTCACGGTGGCGCGGCTGTCGCCCTTCGTGATGCCGCGGTTGACGACCACGATCGGCATGCGGGCGCGCCGCGCCTGCTCGAGCAGGCGCATGCCGGAGTTCACCACGAGCGACGAGCCGGCGACGAGGAGCACGTCGGAACTGCGCACGATCGAGGCCGCCGCCTGGAACACGTCGGTCGGCACGAACTCGCCGAAGAACACCACGTCGGGCTTCAGCACGCCGCCGCAGACCTCGCACCCGGGCACGACGATCGCATCGACGTCGTCGACCTCGACGTCGCCGTCGGGTGCGAGGCGCACCGCGCCCGGGCGTGCGAACGCCGGGTTCAGCGCGTCGAGCCGATCGGCGATCGCGAAGCGCGAGTACTGCTGCCCGCACTCGAGGCAGACCACGCGGTCCATGCTGCCGTGCAGGTCGACCACGTGACGGCTGCCCGCCCGATGGTGCAGGCCGTCGACGTTCTGCGTGATGACGCCGGTCACGTGGCCGGCGAGCTCCAGGTCGACCAGGGCACCGTGGCCGGCATTCGGCGTCGCGGTGCCGAAGCTCCGCCAACCGAGGTGGCTGCCGGCCCAGTAGCGCTTGCGGGCGCGCTCCGACGACTGGAACGCGCTGAAGGTCATCGGGTTGCGCACCGGCGCGCCCTCGCCGCGGTAGTCGGGAATGCCGGAGTCGGTGCTCACGCCCGCGCCGGTCAGCACGCCGATGCGGGCACCGGTCAGGAGCGCGAGGGCCTCGTCCAGGCCCGCGTCGCGTACGCCCTGCGCCTCGATCGAGGCGTTCATGCTCGCTCGCTCCCCATGCTCGCAGTCTAGACAGGCCCAGTTTTCGGGAATGTTTCCCGACGCTGGCAGGCTGGTGGCACACGCGACGGGAGGACGGCATGCGCGTTCAGGAGTTGACCGACACGGGGCATCCGCTGCTCGCCGATTACACCGACCTCACCGACGTGGCGCTGCGGTCCGTGCGCGAGCCCGCCGAGGGGCTGTACGTCGCCGAGTCGGCGAAGGTGATCCGGCGGGCGATCCGTGCCGGCCACCGCCCGCGCTCGGTGCTGCTCGAGCGCAAGTGGCTGCCCGACCTCGAGGAGACGCTCGCGCCGCTGGACGTCGACGTGCTCGTGGCCGGATCCGCCCTCGTCGAGCAGGTCACCGGGTACCGCGTGCACCGCGGCGCCCTCGCGGCGATGCACCGTCCCGCGCTCGCCGACCCCGCGGAACTGCTGGCGGATGCCCGCACCGTCGTCGTGCTCGAGGACATCGTCGACCACACCAACGTCGGCGCCGTGTTCCGCAGCGTCGCCGGGCTCGGGGCGGATGCGGTGCTCGTCACGCCGCGCTGCGCGGACCCGCTGTACCGGCGGAGCGTGCGGGTCAGCATGGGAACGGTCTTCCAGGTGCCGTGGACCCGGATCGGGGAGTGGGACACCGCGCGCGAGGTGTTCCACGCGGGCGGGTTCGAGCTGGCCGCGCTGGCGCTGGCCGACGACGCGGTGGGGCTGCGCGACTACGCGCGCCACCGGCCGGAGCGGGTCGCGATCCTGCTCGGCGCCGAGGGCGACGGCCTCAGCCGTCGCGCGCTGCGTGCGGCCGACCGCGTCGTCACCATCCCGATGGCGCACGGGGTCGACTCGCTCAACGTCGCCGCCGCAGGTGCGGTCGCGTTGTACGCACTGGCCGCCGACTAGGATGACGCGGGTGCCGCCATCCCCGCGGGCCTCGCGCCGTGTCTACCGCCGTCGCCGGATCGTCGTGTTCGGCGGGCTCGCGCTGTTCCTCGCGGCCGTCACGGCCGGCGGACTCTACACCGCGAACGCGCTGAACGCGGAGGTGCCGGAGGTCGCCGCGGTGGTCGAGTCGCCGCCGTTCGAGGCGGCGCCCGCCGCCGAGCTCGACACCCCCGACGTGGGGGCGTACGCCATCGGCGTGCTCGACGACGACGGGCTCCTGGCGACGTCGGGCGAGACCGAGCCGGTGCCGATCGCGAGCATCACCAAGGTCGTGACCGCGCTCGTCGTGCTCGATGCGAAGCCGCTCGGCGCCGATGAGCAGGGGCCCGGCATCGCGTACACGGCGGCGGACGTGCAGATCTACTGGCAGTCCATCGCGGAGAACGGCTCGACCGCCCCCGTGGTCGCCGGGTCGACCCTGACCGAGCGGCAGAGCCTCGAGGCGATGATGCTGCCCTCGGCCAACAACTACGCGAAGTCCCTCGCCATCTGGGCGTACGGGTCGGAGGAGGCCTACCTCTCCGCCGCGCGCGCCTGGCTCGATGCCCACGGGCTCGACGACACGGTCGTGGTCGACACCAGCGGGCTCTCACCCGACAGCCGGAGCACGCCCGCCGACCTGGTCGAACTCGGGCGACTCGCCCTACGGCATCCGGCCCTGGCATCGATCGTCGCCCAGGAGTCGGCCGACCTCCCGGCGATCGGCGTCGTGGAGAACACCAACCGGCTGCTCGGCACCCACGGCGTCGACGGCATCAAGACCGGCACGACCGACGAGGCCGGGGCGTGCCTGCTGTTCTCCGGCGACTACGAGATCGGCTCGCGCACGGTGACGCTCGTCGGCGTCGCACTCGGCGCCGAGACCCACCCCGAGCTGAACGCCGAGATCGCCGGGCTGCTCGACACCACGGCGGCCGGGTTCCACGAGGTCGACGTGATCGACGCCGGCGACGAGTTCGCCGCCTACGCCACGGCGTGGGGCGATCGGGCGGTCGCGCGGGCCGACGGCGAGGCATCCGTGCTCGTCTGGAGCGACACGCCCATCACGATCGAGGTCGACGCCCGCCCGCTCGCGCTCGCGACCGACGGCGCGGACGCGGGCAGCCTCACCGTGCGCGCGGGCGACGAGGTCGTCGAGGTGCCGCTCGCGCTCGACGGCAGCCTCGAGGACCCGGGCACCTGGTGGCGGCTGTCGAACCCCGGTGGGCTCGACCCTCAGTCGGCGCGCGGCTCCGCGGTGGGGGGTCCGGCCGAGTAGGGCCCGGCCTCCGGGCGCTTGGGCGCAACGAGATCGCCCGACGACTGGTGGCGGATGCGGCGCACGACCCACGGCACCAGGTACTCGCGCGCCCACTGGAGGTCCTCGACGCGGGCCTGCCGCCAGCGACGGAGCTCGAGCGGCTCGGGTTGCATCGGCTCGAGGTCGTTCTCGACGTTCAGGGCGTCGAGCACCATCCGAGCGACCGTGTGATGGCCGAGCGCGTTCAGGTGCAGTCGGTCGGGCGCCCACATGCGCTGGTCCTGGATCTCGTGCAGCGCCCACTGGTCGGCCACGATGCAGTCGTGCGCGGCCGCGATGGACCGGAGGTTCTCGTTGTAGATCGCCACCTTGCCGCGGATGCCGCGGAAGACGGGGGAGAAGCCCACGTCGACGCCCGTGAAGAGCACGATCGTGGCCCGGTCGCGACCCAGCCGCTGGATGGCGTACTCGAAGCGGCTCGAGATCTCGTCGGGGTCGGTGCCCGGCCGGATCACGTCGTTGCCGCCCGCGGAGATGGTGATGAGGTCGGGACGCAGCGCGAGGGCCGGCTCGACCTGTTCGTCGATGATCTGCTGGATGAGGCGGCCGCGGATCGCGAGGTTCGCATAGGCGAAGTCGTCGCTGCCGCGCGCCAGCACCTCGGCGACGCGGTCGGCCCATCCGCGGTGACCGCCGGGGACACCGGGCTCGGGATCGCCGATGCCCTCGGTGAAGGAATCGCCGATCGCCACGTACCGCGACCACGGATGCTGCTGGGTGACCATGCGTCCCATTCTGCCGCGATCCGTCGACGTGCCGGCCCGTCGACGGGGACGCGCCCGGGACGCCCGTGTCGATTCGGACGAGGTCGGAGGGTGCCGGTAGATTCTCGTCGAGTGAGCACAGCGACCCCGCCCGGACACCTGCCCGGTACCTCGGCCGCCGAGCACCTGTCACCCTCGTTCCCCGAGCGCGCCGCCTGGGGCACGGCGAGCAAGCTCCGCGCCTGGCAGGCCGAGGCGCTCGAGCGCTACCTCGAGGCGATGCCGCGCGACTTCCTCGCCGCCGCGACGCCCGGCGCCGGCAAGACGACGTTCGCGCTGCGACTGGCCGCCGAACTGCGCGCGCGCCACGTCATCGACCGGATCACCGTCGTCGCTCCCACGGACCACCTCAAGCGCCAGTGGGCGGACGCCGCCGCCCGCGCGGGCATCCGCCTCGACCCCGGCTTCCGCAACGCCCACGGCGCGCAGGCGCGGCACTTCCACGGCGTCGCGGTGACCTACGCGCAGGTCGCCATGCGGCCCGCGCTGCACGCCGAGCTCACCCTGTCGGGCCGCACGCTCGTCATCCTCGACGAGGTGCACCACGGCGGCGACACGCTGAGCTGGGGCGACGCGATCCGCGAGGCGTTCGGCCACGCGACCAGGCGCCTCTCGCTCACCGGCACGCCGTTCCGCTCCGACACCGCGCCGATCCCGTTCGTCGACTACGTGCCGGACGAGCACGGCGTCCGCGTCTCGCGCACCGACTATGCGTACGGCTACGGGCGCGCTCTGGAGGACGGCGTCGTGCGCCCGGTGATCTTCATGGTCTACGCCGGCCACATGCGGTGGCGCACGAGCGCCGGCGACGAAATGGAGGCGCGGCTCGGCGAGGACAACACGAAGGACATCACCTCCGCGGCGTGGCGGACCGCGCTCGAGCCGACGGGCGACTGGATCCCCGCCGTGCTGCGGGCCGCCGACCGACGGCTCACCGAGGTGCGACACGCCATCCCCGACGCGGGCGGACTCGTGATCGCGACCGACCAGTCGACGGCCCGCGCGTACGCGCAGATCCTCGAGCAGATCGCCGGCGAGCCCGTCACCGTCGTCCTGTCGGACGAGAAGGAGGCCAGCGCGCGGATCGAGGAGTTCTCGGCGGGGGACCGGCGCTGGATGGTGGCGGTGCGGATGGTCTCCGAGGGCGTCGACGTGCCGCGGCTCGCCGTCGGCGTCTACGCGACCTCCGCCTCCACGCCGCTGTTCTTCGCGCAGGCGATCGGCCGCTTCGTACGCGCCCGTCGGCGTGGGGAGACCGCATCGGTGTTCCTCCCGAACGTGCCCGGGCTCATGGGCCTCGCCAGCGAGCTCGAGGCGCAGCGCGACCACGCCCTCGACCGCCGCACCGATGACGACGACGCCCCCGGACTCGACGACGGGCTGCTCGACGCGGCGAATCGCGAGGAGCGCGCCTCCGAGGAACTCGCATCGGAGTGGACCTACGAGGCCCTCGGCTCGAGCGCGACCTTCGACCGCGCCCTCTACGACGGCACCGAGTTCGGCACGCTCGCCGAGCCCGGCAGCGACGAGGAGCTCGACTTCATCGGCATCCCCGGCCTGCTGGAGCCCGAGCAGGTCTCCGACCTGCTGCGGCACCGTCAGGCGCGTCAGGAGCGCCGCGCACGCCAGCGGGGGCGCACCGGCGCAGCGGCCCCGGCGCCGGAGGCGGAGCAGCCGGTCGCGCTCTACCGCACGCTCAAGGAGCAGCGCACCCTGCTGAACAGCCTCGTGGGCATGTGGTCCCGCCTCTCGGGCGAGCCCCACGGGTTGATCCACGCTGAGCTCCGGCGCCGGTGCGGCGGCCCCGAGGTCTCCAAGGCGAGCGTCACCCAGCTGCAGGCCCGGATCGACCACCTGCGGTCCCGCCTCTCGTCCCACTGAGCGCGCGGCGCTATCGTGTCCACGTGAGCCGCTCCTCGCGAGTCCTCGTCGTCGCCGTCATCGTCTCGTTCTGCGCCTTCCTCGACGGCGCGATCACGAACGTGGCGCTGCCCGCGATCTCCGGGGAGATGGGCGGGGGACTGGTGCTGCAGCAGTGGGTCGTCGACGCCTACCTGCTGACCCTCGGGTCGTTGATCCTCATCGCCGGGTCGCTCTCCGACTCGTTCGGGCGGTTGCGCATCATCCGAATCGGGCTCTACGGATTCGGGGTGACCTCGCTGCTGTGCGCGTTCGCGCCGACCGGAGAGATCCTGGTGCTCTCCCGCGGACTCCAGGGCGCCGCCGGCGCGCTGCTCGTGCCGAGCTCGCTCGCGCTCATCGTCTCGACGTTCTCGGGTCCGGAGCAGGGGCGCGCCATCGGCCGCTGGACGGCCTGGACGACCTCGGCCTTCCTCGTCGGGCCGCTGCTCGGCGGACTGCTCGTCGACACGGTCTCCTGGCGGCTGATCTTCGCCATCAACATCGTGCCGATCGTGGTCGTGCTGGCGCTCATGCGGGCCCTCGGCCGCGACGAGCCGCTGCTCCACCGGCCGCGGGTCGACTGGGTGGGGGCCCTGCTCGGCGTGCTGGGCCTCGGGGGCACGGTGTTCGCGCTCATCGAGCAGGGGCGCTTCGGCTGGGGCTCGCCCGTCATCCTGGTGCCGTTCGTCGTGGGCGTCGTCGCCCTCGCCGCCTTCATCTGGTGGGAGTCCCGCGTCCCCGCGCCCATGCTGCCCCTCGCGCTGTTCCGGTCGCGCAACTTCGGCATCGGCAACCTCGCGACCTGGTTCGTCTACGCCGGCTTCGCGTTCGGGCCGTTCGCGATCACGATCTTCGTGCAGGAGGTCGGCGGCTACGGCGCGCTCCAAGCCGGCCTCGCGACGCTGCCCCCGACGATCATGCTCGTGCTCCTCGGGTCCTGGTTCGGCGGGCTGTCGGGCCGCTACGGACCGCGCCTGTTCATGGCCGTCGGGCCGCTGGTGTGCGCGGTCGGGTTCCTGCTCACGCTCGCGGTCGACGCGGACGCGTTCTACTGGACCCAGTTCTTCCCGGGCGTGCTCCTCCTCGGGCTGGGCATGGCGATCACGGTCGCCCCGCTCACCTCGGCCATCCTCGGCGCGGTCGACCCGTCGCACGCCGGGATCGGCTCGGCCGTGAACAACGCGATCGCCCGCATCGCCGGACTCGTCGCGGTCGCCTTCTCGGGCGTGATCGTCGGCACCGCGCTCGACGTGGTCGGCTACCACCGCGCCGCGATCGCCACCGCCGGCATGCTCGCGATCGGCGGTGTCATCTCGGCACTCGGCATCACCAACCGCCCGGAACCGGTGCGGGTGGAGGCACTCGTCGTCGACGGCCCGCCGACGACCGGTCCGCTGCCCGTCGTCGAACCGCCCGATGCCGGCACGACCGGCTGACCGACCGCTCCGCCCCGCGCCCGCCCCCGACCTCGAGGAATCGCATGCACGCCCAGCCACCCGAGCTCGACCGCATCGACCGCGCCCTGCTGCGCGCCCTCTCCGCCAACGCACGCGCGTCCGGCTCCGCCCTCGCCGCCGAGGTCGGCGTCGCCGAGTCCACGGTGTCGCTGCGCATCCGCAAGCTCCAGGCTGGCGGCTACATCCGCGGCTACCACGTCGACATCGACCTCGAGGCCCTCGGGGCGTCGCTCCAGGCGCTCATCGCGGTGCGGCTCGTCAAGCACGCGCGCAGCGAGATCGACGAGTTCCGCAAGGCCGCGACGCACTTCCCGGGGGTGCTCGGGCTGTTCCACATGGCGGGTGCGGAGGACTACCTGCTGCATGTCGCCGCCCGCGACGCGAGCGAGCTGCGCGAGTTCGTGCTCAGCTACCTCACGGGGCATCCGGCGGTCGCCCACACCGAGACCAACCTCATCTTCGAGTACGCCGACGGCGACGGCTGGCAGGAACTCGTGCGCTGATGCCGGCGGGCGTTCGGCACTCCGAAATGCTGCCAATCCGGTGCTCCGGTGCCGGTCCCGGCAGACCGCGCCGCTAGCGTGGTCGTCGGCCGCACGGGCCGACGGGAGGAGTTGCGATGCCGGTGGACGCACGATCGGAAGCCGCCGCGCGCGCGAAGTGGCGGCGGTACCTCGCCGACGAGCGCGCCGAGGGCGCGGTGTACCGCGAGCTCGCCGGACGTCGCGACGGCGAGGAGCGCGAGATCCTCCTCGCCCTCGCCGACGCCGAGCGACGCCACGAGGAGCACTGGCTCCGGCTGCTCGGCGACGACGACGCGCGCCTGCCCCGCGCCGACTTCCGCACGCGCATGCTCGCCGGGCTCGCACGCCGGTTCGGCTCGATCTTCGTGCTGGCGCTGGCCCAGCAGGCGGAGGCCCGGTCGCCGTACGCCGACGACCCCGATGCCACGCGGGCCATGGCCGCCGACGAGAAGATCCACGGCGAGGTCGTCCGCGGCCTCGCCGCGCGCGGGCGCCGCCGCCTGTCGGGCACGTTCCGCGCCGCCGTGTTCGGCGCCAACGACGGACTCGTGTCGAACCTGGCCCTCGTGCTCGGCATGGCCGCGACCGGCGTCGACCGCGGGGTCGTGCTCTTCACGGGCATCGCGGGCCTGCTCGCAGGTGCCCTCTCGATGGGCGCTGGGGAGTACGTGTCGGTGCGTTCGCAGCGCGAACTGCTCGAGGCATCCGCCCCCGACCCCGCCGCACGTGCCGCGCTGCCCGACCTCGACGTCGACGCCAACGAACTGGCGCTCGTCTACCGGGCGCGCGGGATGGACCCCGCCGACGCCACGGCCCATGCCGGGCGCGTGATCGCGGGCGTGCGGGCGAAGGGCGCCGTCGACTCGACGGCGATCCCCGCCGCCCACGACGAGGCGGAGGCCGTGGGCACCGGAATGGCGGCGGCGATCTCCAGCTTCTGCTTCTTCGCGACGGGGGCGCTGATCCCCGTGCTGCCGTACCTCTTCGGCGCCGACGGCACCCTCGCGCTCGTCGTGGCGCTCGTGCTCGTGAGCATCGCGCTGCTGGCGACCGGCGCCGTCGTGGGCATCCTGTCGGGCGCCTCGCCCGGCAAGCGGGCGCTGCGGCAGCTCGCGATCGGCCTGGGGGCGGCGGGCGTCACCTACGTGCTCGGCCTGGCCTTCGGCACCACGATCGGCTGATCGGGGGCCGTCCGGCGCCTCCGGGAGCCGGCCGGCGTGGGCCGGTCAGCGGTCCTCGCCCGCCGTGACGAAGTCGATGAGCTCCTCGACGCGGCCGAGCAGCTCGGGCTCGAGGTCGTTCCAGTCGCGCACCGCGCCGAGGATGCGCTGCCAGGCCCGCGCGATGTCCGCCTGGTCGTCGTGCGGCCAGCCGAAGGCCGCGCACACGCCGTGCTTCCACGACGTGCCGCGCGGGATCACCGGCCACGCCCGCACCCCGAGTCGTGCGGGCTTCACGGCCTGCCAGACGTCGACGTAGGGGTGCCCGACCACGAGCACGTGGGCGCCGTACGGCCCACGTGCGACCCGGTCGGCGATCGCCCGCTCCTTCGAGCCCGTCACGAGGTGGTCGACGAGCACGCCGATGCGCCGGTCGGCGGCCGGAGCGGTCTCACGCACGATCGCGTCGAGGTCGTCGACGCCCTCGAGGTACTCGACCACGACGCCCTCGGCGCGGAGGTCGGCGCCCCAGACCTTCTCGACGAGCTCCGCGTCGTGCCGGCCCTCGACGAAGATGCGGCTCGCCCGCGCCGTGCGCGCGCGCTGCTGCGGCACGGCGAACGAGCCGGATGCGGTGCGCGTGCGTCCGGTGGGAGCCCGCATCGCCGGGGCGGTGAGCCGGACCGGCTCGCCGTCGACCAGGAACCCGGTGCCGAGCGGGAACAGGCGGCGTGCGCCGTGCCGGTCCTCGAGCACCACGTGCCGCTGCTCGAAGCCGATGACCGCGCCGCACCAACCGGTGTCGGCGCGCTCGACGACGAGGTCGCGTTCGGCCGGCACGTCGGGGATCGTGCGCCGGCCCCGAGCGCGCCAGTCGCCCGCGAGGACGTCGCTGCCGTACCGGTCGTGGGGGTCGCTGTCGAGGGGCACCGCACGAGGCTAGCCGAGCCGCCGGCGCGCGTGCGCCCGACACCCCGCGGGCCTGCCTCCGGCGTGCGCGCCCGCCCTCGACGACTTCCGCACGCCGGCTCGCCCCTCCCGTCCGCTCACCGTTCCGCGTCTCCGCCGGCTCGGCGAGCCGCCCCGGCGGGTGCGGGTCAGCCCGCGGCGCGCGACCGCGTCCGGTGCGCGAGGCCGAGCGTCCAGGCGGCACCGGCGAGCGCGACGAGCGCGCCGACGGCGAACGCCCAGGCGATGCCCGACGACGCGGCCACGAGGCCGAGGAGGATCGGCCCGATGCCGAGGCCCAGGTCGATGGCGGCGCTCGCGGTGCCGGAGGCGAGGCCACGCTCGTTCGGTGCGGCCGTGGCGAACACCGCGGAGAAGAATGCGGGCGTGCTGTACGCCACGCCCACGCCGAGCACGGCGGCGCCGACGAGCAGCCCGGCGAGGTCCTGCCAGGCGGCCGCGATGACCAGTCCGGCGGCGATGCCCGCCAGCGCGGAGGCGCCGAGCGGCAGCGACGGCAGGCGGTCGGGCACGCGCGCGAACGCGATGCGGCACACCACGACCACCGCGCCGAACGTGAGGAGGGCGAGGCTGGCGTTCGGGACCCCGATGGACTGGGCGTGGAGCGATGCGAAGGCCAGGTACCCGCCCATCGCGATGAGCGCGGTGAGGAAGCCGAGCGAGATCGGGACCGCGGGGCGGTGGAGGATGTGCAGCGGCGCCCCCGGCGGCGTGCGCGCGGTGCTGGTCTCGCCGACGAGGAGGCCGAGCCCGGCACCCGCCAGCGCCAGCGCGGTCGCGCCGATCCACACGGTCGGGAACCCGCCGAACCCGAGCAGCGCCTCCGCGAGCGGCGGGCCGAACGTGAGGCCGAGGTAGAGCCCGAGCGAGTTGATCGAGAGCGCCTCGCCCGTGCGCTCGGGCGGGGCCAGGTCGGCGACCGCGGCGAAGATCGCGACGAAGAACGCGGCCTCGGCGACGCCGGCGAGCAGGCGCAGCAGCACCACCACGGCGAGGTGCGCGGCGACGAGGAGCAGCGCGAGCGCCACGGCCGCCAGCAGCGCCCCGCCGAGGATGAGCGGACGACGCCCCACCCGGTCGCTCAGCCGCCCCGCGAAGGGCCGCAGGACGAGGGCGGACACGGCGAACGCGCCCACCGCGAGTCCGGCGCCGGCCTCGTCGCCGCCGAGCGGTCCGGTGACGAACAGCGGCAGCGCGTACAGCGACATCCCCGTCGCGGTGAAGTACAGCAGTTCGGTCGCGGTCAGCGCGATGAACGCTCGGGTGTACAGCGGCGCGGACGATCCCGGCGGCATCCTGCCCACCCCCTCCCGGGCGGACGCGCCGCGGACGGCGCGACCCGATCCTCACGCTACTCCCGCCGTCGCGGACGCGCCCTCGGCGTCGCGCAGCGCGCGTCAGCGGAAGTCGCGCGACCGGTTCGCGGCCGACACGGCGAGCGACTCGAACCGGTCGGCGACGAGGTTCGTCACGCCCTCGGGGGAGCGTTCGAGCACCCCGCGCACGACCATCGCGGGCGCCTCGCGGGCCACGCGCCGGTAGCGCGTCCAGACGCCGACGCCGGCGATGACGTTCAGCGTGCCCGACTCGTCCTCGAGGTTCAGGAACGTGATGCCGCTCGCGGTCGCAGGCCGCTGCCGGTGGGTGACGACCCCGCCCACCTCGATGCGCCGGCCGTGCTGGGCCGCACCGAGCCGGTCGATGCGGATCGCCCCGCGCGCGTCGAGGTACTCGCGCACGTGCCGGATCGGGTGGTCGTCGGTCGAGACGCCGGTCGCCCAGAGGTCGTAGACCACCTGCTCGGCGTCGGTGAGCATCGGCAGCAGCGGCGGCTGCACGACCACGACGGAACCTGCGAGCGTGTCGGGGCGGTCCTGCGCGGCCTCGCCGGCGAGCCAGAGCGCCTGCCGCCGGTCGAGGTCGAAGCAGGCGAACGCCCCCGCGGCGGCGAGCGCCTCGAGCTGCTCGGTGTCGAGCCCGACCCGCCGGGCGACGTCGGCCATGTCGCGGTACGGTCCGCGCGCCTCGCGCTCGGCCACGATCCGCGCCGCCACCGCATCACCGATCGAGTGGATCTCCGCGAGCCCGAGCCGCACCGCGAACGCCCCGTCGCGCCGATGCGCCTCCGACTCGTCGGGCGCCGACCGCTCGAACGGCCCGACCGGCGGCTGCACCTGATCGAGGCATCCGTCGCGCCCCGTGGCGGGTCGCCGCGCGGCATCCGACCCACCGAGCCCCTCGCCTGCGAGCGGTTCGAGCACGGCCTCGGCGCCCGACCGCTGCACGTCGGGGCGCAGCACCTCGACCTCGTGCCGCCGCGCGTCGGCGGTGAGCGTCTGCGGCGAGTAGAACCCCATCGGCTGGGCGCGCAGCAGCGCGGCGAGGAACGCGGCGGGGTAGTGCAGCTTGAACCACGAGCTCGCGTAGACGAGCAGGCCGAAGCTGATCGCGTGGCTCTCGGCGAAGCCGAAGTTCGCGAACGCCTGGATCTTGCCGTAGATCGCGTCGGCGGTCTCGGCGTCGATGCCGTTGCGCGCCATGCCGGCGTAGAGCTTCTCGCGCAGCGAGTCGATGCGCTCGATGCCGCGCTTGGAGCCCATCGCGCGGCGCAGCAGGTCGGCGTCCTCGGCGGTGCAGTCGCCGACCGCGACGGCCATCTGCATGAGCTGCTCCTGGAACAGCGGCACGCCCTTGGTGCGCGAGAGCACGGGTTCGAGCTTCGGATGCAGGTAGGTGACCTCCTCCTGCCCGGTCGCCCGGCGGATGTACGGGTGCACCGCACCGCCCTGCACGGGGCCGGGGCGGATGAGCGCGATCTCGACGACGAGGTCGTAGAACCGGCGGGGCTTGAGGCGTGGCAGCGTGCCCATCTGGGCGCGGCTCTCGACCTGGAACACCCCGATCGAGTCGGCCCGGCAGAGCATGTCGTAGACCGCCTGCTCCTCCTTCGGCAGCGTGGCGAGCGACCACTCCTCGCCGGTCGCGGCGTGCACGAGGTCGATCGCGTACTGGAGCGCGGCGAGCATGCCGAGCCCGAGCAGGTCGAACTTCACCAGGCCCATCCAGGCGCAGTCGTCCTTGTCCCACTGCAGCACGGTGCGCTTCTCCATGCGGGCGTGCTCGATGGGGCACACCTCGCCGACGGGCCGGTCGGTGAGCACCATGCCGCCCGAGTGGATGCCGAGGTGCCGAGGGAAGCCCAGCACCTGCTCGGCGAGCTCGACCACCGGCTGCGGGATGTCGTGGTCGTCGGTCGACACGACCGACCCCCAGCGCTCGACCTGCCGCGACCACGCGTCCTGCTGGCCGGTGGAGTAGCCGAGCGCCTTGGCCATGTCGCGCACGGCGACCTTCGGCCGGTAGCTGATGACGTTCGCGACCTGCGCGGCGTTCTGCCTGCCGTACTTCTCGTAGACGTACTGGATGACCTCCTCGCGCCGGTCGGAGTCGAAGTCGACGTCGATGTCGGGCTCCTCGTCGCGCATGCTCGACAGGAACCGCTCGAACGGCAGTTCGTAGAAGATCGAGTCGACCGCGGTGATGCCGAGCACGTAGCAGACGGCCGAGTTCGCGGCAGACCCGCGGCCCTGGCAGAGGATGCCCCGGGAGCGCGCCTCCCGCACGATGTCGTGCACGATGAGGAAGTAGCCGGGGAAGTCCTTCTGCTCGATGACGTCGAGCTCCTGCGCGATCCTCGCCCGCACGTGCGCCGGGTCGCCCGGGTAGCGCTCGGCCGCGCCGCGCCAGGCGAGCTCGCGCAGCCAGCTCATGGGCGTGTGCCCCTCGGGCACCTCCTGCCGGGGCAGCCGCGGCCGGGCGCTGCGCAGCCGGAACGACAGCTGCTCCGCGAGCTCGACCGTGCGCGAGACGGCGCCGGGGTAGCGGCGGAACCGCTCGGCCATCTCGGCGCCCGAGCGCAGGTGGGCCGTGCCGGTCGCGGGCAGCCAGCCGTCGAGTTCGTCGAGGCTGCGGCGCGCGCGCACGGCGGCGACCGCCGAGGCGAGCCGGTGCTCGGGCGGCGTGGCGAAGTGCACCGCGTTGGTCGCGAGCACGGGCATGCCGTGGCGGCCGGCGAGGCCCGCGAGCAGGTCGTTGGCGTCCTGGTCGCCCGGATGCCCGTGGTCGAACAGCTCCACGAACACGTTCTCCCGGCCGAAGCGCTCGGACAGGCGCTCGAGCTCGCGCCCCGCGGCATCCGCCCCGCCCGTCTCGAGCGCGCGGCGCACGGTGCCCTTGCGGCATCCGCTCAGCACCGCCCACTCGCCGCCCGCCCGCTCGCCGAGCTCGTCGAGGTCGTAGGTGGGCCGGCCCTTCTCGCCGCCGGCGAGCTGGCCGGCCGTGATGGCCGATGCGAGCCGGTGGTAGCCCGCCTCGCCGCGCGCGAGCACGAGCAGGTGGTCGCCCTCGGGGTCGGCCATGCCCATCTGCGGGGTGGTGAGGCCGAGCGAGAGCTCCGCGCCGTACGCGGTCGCGAGCTCGGGGTACGCCTCGGCGGCCTCGGCGAAGCGCACGATGCCGTAGAAGCCGTCGTGGTCGGTGAGGGCGAGCCCTGCGAGGCCGAGCCGGTGCGCCTCCTCGACGAGCCGCTCGGGCTGCGATGCTCCGTCGAGGAAGCTGAACGCGGAGTGCACGTGCAGTTCGGCGTACGGCACGGTCGCCGTGGGCTCTGCGGGCGCCTCGTCGACGGGCGGGCGGTACGGATGCCGCTTGCGGGAGAAGGCCGGAGCGTCGCCGCCGTCCGCGATCGGCCGGGGCGGCCCGGGGCGACTCGCGTCCGACAGGGTGCGCTCGAGTTCCGACCAGGGGATGGGCGGGTTGTTCCAGCCCATCAGTCGTACCTCGCCTCGGCGCGCCACTCGTCGGCGTCGCGCACGAGCAGCCAGGCGGCTCCGTCGTCGTCGACCACCTGGAACCGGTGCGCGCGCCGCGCGGTCGCGGCGTCCCACCACCGTTCGACGACCGGCCACGGCCCCGCCCAGGCCCGCACCCGGCGCGGCCCGCCGGGCGCCGCGAGCCCGGCGACGGTGAACGCGGCCGGCGGTGCGCTGATCGACCCGCGCTCGTCGACGGTGATCGCGGCGCCGTCGGCGTCGACGAGCCCGGCCGCCACCCGCTCGCGGAACACGGTCGCGGGCAGCGGCGCGGGCAGCGACCCGGGCCAGGGGCGGTCGGACACCCCCTCGGGCGGCCGGTCGCCCCACGGCACGTGCACCTCGCGGTCGGCGAGCATGCGCCCGCCCCCGATGGTCGCGGTGACGACGCCCTCGTGCCCGAGCATGCCCTGCACGCGGGTGAGCCCGTGGTGCACGCGCTCGTCGGGGCCGGTGCCCCAGAGCCCTTCCTCGTGGTTGCCCGTGGAGTCGAGCCGCTCGGGGTGCACGCGCACCCGCGCGATCGGCGAGCCCAGCCCCGCGTCGGCGCCGCCCGACCCCTGCAGCTGCCAGCGGATGCGGTCGAGCACGTCGCCCGGCGTGAACCAGCGCGGGTGCAGCCAGTCGCGCGCCGAGACGCCGCCCTCGTCGTCGACGATCTCGATGTGCACCGCGGTGCAGACGAGCTTCGCCGCGGTGAGGCGCTCGATGAACGACTCCGCCCGGGTGCGGAACGCGAACGCGAGCTGGTCGATGCGGTCGAGCGGCGGCTCGAACTCGACCTGCTCGTCCCACTCGGGCGGTGGCGTGCGCGCGAGCACCCGGGCGCCGTCGCGGCCCGCCGCGCGGTCGTGGGCGAACGCACCGGTCGGCCCGAACCGACGCAGCACGTCGTCGGCGGGCAGCGCGGCGAACTCGCCGAGCCGGCGCACCCCGAGCCGGTGCAGCAGCGTCGCGGTGCGCGGGTCGACGAGCACGCCCACGGGCAGCGGCGCGATGAACGCGGCCGACCCGCCCGGCTCGACCCGCAGCACCGGCGCCGCCTCCGAGGTCGCGCGTGCCGCCTGCTCGGCCGCGAACGGCCCGTCGGCGACACCCACCCGCACGGGCAGCCCGAACCCGCCCACCGCGGCCCGCAGCGCCTCGGCGGCCTCGGCCTCGCCGCCGTAGTACCGCACCGGCCCGCGTGCCCGCACCGCGAGCGCACCGGGGCGCAGCAGCTGCACGCCGGGCGTGGTCTCCTCGACCCGTCGCACCACGGGCTCGAAGGCGCGCGCGTCGAGCCCGGCGTCGTAGTCGAGCAGCTCGAGCGCGGGGGAGCGGTACTGCGCCTCGCGCAGCTTCAGCCCGCGCGCCACCCCGTCGCGCCGTGCCGCGCCCGAGCAGGCGAACACGAGGCCCTTCTCGACCAGGGCGAGCGGCGACTCGAGCGAGAGCCCCGCCTCGCGTGCGGCCGCGATGACCGGCCAGTCGGGGCACCACACCACGATGGTGCGCCGGGGGTCGGATGCCTCGGGCCCGGCGCTCATCCGGCGACCCTCCGCAGCGGGGCCGGCGCCTGCTCCGCCCCGGCGCGCCCGCCCGTGTCGCCGAGCGCACCCTCGTCGACCCGTTCCGCCGCGGCATGCGCGCCCGGCAGCAGCAGCCGCGCGGTGCTCGCGCGCCCGAACCCGCCCCGGCCCGACGCCGTCACGACCGCCTCGCGCGCGGCGAGCCGCCCGTGCCCGTCGCCGAGCCCGGTCCAGCGGCTCTCGGCGACCCGCAGCTGCACCTCGCTCTGCGGCCAGGAGCCGTCGACCACGAGCGCCGCACGGCGCTGGCGCAGCCGGGCGCCGAGCCGCGAGGCATCCGCCGCCCCGACCGCCTCGGGCGGGCGCACCGCCACGACCGGAATCACGTCGACGAGCGCGGCGACCACCGCCAGCCAGTGCCGCCCGGGTTCGGGCACGAGCACGAGCCGGTCGAGGTCGAGTCCCGCGAGCCGTGCGGCCTCGGCGCCGAACCCCGGCACGCCGACGACGGCGCACCACGACCCGGCCCCCGACGCACCGGCGAGCATCGCCATGACGAGGCTCGTCGACCCCTCGACCCCGTACGCGCCGCCCTCGCGCAGCACCCCGCCGGGCAGCAGGTCGTGCAGCGCCGGCAGTGTCGGGATCGCCCGCCCCTCGAGCCTGGTCGACTGCATGTCGGCGATGCGTGCGCGCAGCGCGTCGGCGCGTTCGCGGGCCTCGCCCGCGGAGACGCGGGACGGCCGGAGGGGAGCGGTGAGTGCCACACCCCATGTTCGAACGTATGTTCGAATGAGTCAAGCGGCGGATGCCACTCGTCCCGCGCCACTCGACACCACCGAACCGGCACCCACCCACATCGAGTACGTCGCGCCCGAATGAGAGGTCTGAGGGCCGTTTCTTCGCCTGAGGGCTGAAGCTTTCGCCCTCAGGCGAAGAACCGGCCCTCGACCGCGAACAGGGGCGCACGCTCGATGGGGAAGCCCCCGAAACGGGATCAGCCGCACAAACGACGAACGGCCGGATCATCCGATCCGGCCGTTCTCACACCGTGCGCGAGGGGGGACTTGAACCCCCACGCCCTAATACGGGCACTAGCACCTCAAGCTAGCGCGTCTGCCAATTCCGCCACCCGCGCGTGTGTTGCGAACCCGCGATCTCCCGCAGGCCCGAGAGAAGACATTACCACGGATCGAACGGTGCGCCGAACCATGCAGGCGGATGCCCCGGGCCGATCGCCGCGCGGCATCCGGGGTAGCGTGTGGGGCATGTCCGAGGCATCCGAGCACCCCGTCCCCACCGGCACCGACGCGCTCGAGCCGACCGTCCGGATCGCCCGCGACCTGATCCGGTTCGACACCACGAACCACGGTGAGGGGCGTTCCGAGGGAGAGACCGAGGCGGCCGAGTACGTCGAGGCGCACCTGTCGGCGATGGGCCTCGAGCCCCGGCTGTTCGACGCCGCACCGGGGCGCACGAGCGTGGTCGCCCGCGTGCCGGGCGCGAACCCCGACAAGCCCGCACTCGTGGTGCACGGACACCTCGACGTGGTGCCCGCCGACCCGCGCAACTGGAGCGTCGACCCGTTCGCGGGCGAGGTGCGCGACGGCCTGCTCTGGGGCAGGGGAGCGGTCGACATGAAGGACATGGACGCCATGATCCTCACGGCCGTCGGCGACATCCTCGCCTCGGGCCGGCAGCCCGAGCGCGAGCTGGTGCTGGCGTTCTTCGCCGACGAGGAGGCGGGCGGCCTCTTCGGCTCGAGCTGGATGGTCGACCACCACCCGGAGGTGTTCGCCGGTGCGACCGAGGCGATCAGCGAGGTCGGCGGCTACTCGGTGCACCTCGGCGGCGAGCGCGCCTACCTGCTGCAGACGGGGGAGAAGGCGCTGGTCTGGATCCGCCTGGTCGCCCGCGGACCCGCCGCGCACGGCTCCCGGCTCGTGCGCGAGAACGCGATCACCCGCCTCGCCGAGGCGGTCGCAGCCCTCGGTCGCGAGGAGTGGCCACTGCACCTGGTCGACACGACGCGTGCGCTGCTCGCCGAGATCGCCCGGGTGACGGGCGCCGACCCGCAGCAGGTCTCGCCCGACGAGCTCGTCCTGCGCACCTCGGCGGCGGGCTTCCTCAGCGCGACCCTGCGCACCACCACGAACCCCACGCTGCTGACCGCGGGCTACAAGCACAACGTCATCCCCGACCGCGCCGAGGCGCTGATCGACATCCGCACGCTCCCCGGCGAGGAGGACGCCGTGCTCGCCCGCGTGCGCGAGATCGTCGGCGACGACATCGAGATCGAGACGGTCGTGCGCGACGTCGGGCTCGAGACCCCGTTCAGCGGCCCGCTCGTCGACGCCGTGAAGGCGACGCTCGAGCACCACGACCCGGGCGTGCCGGTCTTCCCGTACCTGCTCTCGGGCGGCACCGACAACAAGGCGCTCAGCCGCCTCGGCATCGCCGGCTACGGCTTCGCGCCGCTCCGGCTGCCCGCCGACCTCGACTTCCCGGCCATGTTCCACGGGGTGGACGAGCGGGTGCCGCTGGACGCACTAGTCTTCGGGAGCAGGGTCCTGCAGGACCTGCTGCTCGACTACTGAGCGATCCCCACCGCAACGACACGCGGCCCCGCCGCGCGGGGCGGAAGGTGAGCCCGGCATGATCGAAGCGCTGATCCTCGGACTCGTGCAGGGGCTCACCGAGTTCCTGCCGATCTCCTCCAGCGCGCACCTGCGCATCCTCGGCGAGTTCCTGCCGAACGCGGCCGACCCGGGCGCGGCATTCACGGCGATCGTGCAGATCGGCACCGAGGCGGCGGTCGTCGTCTTCTTCTGGCGCGACATCGTGCGCATCGTCTCGCGCTGGTGGCTCGCGCTCTGGGGACGCGTGCCCCGCAACGACCCCGACGCGCGCATGGGTTGGCTGATCATCCTCGGCTCGATCCCGATCGTGGTGCTCGGCCTGATCTTCCAGGACCAGATCGAGACCACGCTGCGCTCGCTCTGGATCGTCGCCACGACCCTCATCGTCTTCGGCATCCTGCTCGGCATCGCCGACTGGATCGGCGCGAAGCGCCGGGGGCTCGACGACCTCACCTACGGGCACGGCATCATCTACGGGTTCGCGCAGGCGCTCGCGCTCATCCCGGGCGTCTCGCGCTCGGGCGGCACCATCACCGCGGGGCTCCTCATGGGCTACGAGCGCGCCGCGGCGGCCCGCTACGCGTTCCTGCTGGCGATCCCCGCGGTGTTCGGCTCGGGCTTCTACCAGCTGTTCAAGAGCTGGGGCGAGCCGGGCGTCTACGGCCCGGTCGAGACGGCCGCTGCGACGCTCGTCGCGTTCGTGGTCGCGCTCCTCGTGATCGCGTTCTTCATGAGCTACATCTCCAAGCGCAGCTTCCTGCCGTTCGTGATCTACCGGGTGCTGCTCGGCGGCACGATCATGGTGCTGCTCGCGACGGGCACGATCGACGCCTGACGGCGGTTCCCGCACGGGGCGAGCGGATGCCCCCGAGCCGGCGCCGCGGTCGACGAGCGCATGCCCCGGTGGCGACGCTCAGTCGCGCGGCCGCCAGGGCTGCTCGCCGCGGGTGTCGCCGGGTCCGTCCCCGCGCCGCCTGAGGTAGCGCTCGAACTCCTGCGCGATGGCCTCGCCGCTCGCCTCGGGGGAGTCGACGGTGTCGCGCGCCTGCTCGAGCTGCTCGATGTAGGCGGCCATGTCCTCGTCGTCGGCGGCGAGCGCATCCACGCCCGCCTCCCAGGCCGCGGCATCCGACTCCAGGGAGCCGCGCGGCACGCTGAGCCCGGTGATCTCCTCGAGCTTCGACAGCAGCGCGAGCACGGCCTTCGGCGACGGCGAGTTGTGCACGTAGTGCGGCACCGAGGCCCAGAGCGACAGGGTCGGGATGCCCGCGCGCTCCGCGGCGTCGGAGAGCACGCTGAGGATGCCGACGGGCCCCTCGTAGCTCGGCCGGTCGATGCCGAGCTCGTCGCGCACCTCCGGGTTGTCGCTCGAGACGAACACCGAGAGCGGGCGCGTGTGCGGCGCGTCGGCGAGCATCGCGCCGAGGAAGACGACGACCTCGATGCCCGCGGACAGCGCGCCGTCGATGATCTCGGAGGCGAAGCCCTTCCAGGTGCGCGCGGGCTCGGCGCCGATCAGCACGTGCACCTGGTCGGCGCCCGGCCCGGTCACGCGCTCGTCGTCCTCGTCGTCGGGTGCGCCCGGAGCGGGGCCGA
This sequence comes from Agromyces sp. SYSU T00194, assembly GCF_040496035.1. Classification (NCBI taxonomy): domain Bacteria; kingdom Bacillati; phylum Actinomycetota; class Actinomycetes; order Micrococcales; family Microbacteriaceae; genus Agromyces; species Agromyces chitinivorans. Next base: position 266,748 of record NZ_JBEPJZ010000002.1, on the reverse strand, counting down.
GCAGGCGGGCGCCCGGCCAGGTGAGCCGGCGCACGCCGTCGTCGCCCATCGCGACGGTCGGACGGGTGAACTGGTAGTCGTAGTAGAGCTCGGGGTCGACCGCGCCGATCTCGACGAGGTCGAGGTGGTCGATCACGGCCTGCGCCGCTCCCGACGCGGCCTCGCCGGCGTCGTTCCAGCCCTCGAAGGCCACGACGAGGATCCTGCCGCCGTTGATCCCGTGTTCGTCTGCCACTACGCCCGCGCGTTCCCCTCCGGGCGGCTCGCGCCGCCCTCAGGTCCACAATAGGCGCTGCACGTAGACTTGACGGTCGTGAGCGAAGCCCTACCCGCCGCGGTCCTCTGGGACATGGACGGCACCCTCGTCGACACCGAGCCGTACTGGATCCGCGCGGAGACGGAGCTGGTCGAGTCGTTCGGCGGCACCTGGACCCAGGAGGACGCGCTCGCACTGGTCGGCAGCGGGCTCTGGCCGTCGGCGCGCATCCTGCAGGGGTACGGCGTCGACCTGCCCGAGGACCGCATCGTGCACGGGCTGACCGACCAGGTGCGGGGCCTGCTGGCGTCCGAGGGCGTGCCGTGGCAGCCCGGCGCCCGCGAGCTGCTGCAGGCGCTGCGCGAGCGGGGCATCCGCACCGCCCTCGTGACCATGTCGATCCGCTCGATGGCCGACGACGTGGTCGCGGCCATGGGCTTCCCGGCCTTCGACGCGATCGTCACGGGCGACGCGGTGACGCACGCGAAGCCGCACCCCGAGCCCTACCTGCGCGCCGCCGAGCTGTTGGGCGTGGCGATCGAGGACTGCCTCGCCGTCGAGGACTCGCCGACGGGCCTCGCCGCCGCCATGGCCTCGGGCGCCGTGACCATGGGCGTGCCGCACATCCTCCCGCTCGACGACGAGCCCGCGCACGAGCGCTGGCCGAGCCTCGGCGGCCGCACGGTCGACGACCTGGTCGCCGTCTTCGCAGCCGCGCGCACGGGGGAGCACGCATGAGCGCCGCATCCGCCCCCCAGCCCAGCGGGCCCTTCACCGTCGGCGACCGCGTGCAGCTGACCGGCCCCAAGGGCCGGCTGCACACCATCACGCTCGAACCGGGCAAGGTGTTCCACTCGCACAAGGGCGGGATCGCCCACGACGACCTGATCGGGCTGCCCGACGGCTCGGTGGTCGTCAACCAGGCCGGCATCGAGTACCTGGCGCTGCGGCCGCTGCTCGCCGACTTCGTCATGTCGATGCCGCGCGGCGCCGCGATCGTCTACCCGAAGGACGCCGCGCAGATCCTCGCGCAGGCCGACATCTTCCCCGGGGCGACCGTCGTCGAGGCGGGAGTCGGCTCCGGAGCGCTGTCGCTCTGGCTGCTGCGCGCGATCGGCTCGGGCGGGCGGCTGCTGTCGTTCGAGCGCCGCGAGGAGTTCGCCGACGTCGCGCGCGGCAACGTGCAGACCTACTTCGGCGAGGTGCCGTCGAACTGGAGCGTCACCGCCGGGGACCTCGCGCACACCCTGCCGGAGACCGCCCCCGAGGCATCCGTCGACCGCGTCGTGCTCGACATGCTCGCGCCGTGGGAGACCCTCGACGCCGTCTCGGCCGCGCTGAAGCCCGGCGGCGTGCTGCTCTGCTACGTGGCCACCGCCACGCAGCTGTCGCGTGTCGCCGAGGCCATCCGCGCGACCGGCGGCTACACCAACCCGGCGTCGAGCGAGACCATGGTGCGCGGCTGGCACGTCGAGGGTCTCGCGGTGCGGCCCGACCACCGGATGGTCGCGCACACCGGGTTCCTCATCACGGCGCGGCGCCTCGCTCCCGGCGTCGTGCTGCCCGACCTCAAGCGCCGCGCATCGAAGTCCGACTTCAGCGACGAGGACGTCGAGGCGTGGACGCCGGGCGCGCTCGGCGAGCGGAACGTCAGCGACAAGGCGCTGCGCAAGCGCGTCCGCGAGGCGAGCGCCTCCGCGGAGCTGGCGCAGAGGCGCACCGCCGACGACGGGTAGGATGCTTCCGGCCGCATCCGCCGACCGCCACCCGAACGACACCACGAATCGAGGACCTGTGCGACGGACTCTCGCGCTCATCGCGACCGGAGGCGCCCTGGCGCTCGCCCTGACCGGATGCTCCGCGCCCGCGTCGGAGGACGCGGCCGGCCCCGGCCCCGCGACCGACCTCGTCACCGTCGGCGGCTCCTTCGGGACGACCCCGCGCGTCGACTTCCCGACGCCGGTGATCGCGGAGGAGACGGAGTGCGACGTGCTGATCGACGGCACGGGCGACACCCTCGTGGCCGGCCAGAAGGCACTCGTCAAGCTGTCCGTGTACAACGCCTCGACCGGTGCGACGATCCAGGAGGCGGACCGCGACACCGACCCGATCCCGGCGGTGCTCGACGAGGGCACGCTGCTGCCGGGCCTGTTCACCGGGCTGCAGTGCGCCTCCGAGGGTTCGCGCGTGCTGATCGCGGTGCCCCCGGCCGACGGCTTCGGCGAGGCCGGCAGCGTGCAGCTCGGCGTCGCACCCGACGACACGCTCCTGTTCGTGGTCGACGTGGAACGCACCTACCTGCCGCGCGCGAACGGTTCGATCCGTCCCGGCACCTCCGGGTTCCCCGCGGTCGTGCTCGGTCCCGACGGGCGCCCCGGCATCACGGTGCCGGCGACCGACCCGCCCACCGAGACCGAGGTCGCGGTGCTGCGGCAGGGCGACGGCCCCACGGTCGAGTCGGGCGACTCGGTCACCGTGCACTACACGGGCGTGCTGTGGGACGACAACTCGGTCTTCGACTCGAGCTGGCAGAACGGCAGCCCCGCGTCGTTCACGGTCGGCGAGGGCGCCGACGTGATCCCCGGCTTCTCCCAGGCCATCGTCGGCCAGCAGGTCGGCAGCCAGGTGATCGCGACGATCACCCCGGAGGACGGCTACGGCGACCAGGGCTCCGGCGCGGTCCCGCCGGGCGCGACGCTGGTGTTCGTGATCGACATCCTGGGGATCGACTGACCCGGACCCGCGCGTCGGTATGATCGCACCTGTGCCGTCGTCAGCAGCCGCGAACCAGGACCGCGTGTCGGTCGAGGAACGACTGTTCAGCCTCGTGCTCGCGCTGCTCGCCACCGAGTCCGGGCTGACCAAGTCCGAGATCCTCTCGACCGTCCAGGGCTACCGCCAGCGCTACGACCGCGGCGGCGCGAACCAGGCGCTCGAGCGCCAGTTCGAGCGCGACAAGGACGACGTGCGCGAGCTCGGCATCCCGATCGAGACCCTCGAGTCGCCCGACCGCCCGGGTGACAACCAGTCGCTCCGGTACCGCATCCCGAAGGGGCTGTACGACCTCCCCGACGACGTGACGTTCACGCCCGAGGAGTCCGCCCTGCTCGCGCTCGCGGCGACCGTGTGGCGCGAGGGCAGCCTGTCGGGGGAGTCGCGCCGCGCGCTCACGAAGCTGCGCTCGCTCGGCGTCGAGCCGCGCGAGCCGGTCATCGGGTACGCGCCGCGGCTGCGCGTGCGCGACAGCGCGTTCGAGCCGCTCAGCCAGGCGCTCGACCGCCGCCAGGTCGTGCGATTCGACTACCTGAACCCGGGCCGGTCCGCACCGCGACGCCGCACCGTGGCACCGTGGGCGGTCGTGCTGCACGAGGGCCGCTGGCACCTCTACGCGTGGGACCGCGAGCTCGGCGCACGCCGCACGTTCCTGCTGTCGCGCATCGTCGGCGACGTGTCGGTCGTGCCGGGCAGCACCTTCGACGCGCCCGAGCCCGGCATGGCCGAGCAGGCGCTCGCGGAGCTGGACGAGCTCTGGCGCTCCCAGGTCGCCGACCTGGAGGTCGAGCCCGACAGCGACGCCGCGGTGCGGCTCGCGCGACGTCGCGGCGCGATCGCCGAGGGCACCGGCTACCGCCTGCACTACACCGACGCCGAGATCGTCGCCGACGAGCTCGCGGCCTTCGGGCCGGAGGTGCGCGTGACGGCGCCCGCAACCCTCGCCGACGGCGTCCGGTCGCGCCTCGAGCGCGTGGCATCCGCCCACGACGGAGGGGACGACTGATGGCCAAGCCGCCGCCGCTGAAGGCGCAGGACAAGCTCGCGTTCCTGCTCTCCCTCGTTCCGTACCTGCTCGACCACGGCCGCGTGAGCGTGGCCGAGGCCGCCGAGCACTTCGCCGTCGACGAGGAGGCGATCCGGCAGGCCGTGCGCCTCATCGCCGTCTCCGGCGTGCCCGGCGACACGCACGCCTACCAGCACGGCGACCTCTTCGACATCTCGTGGGACGAGTTCCTCGACCACGACCGCATCGTGATCGTGCAGCAGGTCGCCATCGACGACTCACCGCGGTTCTCGGCGCGCGAGGCGGCGGCGCTCATCGCCGGGCTGCAGTACCTCTCCGCCGTGCCGGAGAACCTCGATCGCGAGCGGATCGGCACCCTCATGGGCAAGCTCGCACGCGGTGCGTCGGCGACGCCGAGCTCCGTGGCGGTCGCAGGAGGGGACGAGGATGCGGCCCTGGGCCTGGTGCGCGACGCGGTGGCGTCGGAGCGGCAGATCGAGTTCGACTACCTGAACGCCCGCGGCGATCGCGAGCGTCGGCGCGTCGATCCGCTGCGGATCGAGTCGTCCGACGTCGACTGGTACGTGCGGGGCTGGTGCCACCTGCGCGAGGCCGTGCGCACCTTCCGCATCGACCGCATGCGCGACCTCACCCTGACCGACGAGCCCATCGCCTTCCGTGCGAGCGACGTCGCACTGCCCGACCAGCTCTTCCAGGGCAGCGACGACGACCTGGTGATCACCGTGGACGTCGCGGTCAGCGCGCTGCCGTTGCTCGGCGACTACCTGGTCGACGTCGAGAAGGCGGCCGCCGGCGCCGAGCGGGTGCGGGCGTCGATCCGGGTCGCCCACTTCCACGGCCTGAAGCGCCTGGTCGCCGGGCTGCCCGGGCTGATCACGGTGCTGGCGCCCGACGACGCCCGACGTGCGGTGCGCGACTGGGCGCGGGCGGGGCTCGACCGCTACCCGGCCGGGCACGATTCGGACACGGTCTGAGGCCCGTGCTCCCCAGCGGGCCACGCGCACGCCCGTGCGCGATAGACTGACCCGCACAGACCCCGCCCCGAACGACGAGAGTCACTATGTTTGCAAACCTTTCCGGATGGCACTTCCTGATCATCCTGGTCGTCATCCTGCTGCTGTTCGGCGCCCCGCGCCTGCCTGCGCTGGCCCGCAGCCTGGGGCAGTCCATGAAGATCCTCAAGAGCGAGGTGCGCCAGGACGGCGACGACGCCGACGGCACCGACGCGAAGGCGAAGGGCGACGCCGCCGGAACCGCCGAGCAGGCCCAGGACGACTCGGCCACCAAGCGCACCGACTCCGGCACGAGTTCCTGACCCGGTGGCCGCGAGAGCACCTCGCGGAGCCAACCGCGAGAAGCGCATGTCGCTCGGTGAGCACCTCATCGAGCTTCGCAACCGGCTGTTCAAGGCGGCGATCGCCATCGTCGTCGGAGCAGTCATCGGCTGGCTCCTGTCCGAGTGGGTCTGGGACGCGCTCCGCGAACCGGTGACCCGGATCGTGGAGACGCAGGCGCGCGACGCCGAGATCACCTACCCGACGATCACCGGTGCGTTCGACCTGCGCCTGCAGATCGCGTTCACGCTCGGCATCGTCATCGCGAGCCCGGTGTGGCTGTACCAGGTGTTCGCGTTCCTGGTGCCCGGGCTCAACCGGCGGGAGCGCCGCTACACCTTCGCGTTCTTCTTCACGGCGATTCCGCTCTTCTTCGCCGGCTGCGCCGCCGGGTGGTTCGTGCTGCCGAACGTCGTGGCCCTCATGACGAGCTTCGTGCCGAGCGACGACGTGAGCTACCTCGACGCGAAGATCTACTTCGACTTCGTGCTGAAGCTGGTGCTGGCGATCGGCATCGGCTTCGTCGTGCCCGTGTTCCTGGTGCTGCTGAACTTCGTGGGCATCCTGAGCGCCGCGACGCTGATCAAGTCGTGGCGCATCGCGATCCTCGTGATCGTGCTGTTCACGGCCATCGCGACGCCCGCGGCCGACGTCATCTCGATGTTCATGCTCGCGATCCCGATGATCGTGCTGTACTTCACCGCCTGGTTCATCGCGTTCCTGCACGACCGGCGCGTGGCGAGACGGCTGCGTGCGCTCGAGGAGGGTCTGGCTGCCTAGGCTGGGTACGTGATGTCCCTGAGCCCCGCCGAGCGGTACGAGCGGTCCCGGCAGCAGCGGGCGGGTTCCCGCGTCGCGGAGTTCGCCGGCCGTCTCGGCTTCGACCTCGACCCGTTCCAGCTGGCCGCCTGCGGCACCCTCGACGAGGGCCGCAGCGTGCTCGTCGCGGCGCCGACCGGTGCGGGCAAGACCATCGTGGCCGAGTTCGCGGTGCACCTCGCGATGCAGGACGCCCACGCGAAGGTGTTCTACACCGCGCCGATGAAGGCGCTCAGCAACCAGAAGTTCCAGGAGCTGCAGGGCGTCTACGGGGCCGACGACGTCGGTCTCCTCACGGGCGACACGAACGTGAACTCGGGCGCGCGCATCGTGGTCATGACGACCGAGGTGCTGCGCAACATGCTCTACGCGGGCTCCCCGCTGCTCGAGGACCTCGCCTACGTGATCATGGACGAGGTGCACTACCTCGCCGATCGATTCCGCGGCGCGGTGTGGGAGGAGGTCATCATCCACCTCCCCGACCGAGTGCGCCTGGTCTCGCTCAGCGCCACCGTGTCCAACGCCGAGGAGTTCGGCGACTGGCTGCAGGCGGTGCGCGGCGACACCGATGTCATCGTCTCCGAGGAGCGCCCCGTGCCGCTCGAGCAGCACGTGCTGGTGCGGAGCAAGCTGCTCGACCTGTTCGACTCGTCGGGCCGCGCGGCCACGCATCGGGTGAACCCGGAGCTCGTGCGGCTGGCCCAGGCGGGCGGGCGATCGTTGCAGGGCCGCTCCTCGCGGGGCCGCCGCGGCAGCGATCGGGGTCGCTGGCACGCACGCCCCGAGTCGGTGGGGCGGCTCGACCGCTCCGAGGTGATCCGGCAGCTGCACGACACGCACCTGCTGCCCGCGATCGTGTTCATCTTCTCGCGCGCCGGCTGCGATCAGGCGGTGCGCCAGGTGCTGCGTTCGGGCCTGCGGCTGACGGATGCCTCGGAGCGCGAGGAGATCCGCCAGGTCGTCGAGGAGCGCTGCCGCACGCTGCGCGACGAGGACCTCGCCGTGCTGGGCTACTACGAGTGGCTGGAGGGGCTGCAGCGCGGCGTCGCCTCGCATCACGCCGGGCTGCTGCCGGCGTTCAAGGAGGTCGTCGAGGACCTCTTCCAGCAGAAGCTGCTGAAGGTCGTGTTCGCGACCGAGACGCTGGCGCTCGGCATCAACATGCCGGCCCGAACGGTCGTGCTGGAGAAGCTCGAGAAGTTCAACGGCGAGGCCCGGGTGCCGATCACGCCGGGGGAGTACACGCAGCTGACCGGGCGCGCCGGCCGGCGCGGCATCGACGTCGAGGGCCACAGCGTGATCCAGTGGACCGACGGCATGGACCCGCAGGCGGTCGCCTCGCTCGCATCCCGCCGCAGCTACCCGCTGAACTCGAGCTTCCGGCCGACGTACAACATGGCGGTGAACCTGATCGACCGCTTCGGCAGGGATCGCACGCGGGAGATCCTCGAATCGTCGTTCGCGCAGTTCCAGGCCGACCGCGCGGTGGTCGACCTGGCGCGCACGGTGCGCAAGCAGGAGGAGTCCCTCGCCGGCTACGCCGAGGCGATGACCTGCCACCTCGGCGACTTCGCGGAGTACGCGAGGATCCGCCGCGACATCAGCGACCTCGAGCGCAGGAACTCGCGCGGCGGCGCGTCGCACGCCGATCGGGAGCAGATCCAGCGCGACCTCGGCGACCTGCGCAGGCAGATGCGTCGGCACCCCTGCCACGGCTGCGCCGACCGCGAGGCGCACTCGCGCTGGGCGGAGCGCTGGTGGCGCCTGCATCGCGAGCAGCAGCAGCTCACCGGGCAGATCCGCACGCGCACCGGCGCGATCGGCAAGGTGTTCGACCGGGTCACCGACGTGCTCCTCGAACTCGACTACGTGCGCGAGACCTCGGCCGGAGCCGCGCTCACGGCCGCCGGCCGCTCCCTCCGCCGCATCTACGGCGAACGCGACCTGCTCGTGGCCGAGTCCCTCCGCCGCGGGCTGTGGACCCAGCTCGACGCGCCGTCGCTCGCCGCCATCGCCGCCGCGATCGTCTACGAGCCGCGGCGCGACCTGGTCGACGCCGACGAGCGGATGCTCCCGCGGGGCGCCTTCCGGATCGCGCTCGACCGCACGCGCGACGCGTGGAGCGAGCTCGACGACGTCGAGCGCGAGCACCGGCTCTCCGGAAGCGAGCCGCTCGCCACCGCGCTCTGCACGCCGATGCACGCGTGGGCACGCGGGGACTCGCTCGGCGCGGTCCTCGAGGTGGCCGACATGGCCGCGGGCGACTTCGTGCGCTGGACGAAGCAGGTGATCGACCTGCTCGACCAGCTCGGCACGGCGGCCGACCCCGCCGTGGGCGCCACGGCGCGGCTGGCGATCGACGCGATCCGCCGGGGCGTCGTGGCCGACGGGACCGTCGCGTGAGCCCCGTGCTGCACGAGCGCGAGGCACCCGGCACCGCGCGCGCCACCCGGCCGATCCTCCCGCTCTGGGCCGCATTCCTCGTCGCAGCCGGCGGTGGACTCGTGTTCGACCTCGGCTTCCCCGACCTGGGCGTGTGGCCGCTCGCGTTCGTCGGCGTCGCGATGGCGCTGGTGCCGCTGGTCGGGCGCAGCGCCTGGGGAGCGCTCGGCGTGGGGTACGCGTTCGGCGCCGCGTTCTGGCTCGCGCACGTGGGCTGGACCTCGCTCTACCTCGGCCCGGTCCCGTGGCTGGCGCTCTCGCTGTTCGAGTCGGTGTTCGTCGCCGTCGGCGGCGTGGCGATCATGCTGGCCTACCGCTGGGTCCCGGCGGTCGGCGCGTCGCCCTGGGTGCGACTCGTGCTGCTGCCCGTCGTCGTCGCCGCGCTGTGGTGCGCACGCGAGTTCGCCTCCGGCACGCTGCCGTACGGCGGCTTCCCGTGGGGGCGCGTGGCCGCGAGCCAGTCGGAGAGCCCGTTCGCCCCGCTGGTGTCGTGGATCGGCTTCACCGGGCTCTCGTTCGTCATGGTCTGGGCGGTCGCGGCGATCGTCGAACTGGTGCGGCTGCGCGGTTGGCGGCGCCCGCGCCGTGCCCTCCCGGTGGCGATCGTGCTGCTCGTCGCGGCGCTGCTGCCGGCCTGGCCGACTGCGGCGGCGGGCACCTTCCGCGTCGCGAGCGTGCAGGGCAACGGGCCGTCCGGCTACTTCGACGTGCGCGCGCGCGGCGACGTGCTGCAGGCCCAGCTGAACGCCACCGAGCCGATCCTCGACGAGCCCGGGCTCGACGTCGTGCTGTGGCCCGAGGGCGGATCCGACATCGATCCCACCCGCGATGCCGGCACCGCGGCGATCTTCGATGACGTCGCCACGCGTGCCGGCGCGCCGGTGCTGCTGAACACCGTCACGACCACGGGCGACGAGTTCTTCAACTCCTCGCTCCTGTGGGTCGCGGGGGAGGGCGCCGTGGCCCAGTACGACAAGCGCAACCCGGTGCCGTTCGGCGAGTACATCCCCGACCGGGACTTCTACTACGCGCTCGCCCCCGACCTCGTCGGGCTCGTGCAACGCGGCTACAGCCCGGGCACGAATGCGCCCGTCTTCGACATCGACGGCGTGCTCGCCGGTCTCGCGATCTGCTTCGACGTGATCTACGACGACCTCGTCTGGGAGGGCGCCCGTGACGGCGCGCAGGTCTACCTGCTGCAGACGAACAACGCGGACTTCCGCGGCACCGACGAGAACCTCCAGCAGCTCGCGTTCGCCAGGCTGCGCGCGATCGAGACCGGCCGCGCCGTCGTGAACCTCTCGACGACGGGCACGAGCCAGGTGATCGACGCGTCCGGCAGCACGATCGACGCGCTGCCGGCGTACGAGTCCGGTGCGATGGTCACCGACGTCGAGCTGCGCGACGGCCTCACGCCGGCCGTCCTCCTCGGCGGATGGGTGCCCTGGACGCTCACCGTGATCGGGCTGGCCGGCCTGGTGCTCGGCTTCGTCCGGATGCGACGAACCGGCCGGAACCCCTAGGGGCTCGGCCGGTTCGAATTGCGGATCGGCGGCTCAGGCGCCGATCTTGTGCTGGTCCTGCGCCTCGCCGCGACGGGCGCGCAGGTACTGCAGGCGCTCCTCGAGGAGCTCCTCCAGCTCGGCGCGCGTGCGGCGCTCGAGCAGCATGTCCCAGTGCGTGCGGCCGGTCTTCTCGGCCGAGCGGTCCACCTCGACGGGCTTCGAGTCGACCAGCAGCGTGGCCTCGCGCGCACAGTGGCGGCACTCCCACGTCTCGGGGATCTCGGCCTCGGTCGAGAAGACCATCACCGTCTCCTGCGAGCAGTGCTCGCAGCGGTAGGTGTACTCCGCGCGGTCGGCGAACACGACGCCGTCTTCGCTCTGCAGGCTCTGCGCTCCGAGGCGCATTCCTCGTAGACTCCGGTCAGCCATGACGCGCTCCTTCCCTCGATCGTCTCCGAACCGTTATAGACGACCAAGCTGGGCGTTCCCTTCCCGCGGGCTGCGTGATTGCCAGACGATTCTCAGCCGGGCGATCGCTCGCGGAGCACGTCGAGCGCGAGGTCGGCGCGGTCGGTGACGATTCCGTCGACGCCGAGGTCGAGCAGGCGGCGCATGTCGTCCGGCGCGTTGACCGTCCAGACGTGCACCTCGGCGCCCGCCGCGTGCACGCGCCGCACGAACCGGGGGGTCACGATCCGCAGTCCGCGCACGCGCTCGGGCACCTGCACGGCCACGGCGCCGCGCAGCATCCGTCGCACCCGGCGGTCGCTCCCGAGCCGGGTCGCGACGAGCACCCGCAGCACCCCGAGGGAGCCCGGCGAGGTGGCCACGCCCGGCAACGCCTGCGCGGCGCGCACGCGGCGGCCCTCGTCGAACGAGGTGAGCAGCACGCGCTCGGAAGCCCCTGCCGCGCGGATCGCCGCGACGGCCGGCGACAGCACCTCCTCGACCTTCAGGTCGATGTTGAAGCGGGCGTCGGGGAACGTGGCGAGGGCGTCGGCGAGCATGGGCACGCCGTGGCCCCCGCCCAGGTCGACGTCGGCGAGGTCGTCCGCGGTGAGCTCGGAGACCCGCCGATCGAGCCCCGCCGTGCGACGCAGGTCCGGGTCGTGCGCGATCACGGCGATCCCGTCGGCGGACACGTGCACGTCGGTCTCGACGATGCGGATGCCCGTCGCCAGCGCCGCCCGGAACGCGGCGAGCGTGTTCTCGGGCGCGTCGATGGCCAGGCCGCGGTGGGCGAGCACGCGCGGGGGCGGCCCCTCCAGCAGCATCCGACCGGTCAGTCGCGCGGTGCGGCGTGCCCGCCCGCCGGGGGAGCGCCCCGCCCGGGAGCGAATGCCGAGCTGACGCCCTTGAGCGCCTCGGTGAGCTCGCTCGGCACGATCCAGAGCTTGTTCGCCTCGCCGCTGGCGATCTGCGGCAGCGTCTGCAGGTACTGGTACGCGAGCAGCTTCGGGTCGGGGTCGCCGCGGTGGATGGCGTCGAACACCGTGGTGATGGCCTCCGCCTCGCCCTGTGCGCGCAGCACGGCGGCCTTCGCGTCGCCCTCGGCCTTGAGGATGGAGGCCTGCCGTCGGCCCTCCGCCTCCAGGATCGCGGACTGCTTCGTGCCCTCCGCGGTGAGGATCGCGGCACGACGATCGCGCTCGGCGCGCATCTGCTTCTCCATCGAGTCCTGGATGGACACGGGCGGGTCGATCGCCTTCAGCTCGACGCGGCTGACGCGGATGCCCCACTTGCCCGTCGCCTCGTCGAGCACGATCCGCAGCTTCGAGTTGACCTCCTCGCGGCTGGTCAGCGCCTCCTCGAGGTTGAGGCCGCCGACCACGTTGCGGAGCGTCGTGGTCGTCAGCTGCTCGACCGCCCCGAGGTAGCTCGCGATCTCGTACGTCGCGGCGCGGGCATCGGTCACCTGGAAGTAGACGACCGTGTCGATCGAGACGACGAGGTTGTCCTCGGTGATCACCGGCTGCGGCGGGAACGAGACGACCTGCTCGCGCATGTCGACGAGCGGTCGCACCCGGTCGATGAAGGGGACCAGGATGTTCAGGCCCGGGGTGAGGGTCTTGTGGTAGCGGCCGAGGCGCTCGACCACGCCGGCGTACGCCTGCGGGATGATCCGGATCGCTCGGACGAGCACCACGATGACGAAGACGCCGACCGCGATGAGCAGGACGATCAGGAAGAGCTGGCCGACGACGTCGGTCACGTCACTGGGCATGGGTGCTCCTGTCGGATGGCCGCATCGTCAGGATGCGGCGCGTTCGGTGGGGATGATGACGACGGTCGCTCCGTCGACGAGGGTCACGAGCACCGTCTCGCCGGGCGCGACGGTGCGTTGCTCGGTGGTGGGGGAGAGGCGGGCGGTCCAGGTCTCGCCGTTGGCGAGCTTGACGAGCCCGGAGGTCTCCGTGACGGGACCGACCACGCGGCCCGTCATGCCGAGCAGCGCGGCGATGTTGCTCGGCGTCGGGTCCTCGCCGCGGCGCATGTAGCGCAGCAGCACCGGACGGATGGTGAGGATCAGCAGCACCGACACGGCGGCCGCGATCAGGAACTGCAGCCACCACGGGGCTCCGAGCAGTTCGGCGCCGAGTCCGGCGATCGAACCGAACGCGATCATGAGGAACGTGAACTCGAGCGTGAGGAGCTCGATGATGATGCACACGACGATGAAGGTCAACCAGACGAGCCAGACGTACTGGGAGAGATCGAACATGTACCAGCCCCTTCGACGCCTGTGACGAAGCTATCACCGGGCGGGCCCGGAATGGCCGCGTTGGTAGGGTCGTCCTGTGAACAATCCTCTGGCTCCCGGGTCCCTCACCGGCACCACCGCACTCGTCACCGGCTCCTCGCGCGGCATCGGCGCCGACACGGTCCGCTACCTGTCCGAGGCAGGTGCGAACGTCGTCGTGAACTACCGCAACAAGGAGGCGCGCGCGCGCAAGCTCGTCGACGAGCTGACCGCCGCCGGCGGTCGTGCGATCGCGGTCGGCGCCGACCTCACCGACCCGGAGTCCGTGGCACGCATGATGCAGGAGGCGAAGGATGCGTTCGGCGGCATCGACGTCCTCGTGCTCAATGCATCCGGCGGCATGGAGTCGGGCATGGCGGAGGACTACGCGATGGTCCTGAACCGCGATGCCCAGGTCAACGTGCTGGAGCGCGCGCTGCCGGTCCTGAACCCCGGCGCCCGCATCGTGTTCGTCACGAGCCACCAGGCGCACTTCATCCGCACCACGCCGACGATGCCCGAGTACGAGCCGGTCGCCCTGTCGAAGCGCGCCGGCGAGGACGCCCTGCGCGAGCGCATCCCCGCGCTCGAGGACGCGGGCTTCGGGTTCGTGGTCGTCTCGGGCGACATGATCGAGGGCACCATCACGGCCACCCTGCTCGAGCGGGCCAATCCCGGCGCGATCGGGGCGCGCAAGGAGCAGGCCGGTCGCCTGTACAACGTGTCGGAGTTCGCCGCCGAGGTGGCGTCGGCCGCGGTCGACCCGGTGCCCGAGGGCAACACGCGCTACGTCGGCGACGTCTCGGGGTTCGCCGCCGAGTAGTCGGATCGGCGGCCTCGCGGCGGATGCGGGGGGAGGGGGCACCGTGCTGCAGGCGATCGCGCACGTGCTGCCCGTGGCCCTGGCCATGGCCATCAGCTCGGTGCCGATCATGGCGACGATCCTGATCCTGCTGTCGCCGAACCGGAGGCGAGCGGCGCTGCCGTTCCTCATCGGCACCGTCGTGGGGCTCGCGTTGGTCGTGACGCTCACCACGCTCGGTGCGCAGGCGATCCCGACCCCGCGCTCCGATCGGCAGCCGGACGTCGCGCTCGGCATCGCCGAACTGCTGGTCGGCGTCGCGCTCGTCGTCTTCGGCGTGCTCCGGCTCCGTCGTTCGCTGCGGACCGCCGCGTACTCGATGCCCGGCTGGCTGTCGACGGTGTCGTCGTTCGGTCCGTGGTCGTCGCTCGGCGTCTCGCTGCTGCTGAACGTGCGGCCCAAGGCCATCCTCCTGGCCACGGCCGCGGGCCTGAACATCCGCGGTGCCGAGCTCGCGGCGGGGGAGTCGGCGGTGGTGATCGGGATCTACACGCTCGTCGCCGCGTCGACGGTCGCGGTGCCGATCGTCCTCACGCTCGCCGCCCCGGATCGCATGACGGCCCGCCTCGTGCGCACCCGCGAATGGATGGTGCGCAACAACGGGTCGGTCACGGCCGTCATCGTGCTGCTGATCGGCGTCGTGGTCTTCGGGTACGGCCTCGAGTCCGTGGGATGAGCCCGGCGGGCCCGGGAAGCTCCCGAGCCCGCCGGTGCGACGCGCTCAGGCGGTGACGCCGCGTCCGAAGGTGAAGGCGCGGACGATCTGCACGATGCCGAGGATCATCAGGCTGATCCCGGCGATCAGGAAGAGCAGCAGGGCGCCCCAGAACGGCGAGAACAGCAGCACGATGCCCGCGACGATGCTCAGGATGCCGAAGAAGATCGTCCAGCCCTTCGAGGTCGTGTCGCCGGCCTGCGCGAGCGCGACGATGCCCTCGATGATCCAGACGATGCCGATCAGCACGCCCATGAAGATCGCGAGGAACTCGGCGGTCGCGGTGAGGTTCGCGAACGCCAGCACGGCGGCCACGATGAAGAGCACGCCGAGGATGATGTCGAGCGCCCTCGCCCCGCCCTTGAGTCCGCGGGAGAAGATGCCGACCCCCAGGTAGACGAGGCCGGCCACCAGGAAGTAGATCGCCAGCATCACCGTGATGCCGACGGCGGCGCCCTTGGGCCAGAACGTGATGATGGCGCCGAGGACGAGCGCGACCACGCCGCTGATGCCGAGGGCGGCGCGGACGCCGTTCACGGCGGACTTCGTGAGTGCGTCGGCGTCGAGCGTGAACGACGCGAACATGGGCGTCGGTTGGGGACTGGACATGCGGTCGACCTCCTGTATGGGCGGATTCGTCGTTCTCAGAGTATTCCCAGCAAGGCGGACCGGGCAGGACCTTGGACCTCGTGTCGGCGCCGCATCGTCGCCAGCATGGGAGCCGACACCACGTCAGTGAGGAGCGCCCGTCGTCATGGATGCCACCACCGAACCGGCCGAGCGTGCGGATCGTCGTCGCCGGTCGACCGACGCCATCCTCTGGCACGTCGGGGCCTTCGCGATCATCAACGGCTTCTTCTGGTTCCTCGACTGGATCACCGGGGGCGGCTTCACCTGGGCGTACTGGATCACCCTGTTCTGGGGGATCGGGCTCGCGTTCCACGCGCTCGGGTGGGCGATCGGCCTCCGTGCACCGCGCTGATCACGTGCATCCGCGCCGCGTCACTCGGTGCGTGCCCGATCGATCCACCGGTCGATCGCCTCCCATTCGTCCATGAGCCACTCGAGGCGCTCGTCGTGGTCGACGGGGATGCGCGACCGCGACACGGTCCAGAACCGCATCACGATGGCGGTGTCGGTGGGCAGCTCCTTCCACACGTCGCCGATCGAGCGGATGCGGTCGAGCCCGGTGTGCGCGACGAAGAACACGTCGGCGTCAGGAGCGCCGTCGAGTGCAGCGAAGAGGCCGGCGGGCCGTGGCGCCATCACGTGCATCATGCGGGAGGCGCGCTCCGCCGCGGCGTGCAGACCCGCGGCGTGCAGCCGCTCGATGGCGCGGGCGCGCCGCTCGGGCGTGAAGTTGCCGCCCTCGGGGAAGATCACGAACGCGTCGCCCGACCCCATCCCGGTCGCGAGCTCACGGATGCGGGCGATGACGTCCGTATCCTCCCGGCGGTTCACCGCGTGCAGGGGAGGGGGAGCGATGAACCGGTTCGGGAGACGGTTCAGCACGACGTCGACCGCGGGGTCCCACTGCATCGTGTCCTTCATCACGATCCTGGGGGAGCGGTCGAACCAGTTCAGCACGGCGTGGATGAGGATGAACGAGTCGGCCGGCCCGGCATGACGGCTGGCGATGACCGCAGGCCGCGCGTCGTCGTGGAAGCCGGGCGGCACGCGCACCTCGATGTCGAGCCGGAGTGCCCAGTGGGCGTTCCAGAACAGGAAGCGGAGCATGCGCGCCACGAACCGGTAGTGCGCGTGCTGCATCGGAGGCCGATGCATGCGCCATCCGAAGCCGGAGGCGATCCACAGGCCGAGCAGCCCGATGAGCGCTGCCGCCTCCCAGAGCAGGTAGACGTCGAGCATCCAGAGGATGCGCGGGATGCGGAACCGCCAGCCCATGATGAGCGAGGCGATGACCGCAAGGACGAGCCAGACCGGCAGCGTGAGCGTGAGGCCGAGGGCGAGCACGACGACGAGCGGTGCGATCACGCACCGGCGCACCCATCGCGGGGGGAGTCGCATCAGTCGCTCGCGGCCGGGAGTGCGCCCGCCTCGGCACGGGCGTCGAGGTAGTCGGCCGATGCGGCGTAGGCGGCGTCGATCCGCCGGCGGATCGCCTTCGAGGTGAGGTTGCGGGCGATGCGGTTGTCGCGGGACGAACTCGTACCGGTCGGCAGCACGTGCATGCGCACGCCCTCGGGCAGCGCGGCGGAGTCGCGGGCGAACCGGTGCCGGCGCGAGATCTCCAGGGCGATCCGCGCGGTCGCGAGGTGGGACTGCGGCGCGCTGAGCGGATGCTCGATGCGGCCGACCTGCAGCACGACGAGTTCCGTCGCGCCGGCGGCGACGGCTTCGCCGAGCGGGATCGAGTTGACGATGCCGCCGTCCACGAAGTGCTCGCCGCCGATGCGCACCGGGCGGAACACGCCCGGCACCGCAGACGAAGCCAGCACCGCGGGCACGAGCGGTCCGCTCGTGAACCAGTGCTCGGCGGCCCGCTCGATGCTCGCGGCGCAGCAGCGGAACTCCACCCGGAGGTCGCGGAAGCTGTGCGCGCCGCCGAGTCCGTGCTCGAGCAGCCTGCGGAGCGGCGCCGTCGACATCACGTGGGCGCGCCCGGGGCGGATGCCCATGCCGGATGCCATCGATCGCGCCTCACGGGACGACCACGCCTGATCGAGCCGATCGACGCTCTCGTCGACGTCGGCGGCGATGATCGCGCCGTTGATCGCGCCGATCGACGTGCCGACGACCAGGTCGGGTCGGATGCCGCGTTCCAGCAGCGCCCGGACCATGCCGACCTGCACGGCGCCGAGCACGCCGCCGCCGCCGAGCACGTATGCGACCCTGCCGAAGGTCATGCCGCCATTCTGCCGCAGCCCACCCGTCGCATGCGCAGGACATTCGGCACCCGGGATTCCGGCCACACGTTCGCGATAGGCTGTGTCCGATAATGCACATTATGTCAGTTCCTATGAACAGTGACTGCCGTCGCCGCTCCCCGGTGCCCCGTCGCCACTAGCGTGAGCCACGAGGTGGCACCGGCACGAGCCGGTGCCATGACTCGTCCCCGAGGAGTATCCATGAGCAACAACGACGCCGCCCGACTCGCCGACGCGTACGCGGCCCAGGCCGCCCAGACCGCGGCGAAGCTGAAGCCCGGCACGTGGGAATCCGTCCAGGCCCTCGCCACCCTCTCGATCGCGCAGA
This sequence comes from Agromyces sp. SYSU T00194, assembly GCF_040496035.1. Classification (NCBI taxonomy): domain Bacteria; kingdom Bacillati; phylum Actinomycetota; class Actinomycetes; order Micrococcales; family Microbacteriaceae; genus Agromyces; species Agromyces chitinivorans. Next base: position 249,060 of record NZ_JBEPJZ010000002.1, on the reverse strand, counting down.
GCCTGCTCAGCCGGACGTCGTCCGGGGATCAGTAGTCCGGCGCCCCGGAGCATCCGGCTCCCGCGGGCTCGGGCATTCGGCGCCGGCCCCGGGTCCTTGGACCCTGGCGAGCCGTTCCCCTGCGCGTACCGTGTCGAACAGATCGCGACGAGGCGTCGCGATCTCGTGCGATCGTGCGGTGCGCTCCCGGCATCGAGCGACCCGCCGCAGGGAGGAGATGCTCATGGCCGGACGTCGCGGCGAGCTGGAGCGGATCGCCGTCGAGGGGTACCTCTACCTCTACCCGCTCGTCCTGATGGACCTGACGCGCCGGCTGACGACGAGCGTGCCCGCCGACCGGATCCCGGGGTGCGGCCCCGCGAACACGTTCCTCCACATGCGCGCATTCCCCCGCGGGGACTTCACCGACGTCGTACGCCCGAACTTCGACACGCTCTACTCCCCCGCATGGCTCGACCTGAACGACGGCCCCGTGGTGCTCTCGGTGAGCCGCGAGGTGGATCGGTACTTCATGCTGCCGCTGCTCGACATGTGGACCGACGTGTTCGCCGTCGTCGGTACGCGCACGACCGGCGGAGCCACGGGTTCGTATGCGATCGTGCCTCCCGGGTGGCGGGACGAACTGCCGGGCGACCTCGAGCGGATCGACGCGCCGACGCCCTGGGTCTGGGTGCTCGGGCGCACCCAGACGAATGGCCCCGCCGACTACGAGGCGGTGCACGCCGTCCAGGACGGCTTCGGCATCCGCCCCCTGGTCGACCGCGGCCCGGCGCCCGTACCCGAGGCGCCCGACCGCGACCCCTCGCCGATGGACCAGGTCGGCGCGATGCCCGGTGTCGAGTTCTTCCGGCGTGCGTCTACGCTGCTCGACGTCGCTCCCCCGCATCCGACGGACCAACCCGTGCTCGCGCGCCTCCATCACCTGGGCATCCGACCCGGGCGCCCCTTCGACCCGGAGGCTGCATCACCCGAGGTGTCCGCGGCCCTGGCGGCCGCACCCGTGGAAGCGCTTGCACACATGCGTGCGAGCATCCCGCGGTCGGCGCCGGTGGTCGACGGCTGGTCGATGCGGCGCGCAGGAATCGGCGTGTACGGCACCGACTACCTGTACCGCGCGGTCGTCGCGATGATCGGGCTCGGCGCGAACCTGCCCGAGGACGCGGTCTACCCGATGCTCGTGACGGACGAGCACGGCGAGATTCCCGTCGGCGAGCACGAGTACGTGCTGCACTTCGCCGCCGACGCGCTTCCGCCGGTGGACGCCTTCTGGTCGCTCACGATGTACGACCAGACGGGATTCACCGTCCCCAACCCGCTCGGCCGATACGCACTGGGCGATCGCGATGCGCTGCACTACAACGACGACGGATCGCTCGACCTCGCGATCGCGAGCCGCAGCCCCGGTGCCGGGGCCGAGGCGAACTGGCTCCCCGCCCCGCCGGGGCCCCTGGGGCTGACCCTACGGCTCTACGCGCCGCGACCGGAGGTCCTCGACGGTCGCTGGAATCCACCGCCGCTGCTCCGCGCCTGAACCGACTGCGCTCCCCCGGGCTCGCCCCTCGGCCCCAGCGGACTCCTCCGGCACGGACGCCGGCGCCGGCATGACCTCGACGAACGCGTCGTGGAAGTCGCCACCGCCGCCGGCATCGCTCAGCCCGTCGGGCGTCAGCACGTTCGCCGACGTGCCTTCGGCGCCACGCGCCCAGCCCGACGGCAACGCGACCACGCCCCGCCGCACGTCGCCGAGGCGCGCGGTCGCCGCCACCGACCCGCGTGCGTTGACCACGTCGACGCGATCGCCGTCCGCAATGCCGCGCTCCGCGGCATCCTCGGGGTTAAGTGCCACGGGCAGCTCACCCTCCGCCCGCAAGTGCCACGGCACGTGTGCGTAGCTGGAGTTCAGGAACCGCAGTGACCCCTTCGCGCTGATCAGGTGCAGCGGCCACCGCTCGTCCCGGTCGAGGGCGGCGGATGCCACGGGCACGACGAACGCGCACCTGCCGTCGTCGGTCGGGAAGCCGCCGTCGGCGAACGGCGTCGGCCCGCGCTCGGAGTCGAGCCGCGCCCACCCTTCCCCCTCGAGCCGCTCCCGGGTGATCTCCATGCCCCGGAACCCATCGCTGTCCATCGCGATGTCGAGCATCTCGTCGTCGCTGAGGTGCAGGTACGCGTCCTCGAGTCCCATCGCCGACGAGAGCCGGCGGAAGAACTCGGTGGTCGACACCGCCTCGCCCACCGGATCGATCGCGGGCCGGTTGACCGCGATCACGTCGTGCCCCCACGACCACATCAGGTCGAGGTGCTCGACCTGGGTCGTGGCCGGCAGCACGTAGTCGGCGTACCGGGCGGTGTCGGTGAGGAACTGCTCGTGCACGACCGTCAGGAGGTCGTCGCGCATGAGGCCCTCGATCGTGAGCGCCTGGTTCGGCATCGTGACGACGGGGTTCGCGCCGTGCACGATCATCGCTGTGATCGGCGGCTCCTGCGTCGCATCCGTCAGCGCCCGCCCGACCTGGATCATGTTGACCGATCGCGTGTCCGCCGAGACGAGGTCCACGCGCTGCAGCGGCTCGACGTTCATGGCGTCCCAGTGCAGGCCGGCCGTCAGGAAGAGCAGTCCCCCGCCCCGGTGGCGCCACGCGCCGGTCACGACGGGCAGGTACGCGATCGTGCGGAAGGTCTCCGCGCCGGCCGCCCGATGCTCCATGCCCACGAGCAGGCGGATGCAGGATGCCGGCGAGGCGGCGTAGGCGTGCGCGAGTCGCACGATCTCGTCCGCCCGGAGCCCGCAGGTCGCCGCGACGCGCTCGGGCGTGAACTCGTCGAGTCGTTCGGCGAAGTCGTCGAACCCCGTCGCATGCTGCTCGAGGTACTCGGCGTCCTGCAGCCCGTCGCGTACGATCACGTGCATGAGGCCCATCGCCAGCGCCGTGTCGGTGCCGGGAAGCGGCTGCACGTGCCAGTCGGCCGATCGCGCGGTGCGCGTCGCGGCCGGGTCGATCACGACGACCTGCGCGCCTGCCGCCCGCGCCTCGCGGATGAACGGCCAGAGGTGCACGTTGGTGACGATCGTGTTCGTGCCCCACAGCACGATGAAGCGCGCGTGCCGGATCTCGTGGGGCATGATGCCCACGTTCGTGCCGATCGCCTGCGCCACACCCGTCGATCCCGTCGACGCGCAGACGGCACGCACGAGCTGCGTCGCCCCGATGCGACCGAAGAACCGGTCCCCCGCGCCGCTGCCCTGCAGCAGCCCCTGGGTGCCCATGTAGCTGAACGGCAGCACGGTCTCGCCGCCGTGGCGGTCGATGCGCTCGGTGAGGCCGGCCGCGATCTCGCGGAGCGCAGTTTCCCACGAGACCCGCTCGAACTGCCCCGATCCCTTCGGCCCGACTCGCCGCAACGGGTGCAGCACGCGCTCGTCGGCGTACACGCGGTCGAGGTAGCGGTTGACCTTCGCGCAGAGGGTGCCCCGGGAGTACGGATGCTCCGGATCTCCGGCGAGCTTCGTCGCCCGCCCGTCCTCGACGGTGACCTGCCACCCGCACGTGTCGGGACAGTCGTGCGGGCACGCGCCGCGCACGTGGACGGGAATCGGGATCACCAACGGGACACCTCCGTGTGCCTGCGATCCGACGCTCGGAGCGCCGGCGTTCCCCCGACCGTACTCCGAGGCGCGTAGGCCCGCTGCGGTGACTCCCAGCTATGCCGAGGTCCGACTACCTCGCGTCGATCCGCGCCCGCATCGGGCACGACCTCCTCACGCTTCCCGGGGCGACGCCGATGACCGCTGTGGACGACAAGCGAACGGCCGCACATGGCGCGTCCACAGGTGGCGCTGTGTCGAACTGCATGCTCCGTGCACCTGCGAGAGGATTCGGGCGTGCGCCCCGGCCGAGTACCTCCCCGTCCGTTCCGCGCGCTCATGCGCGCTCTGGACTGGCTTTCGCGGGTCGAAGTCCTCGTGGGCCTCGCTCTCGGGGTGTTCGTCGTGTTCGGAGTCGTCTATACGCTCAGCACCGATCGGTGACCCCCTCAGCCGTGCCGAACGTCACCTCTTCCCGACTGCGGAACGCGGTGCCAAACTGAGGACTATTCAGCGAGTGACGAGGAGGTCACGATGTCCAGTGCGGCGGTTGACGAGATCGGAGCGGTGCTCGAGGGCTGGTCCGACGCGTATCGGGCCCAGGACGTCGAGGCGCTGCTCGCGATGGGGTACGGCGACGACGTGCAGTTGGTCGGCACCGGTGCCGACGAGGTGCGGTTCGGACTCGACGAATACCGCGTCCAGGCGGAGCGCGACTTCTCGCAGGCCGACGAGGTCGAGATGCGGTTCACCAACGTGCACGCGACGATCGTCGGCGACGCGGCGTTCGCGTACTGCGACGTCGCGGTGGTCGGCACGGTCGGCGGCCAGTCGTTCGCCGCACCGGGGCTGCGCCTGACGGTGGGCCTGGTACGCACCGACGCCGGCTGGCGCTTCGTGCAGACCCACCTCTCCGCGCCGGCGAGCGGTCAGGGCGAGGGCCAGTCGTTCTAGGCGAACTCCACGCGGTTCGCCCTATCGCGGTGAGGTCGGCCCCGCTAGCCTGAACCTGTCGCCGCAGTCCGCTTCCGCTTCGCGGCGGCTCCGCTCGCCAGCCCAGCCGCCCGAAGGAGCACGATGTCGCCGAGCACGCCCCACCGCAGCCAGAGCGACGGTCACGTCGAGCCCACTCCGCTCTCGCGCCGAGGCATCGTCACCGGCGCAGCCTGGGCCCTCCCGACGATCGCACTCGCCGCGACGGTTCCCGTCGCCGCCGCGAGCGAACCGGCACCGGTCTGCGTGCTCTTCGTGGGCACCTCGAAGCTGGATCAGGGTGTCGACTCGATCGACGTCAGCCTCAACTACGGGACGAATGCATCGGCGGCGATCGCCGCCGAGATGACCATCCGGGTCACTGCCGTGGAGGGACTGGACTTCACCGGCATCAACGGCGTCACGACCTTCCCTCAGGACTTCCCGGTGAGGGCGGACACGCTCGACGCGCAAGGCAGGCTCCAGTTCACGATCACCCGCCCCGGCGGCGAAGAGGACGGCGCCGACGTCTTCGTGACGATCCAGCAATTGTCCAGCGGCGGGCAGCTCTGCGCCAGCGCCCGGTACTCCTTCGAATACCTGCCTTTCTCGAACTGACGCCCACGCGTCAGGCAACGAGCGCGGCCGGCTCAGGGGCATCCGCCCGCTCTCGCCCGAGGGCACGCCCGAGTGCCGACATCAGCAGCACCAGGCCCGCGGTGAGCAGCATGTGGCCGAGTCCGGCGATGCCGGCGATCATCGCGCCCGGCTCCTCCCCCAGCACCGTCAGCGAGCCGTGCCAGACGAGCATCGCCGAGGTGAGCACGACACCGGTGTTGTAGGTCCAGAAGAACCAGCCGAACAGGCGACTGCGCGAGAGTGCGAAGAGTCGCTCGAGCACCAGCACGACCAGCAGCACCACGAACCCCAGCGTCAGCAGGTGGGTGTGCGCGAGCCCGAGTTGGGTCGACTCCCCCTCGGGGAAACCGTTGAGCTTCGTGAACTCCCGGTAGAACAGGCCGGAGAGCACCCCGGCGATGAGATACGTGAACGAGGCGGTGAAGAGACGGCGCACGGTGAATCCTTTCGAGGTTGCCGTGACAGCCTCTCCCGGCCTGCGACCGAGCGGATCAACCGAACGGTTGAGATCAGGCGGCGGTCGCCAGCTCGCCGTACCCCAGCGCGATGAGCAGCGAGCAGCCCGCGAGCACGATCGACACCGGCACCATCAGGGCGCGCTCGGCGACGCTGCGCGACACCGCGTTCATCAGGATTCCCAGCGCGAGGTAGCCGAAGACGACCCACATCGCGACCTCCGAGAACTGCGCGCCGAACACGTCGATGAGCCCCACGCGATCCCAGGCGATCGCCACGATGAACGCGTAGACGACGATCGACACCGCGCTGCCGACCCGCAGGCGCGCGGGCAGCACGCGGTGCCGGCCGCCCCACGCGAAGTGGCCGAGCGGCGCGCCGATCACGAGCGCGAACTGGAAGACGGCGAGCACGAACAGGACGGCGGTGAGCACCAGGGCGAACGGCATGCGACCAACGTAGCGATCGCACGGTCGCGATCGTCCGCATGGGCACGCATGGGCATGCATGGGCATGCATGGTGCACGATCGAATCGGACCGGAACGGTCGGGTGCTGCGCCCGGACGACCGCGAAGCTCGTCTCGAAGGGAGCACCCGTGATCGCGAACCTGAACCGACTCGTCGAGTTCGTCGAGGACCACCTCGCGGACGATCTCGACGTGCCCGGCCTCGCCCGCGAACTCGGCACGACCGAGTACCACCTGCGCCGCATGTTCGCGTCGCTGGCCGGCATGCCCGTGTCGGAGTACGTGCGGCGACGGCGGATGACCGTCGCGGCCGCGGACCTGCGCGGCGACGAGCGACTGCTCGACATCGCGGTGCGCTACGGCTACGGCTCGGTCGAGGCGTTCACCCGGGCATTCCGTGCGGTGCACGGCGCGAGCCCGGCGGACGTGCGCCGCGATGGCGGCACCCTTCGCACGCAACCGCAGCTCAGGTTCCGCCTGACCGTCGAAGGGAACATCTCCATGGACGCCCGCATCATCGATCGCCCCGAATTCCAACTCGTGGGGCACGCCGCCCGCGTGCCGCTCGTCCACCGTGGCGCCAATCCGCACATCCAGGCGCACATCGCCGCGCTTCCGGTGGCGGAGCACGAGCGGCTGAAGTCGCTGAGCGGCACCGAGCCGGCGGGCCTGCTCCAGGTGAGCGCCGACGTCGATCCCGACGCCGCCGAGGGCAGCGCGCTCACCTACCTGCACGGCGTCGCCCTGGGAGCGGATGCCGCGGTGCCTGACGACCTCGACGTGATCGACGTCGCCGCGGGCACCTGGGCGGTCTTCCGCGCCGAGGGCGACTACCCGTCGGCGCTGCAGTCGACCTGGTCGGCGACGGCCACCGACTGGTTCCCGTCCAACCCGTGGCGCCTGCGACCCGGTCCGTCGATGGTCGCGGTGCTCGAACGCGCGCCCGACTTCGCCACCGCGACCTGCGAGCTCTGGCTGCCGATCGAGCCCGACGGCACGCGCGCGGTCAGATGAGGCCGGTCTCGCGCCCCACCGCGCTCGCGCGCGTGCGCGAGTCGACGCCGAGCTTCTCGAACAGGTGCACCAGGTGGGTCTTCACGGTCGCCTCGCTGACGAACAGCTGCCGGGCGATCTCGCGGTTGGAGGCACCCGTGTCGAGCGCGCGCAGCACCTCGAGCTCGCGCTGCGTGAGCGTCACCCGCGACGAACCGGCGACCGATGCCACGCGGGCACTGAGCTCGGGTGAGAGCACGGTGCCGCCGCGGGCGGCGCTCCGGACGCCCGCGACGATCTCCTCGGGGGTCGAGTCCTTCAGCAGGTAGCCGGATGCCCCCGCCTCGATCGCCGCCAGCACCTCCGCGTCGCGGTCGAACGTGGTGAGCATCACCACGACGAGTGCGGGGTCCGCGGCGCGGAGTGCGGCCGTCGTGCCCACGCCGTCCATCCCCTCCCCCAGGCGCAGGTCGCAGAGCACGACGTCGGGACGACGCACCTTCGCCAGCGCGACCGCCTCCTCGCCGGTGGCGGCCACGCCGACGATCTCGAGGTCACCGGTCGCGGAGAGCACGGCGCGCAGGCCCGCGCGCACCACCGGGTGGTCGTCGACGAGGAGCACGCGGAGCGCGCTCATCCCGCGGTTCCGGCCGCCACGCGCGGGAGGGACGCCGACAGCGCGGTTCCCGCACCGGGCGAGCTCTCGACGTCGAGGTCGCCGCCGAGGTCGCGCAGGCGCGCCCGCATCGCCCGGAGCCCGTATCCCCCGGGGCCCCGGCCGGCGCGCCGGGCCTTCCACTGCGCCGCGTCGAAGCCGACCCCGTCGTCGACGACGTCGAGCCGCACGCCGCCTCCCACGTCGGCCAGGCTCACGACGACCTTGGTCGCGTGCGCGTGCGCACGCACGTTCGCCAGTGCGGACTGCGTGGTGCGCAGCAGCGCGATCTCGGCAGCGGTCGAGAGCGCGGGCCCGTCGACGTCGACGCGGAGGTCGGTGCGGATCTCGGTGTCGGACTCCAGCCGGCGCAGCATCCGTCGCAGTGCATCGCCCAACCCCGATCCTTCGAGCTCGCTCGGCGTGAGCGCGTTGACGATCCGCCGGGTGTCGGCGAGCCCCTCGCGGGCCAGCAGCTCGATCTGCGCGAGCTGCGTGTCGTGCTGGGAGCTCGCGGCCTGCGCCGCACGCGCGAGCATGCCGATGGAGGTGAGGCTCTGCGCGACGGTGTCGTGGATGTCGCGCGAGAGGCGCGTGCGCTCCATGCCGGCGCCGCTCTCGCGCTGCGTGCGGGCGAGTTCCTCCTGCAGGTCGGATGCCTCCTGCTGCGCCGCCGTGAGCGACGCAATGAGCTGCCGACGCTCGCGCGCGTCGCGCAGCAGTTCGAGGTACCCGCGCGAGATGCCGACCGCGAAGGCGCCGCCGACGAGCGGGCCGATCACCTCGGCGTACGTCGTCTCGCCGCCGTGCAGCACGGGCGCGACGATCGTGATGGTGAGCACGAGTGCGCTCAGCACGAGCGCGCCCGGCAGCCACAGGATGAACCCCGCGAGCAGCCAGATCGGGAAGGCGAGCCAGACGTACTCGGGCGACACGATCACGCACGTGATCCAGGCCAGGACGACCAGCGCCAGCCACCTGGCGGCGATGCTCGGCTCGCGCATCTGGTCGCCGAGCAGCGCGCCGGCGATGGAGCACGCCGTGAACAGCAGCGAGACGGTGATCACGCCGATGGCCGGGGTGCCCGCGGCGAGGGCGCGCATCGCCGCGATCGCGAGCAGCACGAGCGTGATGGTGGCCAGCCCGATGCGGATCGCCTGCCCCGCGCTCTCACCGGTGACGCGCTCGCGACGCGCGCCGTGCACCCGCGCGCGGGGGGACGTGCGGGGGGAAGCCGACATGCCCCCAATCCTGCCCGCTCCGGGGCGCCCGGCGCACCGGGTGTGCACACGGGGCCGACCCGCGTGCGCCCCGCTACCATGGCGCCATGGCCCCCGCCGCACCGAGCCCCACCGCGAGCTGACCGGGACGGGGTGAAACGGATGCGCCGCCAGCTCCTCGTCGCGACGGCCCAGGCGTTCCTCGTCACCCTCCTCTGGTCGTCGTCCTGGGTGCTGATCCGCATCGGACTCGAGGACGACCTGCCGCCGCTCACGTTCGCCGGCCTCCGCTACGGGCTCGCTGCGGTGCTCCTGCTCGCGGTCGCCCTCGCACGTCCGCGCGTCCGGGCGGAGCTCCGAGCGCTCCCCCCGCGGGGCTGGCTCGAGCTCGCTGCGCTCGGCGCGGTCATGTACGCGATCACGCAGGGCGCGCAGTTCGTCGGGCTGGCGCTCCTGCCCGCCGCGACGCTGAGCCTCTTCTATTCGCTCACGCCGGTCGCGGTGGCGGTCGGCGCGCTCCTCGCGCTCGGTGAGCGGGTCGGACGGGGCGGCGTCCTCGGGCTCGCGCTCACCGTCGTCGGCGGCGTGACGTACTTCGTCGCGGGCGGGGGTGCCGGCGCGACGCTCGCGGGCGTGCTGGTCGGACTCGTCGGGCTGCTCGCCAACGCGGCGTCCGCGGTGCTCGGCCGCAGCGTCAACGGGCGTGCGCACCTCTCGGCGCTCGCGGTCACCGCGCCCTCCATGGCGATCGGCGCCGTGCTGCTGCTCGGCACCGGCCTCGCGAGCGAGGACGTGCCCGAGATCGCCGCCCGGGCGTGGGGCATCATCGTCGTGCTCGCGGTCGTGAACACGGCCCTCGCCTGGACGCTGTGGAACCACACGCTGCGCACCCTCCGGGCCGCGCCGTCGGCCGCGATCAACAACACGATGCTCATCCAGATCGCCGTGCTCGCGGCGATCTTCCTCGCCGAGCCGCTCGCGCCGCTGCAGTGGCTGGGCCTCGGCGTGGTCGCGGCGGGCACGTTCCTCGTGCAGTTCCGGGGCCTGCGCCCCGGGAGCCGATCGCAGCAGCCGCCGGGCTATCGTGGGCCCATGAGCGACGCGCCCGCACCCGACGCCCGACCGGTCACCCTGATCACGGGCGGCGGACGCGGCATCGGCGCCGCGATCGCCCGGCGCCTCGCGGCCGACGGGCACGACCTCGCCCTCACCTACCGGGTGCGCCGCGAGGAGGTCGAGCGGGTCGCCGAGGAGTGCCGCGCGGCCGGAAGCGAGGTGGCGATCCTGCACGCCGACCTGGGCGACGTCGCCCACGTGCACGCGCTGGTCCCCGCCGTGCTCGACCACTTCGGCCGCATCACCGGGCTCGTGAACAACGCCGGCATCACCGGCACGATCGGCGAGTTCCTCGATGTCGACGAGGCCGAGGCCGAGGTCGTGTTCGACGTCAACGTGCGCGCGCCGATGCTGCTCGCGAAGGACGCCATCTCCGTCATGGCGACCGATCGCGGCGGGGCGGGCGGCTGCATCGTCAACATCTCCTCCGGAGCGGCCACCAGCGGCGCGCCGCACACGTACGTGCCGTACGCCATGAGCAAGGCCGCGCTCAACGCGCTCACCACCGGGCTCGCGAAGGAGTTCGCCGCGGTCGGCGTGCGCGTGAACACGGTGTCACCGGGCACGACGCACACCGAGATCCACGCGGATGCGGGCCGGCCGAACGCTCCCGCCGAGCGTGCGCCGAACATCCCGATGCGGCGCGCCGGGCAGCCGCACGAGGCCGCCGGTGCCGTCGCCTACCTGTTCGGGGCGGATGCCTCGTACACGACCGGTGCCGACATCCGCGTCGCGGGCGGCAACTGACCGGTCGACCGCGCGCTCAGTGCTCGCCGAAGCCCGACTCCACGAGGTCGGCGAGGGCGTCGACCGCATACCTGGCGGCCGGGTCCTCGGCGGAGATGGTCACCCGGTCCCCGCGCACGGCGCCGAGCGACATGATCGCCAGCAGGCTCTTCGCGTCCTTCCCGTCGACGCGGACCCGCGCGTCGAACGTGCTCGCGAGGCGCACGAACTCGGCCGCCGGGCGGGCGTGCAGTCCGGCGTCGTTGGTCAGCGTCACGGTGCGCGCGTAGCCGATGTGCGCCGGCGAGGCGTCGGCGACGACGGGTCGCGCGCGCCCGGCGGCCTCTGCGGCCGCGACCACGTCGTCCAGCGTGCCGCCCGTCTGCGCCGCGACCGCGGCCGCGACGCCGCCCTCCACGAGCGGCGCGTCGACGACCCGCACCCGCTCGCGCTGCTCGTCGTCGACGAAGTCGAGGGCGGTCTCCGCGGTGAGCACGGCCGACCCCAGGTCGAAGAGCACGGCGGCACCGTTGCCGCCGTCCGCCCGGGCGATGCCCTCCGAGACCTTGGCGAAGCTCGTACCGATGCCGCCGTCGTCCATGCCGCCCGCGGCGACCATGACGACGTCCTCCGCCATCTGCCGCGCGAGCTCGACCAGGCCGTCGGCGATGGCGGCCGAGTGCGAGACGAAGACGAGGCCCACGCGCGGCTCGTCGGGAGCCTGGGTCACGCCGGCTCCGCCGCATCCGCCGCATCCGCCGCCGCGCGCAGCAGCAGCGCCGTCGACTGCGCGCCCGGATCGCGGTGGCCGGCCGAGCGCTCGCCCAGGTAGCTCGCGCGGCCCTTGCGGGCGACGAGCGGCTCGGTGGCCGCCGCGCCGTCCTCGGCCGCCGTCGCCGCGGCCTCGAGCACGGCGCGCACGTCAGCGCCCGCGGCGGTCGCCGCGGCCGCGGCATCGACCGCCGGCGTCCAGGCGTCCACCATGGTCTTGTCGCCCGACTCGGCCTTGCCGCGCAGCACGATGCCGTCGCGCGCGGCCGTGAGCAGCGCCACGACGTCCGCCGGGCCGAGCTCGGCGAGGCCCTGCGCCGCCCCGGCGGCCTTCAGGTACGCCGTGCCGTAGAGCGGCCCGGCGGCGCCGCCGACGGTCGAGATGAGCGTGGTGGCGACGAGCATGAGCGCGTCGGCGGGCGTGGCGTCGGGCGCGAGGCCGTCGACGCCCTCGAGGGCGGCCTGGAATCCGCGGTGCATGTTCTCGCCGTGGTCGCCGTCGCCGATCGCCCGATCCAGGGCCGTCAACTCCGCGCGGTGCTCCGCGATCGTCGCGGCGCTGCGTCGGATCCACTCCGAGGCCCAGTTCCCACCCACGTCGTCCATGCCACTCCTCACGTGTCGGCCAGCCGGCTATCGTCCCCAGCGCAGCGTTGCGGTCTGCACGGGAGCATCCCACAACTCGAGCCGCTCGTCGTCGAGGCGCAGCAGCGTCAGTGCACAACCGCGCATCTCGAGGGCCGTGATGTAGTCGCCCACGAGCGACCGGACGACCTCGATGCCGGCGTCGGCCAGGCGCTCGGCGGCGCGGCGGTAGACGATGTAGAGCTCCGACAGCGGCGTGCCGCCCATGCCGTCGACGAGCAGCAGCACGCGGTCGCCCGAGGCGAACGGCAGGTCGGGCAGGATCGCGTCGAGCAGCCGGTCGGTGATCGCGTCCGCGGGCTCCAGCGGGATGGTCTCGCGCCCGGGTTCGCCGTGGATGCCGATGCCGAACTCCATCTCGTCGTCGCCGAGGGTGAAGCTCGGCTCGCCCGAGTGCGGGACGACGCACGGCTCGAGGGCCACGCCCATCGACCGCGCGTCGGCGTTGACCGCCGCCGCGATGGCCGCGACCGCGTCGAGGTCGTCGCCGCGCTCCGCGGCCGCACCGGCGATCCGCTCGACCAGCACCGTGCCGCCGGTGCCTCGGCGGCCGGCCGTGTACAGCGAGTCGCGCACCGCCACGTCGTCGTTCGTGACGACCGCACGCACCTCGATGCCGTGCGCCGCCGCGAGATCGGCCGCGGTCTCGAAGTTCAGCACGTCCCCGGTGTAGTTCTTCACGATGTGGAGCACCCCCGCCCCGCCGTCGACCGCGCGCGTCGCGGCGAGGATCCGGTCGGGCGTGGGCGAGGTGAACACGGCGCCGGGCACGGCGGCGTCCAGCATGCCGTACCCCACGTAGCCCGCATGCAGCGGCTCGTGCCCGCTGCCTCCGCCGCTGACGATGCCGACCTTGCCCGCCACCGGCGCATCGCGGCGCACCACGTGCAGCGGGTCGGACACGAGCCGCACCAGGTCGGCGTGCGCCGCGGCGAACCCCGCGACCGACTCCGCGACCACGTCGGACGGGTCGTTGATGAGCTTCTTCATGCCCCTCCCCTCGGCACGTCGACCGCTCCGTCGGAGCGCGCTCGCCGCGATGCGACGCCCGCCCCCAACCTACGCCGCCCCGGCGCGCTCCGGCAGCCCCCGTGCGCGGCCTGTCGTGCGGGGTGGCCGCGTGGGTAGGGTGGGTCGCGCGCGTCGATGCGCGAGGCGGGGAGGTACGCGGATGGGCGAGTACGTGATCGCGATCGACCAGGGCACCACGAGCACCCGCGCAATGGTCTTCGACCGATCGGGCGGCGTCGTCTCGACGGGGCAGCTCGAGCACCGGCAGATCCTCCCCCGCGCCGGCTGGGTCGAGCACGACCCGATCGAGATCTGGCGCAGCACGGGCGAGGTCATCGGCCAGGCCCTCGGCAAGGCCAGCATCACGCGGCACGACATCGTCGCCGTCGGCATCACGAACCAGCGCGAGACCGCGGTCGTATGGGACCGCACGACCGGCCTCCCGGTGTACAACGCGATCGTCTGGCAGGACACGCGCACGCAGCCCCTCGTCGACCGGCTCGCGGCCGACGGCGGCCCCGGCCGGTTCGCAGCCACCACGGGGCTGCCCCTGGCGACCTACTTCGCCGGCACCAAGGTGGCGTGGATCCTCGAGCACGTCGACGGCGCGAGGGAGCGCGCCGAGGCGGGAGAGCTCCTCTTCGGCACGATCGACACCTGGCTGCTGTGGAACCTCACCGGCGGCGTGGACGGCGGCGTGCACGCGACGGATGTCACGAACGCGAGCCGCACCCTGTTCATGGACCTCGAGACCCTGCAGTGGGACGACGAGATCCTCGCCGCCTTCGACGTGCCGCGCGCGATGCTGCCGGAGATCCGCTCGTCGTCGGAGGTATACGGCGTCGCGGCGGCGTCGAGCCTGCTCCGCGAGACGCCGATCGCCGGCATCCTCGGAGACCAGCAGGCCGCGACGTTCGGGCAGGCGGCGTTCGACGCGGGCGAGTCCAAGAACACCTATGGCACGGGCAACTTCCTCATCTTCAACACCGGCGAGGAGATCGTGCACTCGTCGAACGGCCTGCTCACGACCGTCGGGTACCGGCTCGGCGACGCGCCGCCGCACTACGCACTCGAGGGGTCGATCGCCGTCACCGGGTCGCTCGTGCAGTGGGTGCGCGACAACCTGGGCCTCATCTCGGAGGCGGCGGAGATCGAGACCGTCGCGAAGACCGTCGACGACAACGGCGGGGCCTATTTCGTGCCGGCGTTCTCCGGGCTGTTCGCCCCCTACTGGCGTCCGGACGCCCGCGGCGCCCTGGTGGGCCTCACGCGCTTCGTGAACAAGGGGCACCTGGCACGCGCCGTGCTCGAGTCGACGGCGTTCCAGACCCGCGAGGTGCTCGACGCGGTGAACGCCGACGCCGGGGCATCCGCCGCCGAATTGAAGGTCGACGGCGGCATGACCGCCAACGACACGCTGATGCAGTTCCAGGCCGACATCCTCGGCATCCCCGTCGTCCGGCCGGTCGTCGCCGAGACCACCGCGCTCGGTGCCGCCTACGCCGCCGGGCTCGCGACCGGCGTCTGGCGCGACCTCGACGAGCTGCGGGCGAACTGGCGTCCCGACCGGCGGTGGGAGCCGCAGATCGACGAGGCCGAGCGTGCGCGCCTGCTCCGGCAGTGGAAGAAGGCGGTCACCCGCACCTTCGACTGGGTCGACGAGGACGTCAGCTGACGGTCGCCGCCACCCACGCGTCGAGCTTCGCCGCGGCCGCGCCCGAGTCGATCGCCTCGGCGGCCACCGCGAGCTGCTCGCGGAACCGGTCGAGGATGTTGCGCTGGAGCTGCCCGGGGTCGCGGGCGAGCGCGTAGGAGACCAGCCCGGCGGCCGCGTTGAGCAGCACGATGTCGCGAACCGGGCCGCGGGCCCCGGCGAACACGTCGCGCACCACCTGGGCATTGTGCGCGGCGTCGCCGCCCAGCAGGTCGCTCATCTGCGCGCGCTCGATGCCGACGTCGCGCGGGTCGAGGTCGTGCTCGCGGACGGTGCCGCCGGAGACCTCCCAGATGTGGCTGTGCCCCGTGGTGGTCAACTCGTCCAGGCCGTCGTCGCCCCGGAACACCAGCGCGGTCGCGCCACGGGTCTGGAACACGCCGACGATGAGCGGCACGCGGTCGAGCTGGGCGACGCCGACCGCGGACGCCTCGGCCCGGGCCGGGTTGCAGAGCGGACCGAGGATGTTGAAGACGGTGGGGATGCCGAGGTCCGCGCGCGTGGGGCCGGCGTGCCGGAACCCGGGATGGAACGCGGCCGCGTACACGAACGTGATGCCCACCTCGTCGAGCACCGACGAGACCCGCTCCGGGGCGATGGTGAGGTCGACGCCGAGGGCACCGAGCACGTCGGACGAGCCCGACGAGGAGCTCGCCGCGCGGTTGCCGTGCTTGACGACGGGCACCCCGGATGCCGCGGCGACGATCGAGGCCATGGTCGACACGTTCACCGTGCCCACGCGGTCGCCGCCCGTGCCGACGATGTCGAGTGCCATGGGGTCGACGTCCAGCGGCACCGCGTGCTCGAGGATCGCATCGCGGAAGCCCACGACCTCGTCGACCGTCTCGCCCTTCGCGCGCAGCGCGACGAGGAACGCGGCGAGCTGCGCGGGCGACGCGGCCCCGGTCATCACCTGCTCCATGCACCAGGCCGCCTCGGCGACGCTGAGGTCCTCGCGGTCGAGGAGGGCGGTCAGGACCGACGGCCAGGTGGGGGTCTCGAGCATGCCACGATCCTAGCCAGACCGGATTCCCACCGGATTCACGGCCTGTTCACGGCTGGAATCGGGGCGCGCTCCCATGCGTTTCCGAGACACGGATGATGGGGTGCTCAAAACCCGTCTGAGAAATCGGCCATAATGGGGAGCGTGACGAGCTCCTCAATCGCCCCTGCGGCCACAACGCCCGTGATCAACAGGCCCAACACCGTTGCGGTGGGCACGATCGTCTGGCTCGGCAGCGAGGTCATGTTCTTCGCCGGTCTGTTCGCGATCTACTTCACGCTGCGCTCGACGTCGCCCGAGCTGTGGAACTTCGAGGCCGGGCGCCTCAACGTCCCGTACGCCGCGATCAACACGGCCATCCTGGTCGCCTCCTCGTTCACCGCACAGTTCGGCGTCTTCGCAGCCGAGAAGTTCCAGCCCCGGCGCACCGGCAGCCTGTGGCAGCTCCGCAAGTGGGGCCTCGTCGAGTGGTTCCTCGTGAGCTACGTCCTGGGCGCCATCTTCGTCTCGGGCCAGGTGCTCGAGTACGCCACGCTCGTCTCCGAGGGCATCGCCCTCGACTCCAACGCGTACGGCTCCGCGTTCTACCTCACGACCGGCTTCCACGCGCTGCACGTCACGGGCGGCCTCATCGCCATGCTGCTGGTCGTCGGCCGCGCGTACGCGGTCAAGCACTTCGGGCACAAGGAGGCGACCAGCGCCATCGTGGTGTCGTACTACTGGCACTTCGTCGACGTGGTCTGGATCGGCCTGTTCTTCGTCATCTACGTCCTCAAATGACGCACCGGGAGCCCACGACCATCCGCATGCACCGCAACAGGAAGAGAACGATGACCAGCTCGAAGCGTCGGACGGGACGACGTTCCCCGCTCGCCACCGTGGCGCTCCTCGCGCTCGGGCTCGTGTTCACGGGCGGCGCCTACGCCGCCTTCAGCACGGGCACCGCGCAGGCCGAGGTCGACGCGACGTCGCAGCAGACGATCGACGAGGGCAAGAAGCTCTTCCAGGCCAACTGCGCCACCTGCCACGGCCTCGACGCGCAGGGCACGGACGCCGGGCCCAGCCTCATCGGCGTGGGTGCCGCAGCGGTCGACTTCCAGGTCGGCACCGGCCGCATGCCGATGCAGATGCAGGGCCCCCAGGCCGAGCAGAAGCCGGTGCAGTTCACCGACGAGCAGATCAAGCAGCTCGCCTACTTCGTCGCGTCGCTCGGGCCCGGCCCCGACATCCCCGCCGATTCCCTCGTCAACGGCGGCGGCGACGCCGCGAACGGCGCCGAGCTGTTCCGCATCAACTGCGCCATGTGCCACAACGTCGCGGGTGCCGGCGGTGCCCTCACCGAGGGCAAGTTCGCGCCCGCGCTGAACGACGTCACCGGCGTGCACATCTACGAGGCGATGGTCACCGGGCCGCAGAACATGCCGGTCTTCAACGACCTCAACATCACGCCCGAGGACAAGCGCGACATCATCACCTACCTGCAGTACATCCAGGACAACCGCTCCCCGGGTGGCTTCGAGCTGGGTTCGCTCGGACCGGTCGCCGAGGGCCTCTTCATCTGGATCTTCGGTCTCGGCGCGGTCGTCGCGATCACGGTGTGGATCACGGCGAAGTCGAACTAGGCGCACGGGCATCGAGGAAGCGTAAGAAGGAGAACCATGGCACAGGACGACAACGGCGGTACGGACATCGCCGCTGCCGGCTCGTCATCGCACGGGCAGGAGGTCGCCGCCTCCCCCGGCACCGCCGTGATCGCGGCGGATGCGTTCGAGAACCCCGGGTTCCCGGCGCACCGCAAGCGGGTCACGGACGAGGACCCGAAGAAGCGGAAGTCGGCCGAGCGCACCGTCTACACGCTCTTCTACCTGTCGATCGTCGGCAGCGTCTGGGCGATCGCCGCGTACATGCTGTTCCCGATGGAGTCGGGCTCGGTCGTGGACGTGCGCCTGAACAACCTCTTCTTCGGGCTGGGCGTCGCACTCGCCCTGCTCGCGATCGGCGTCGGCGCCGTGCACTGGGGCAAGGCCCTCATGTACGACGTGGAGCAGGTCGACGAGCGCCACCCCGTCCGTGGCAGCGATGACACCCGCGCCGGCGCGATCAAGGTCTTCCAGGACGCCGACGAGGAGTCCGGCTTCAGCCGCCGCTCGGTCATCCGCAACAGCCTCATCGGCGCGCTCGTGGTCTTCCCGCTGCCCGCCGTCGTGCTCTTCCGCGGCCTCGCGCCGCAGGACCAGATCCCGGTCGAGCTCCTCAGCCACACGATGTGGGCCGAGGGCACGCGCCTCACGCTCGACCCCTCGGGCGTGCCCATCAAGGCGTCGGACGTCACGATCGGCAGCGCGTTCCACGTCATCCCGGAGGGCCTCAACGAGCTCGAGCACCACAAGCTCGAGGAGAAGGCGAAGGCCGCGGTCCTCCTCATGCGCCTCAACCCCGAGGACCTCAACGAGACGCCCGAGCGCGCGGACTGGTCCTACCAGGGCATCGTCGCCTACTCGAAGATCTGCACGCACGTCGGGTGCCCCGTGGCGCTCTACGAGCAGCACACGCACCACCTGCTCTGCCCGTGCCACCAGTCGCAGTTCGACGTCGCGAACCACTGCGAGGTCATCTTCGGCCCGGCCGCGCGGCCGCTGCCCCAGCTGCCCATCGCGGTCGACGACGAGGGCTACCTCGTCGCGCAGAGCGACTTCAACGAACCCGTCGGCCCGAGCTTCTGGGAGCGCCATTGAGCACCGCAGCCCCGACCACCAGCGCCCCCGAGAAGCGGAAGGGCGGCTTCACGGCCGCCGCGTCCAACTACATCGATGAGCGCACGAGCATCTCGACCGTCGTCAAGGAGCTCGGCCGCAAGGCCTTCCCCGACCACTGGTCGTTCCTGCTCGGCGAGATCGCGCTGTTCAGCTTCGTCGTGGTGCTCATCACGGGAACGTTCCTGACGTTCTTCTTCCAGGCCTCGATGGCCGAGGTGCACTACGAGGGCTCGTACGTGCCCCTGAAGGGCATCGAGATGTCCGTCGCGATGGCCTCGACGCTCGACATCTCGTTCGACCTGCGCGGCGGCCTGTTCGTGCGCCAGATGCACCACTGGGCGGCGCTGCTGTTCGTGGCGGCCATCGGCCTGCACATGCTGCGCATCTTCTTCACGGGCGCGTTCCGCAAGCCGCGCGAGTTGAACTGGGTCATCGGCTTCGTGCTCTTCGTGCTGGCGATGGGCGAGGGCTTCACGGGCTACTCGCTCCCCGACGACCTCCTCTCGGGCAACGGCCTCCGCATCATCGACGGCATGATCAAGGGCATCCCGCTGATCGGCACGTGGACCTCGTTCCTCCTCTTCGGCGGCGAGTTCCCGGGCACGGCCATCGTCGGCCGCCTGTACACGCTGCACATCCTCCTGCTGCCCGCGCTCGTGGTCGCGCTCATCGCCGTCCACCTGCTGTTCGTCGTCGTGCACAAGCACACGCAGTACGCGGCGCCGGGCAAGACGCAGCAGAACGCCGTGGGCCCGCCCATCCTGCCCGTGTACGCGGCCAAGGCCGGTGGCTTCTTCTTCATCGTCTTCGGTGTGCTGGCGCTCATCGCGTCGCTGTTCACGATCAACCCGATCTGGAACTACGGGCCCTACGACCCGTCCCCGGTCTCCGCCGGTACGCAGCCCGACTGGTACATCGGCTTCGCCGACGGCGCGCTGCGACTCATCCCGCCGGGCTGGGAGTTCGTCTGGCTCGAGCGCACGTGGTCGTTCAACATCCTCGTCCCGCTGGTCGGCCTGCTGGTCTTCCTGGGCCTGGTGTTCATCTACCCGTTCATCGAGGCCTGGGTCACGGGCGACAAGCGCGAGCACCACATCGCCGACCGTCCGCGCAACGCCCCGACGCGCACCGCGATCGGCGCGGCGGGTGTCACCTTCTACGCCGGCCTCTGGGCGGCGGCCAGCTCCGACATCATCGCGACGCATTTCAAGCTGACGATGGAGGGGGTCATCCACTCCCTGCAGGCGGTCGTCATCCTCGGCCCGATCCTCGCCTACTTCATCGCCAAGCGCGTCTGCATCGCGCTGCAGAAGAAGGACCGCGAGATCGTGCTGCACGGCTACGAGTCGGGGCGCATCGTGAAGCTCCCCGGCGGTGAGTTCATCGAGGTGCACCAGCCCCTCGACGAGTACGACCGCTGGCGCCTCGTGAGCTACGAGAGCTACGAGCCGCTCATGATCCGCCCCGACGCACGCGGGCGCATCACGTTCGGCCAGCGCCTCCGGGCGGGCTTCTCGCGCTGGTTCTTCGAGGACCGCATCGCGCCGGTCACCCGGGCCGAGCTCGAGGCCTCGCACTCGGACCACCACTGACGCATTACCTCGGATCGGGCATCGCATGACCGGTCGGCCACTCGTCGACCTGCTGCGGTGCCCGATCTGCGTCGGCGCGTTCGGGGGCGACGTGCGCGGCACGATCCGGTGCGGGAACGGCCACGCGTACGACGCGAACCGGCGCGGCTACCTGACGCTCTTCCCGGCGAAGCGCCCGAAGGTCCGCGGCGACACCGCCGAGATGCTCGCTGCGCGCGATCGCGTGCTCGAGACGCCCCCATTCCGTTCGTTGCGCGACGCGGTGGCGGAAGCAGCCGCCGCGGACGCCCCTGAGGGCGCCGTGCTCGTGGACCTGGGCTGCGGCACGGGCCAGTACGCCACGACGGCCCTGGAACGCATCGCGGTTCCCTCCACGGCGCTCCTGGCGGACCTCTCCCCCGACGCGGTGCGCACCGCGGTGCGCCGCACCCGCGACGGGGCCCCGGCGACGGAGGTCCTGGGCGTCGTGCTCGACCTCTGGTCTCCGCTGCCCGTGGCCACCTCGGGCGTCGATCGGGTGCTCAACGTCTTCGCGCCGCGCAACCTGCCCGAGTTCGCGCGCGTCCTCGCGCCGGGCGGCCGTCTGGTCACGGTCATCCCCTCCGACCACCACCTGTCGGAGCTGCGCGCCGCGGGAGCCGTGATCGACGTCCGGGGCGGGAAGCGCGAGGCGGTGCTGGCGGATGCCGCTGCCGCCGGCCTCCGCCTGCTCGACGCGTCACGCTTCGACGGAGCGCTCGACGGCGGCGACCCCGCGGTCGTCGACCTCGTGGCCATGGGCCCGTCGGCCCATCACGCCTCCGCGGGGACGGACCCGGTCGTCGGCCGGGTGACGGTCTCGGTCGACGTGCTGGTCTTCGCCTCCGGCGACTGACCAGCGTCCTCCGCGTGCTGCTGCAGGCGCATACTGGAGCCGTGGACGCATGCTGCGACCCGGGCGCGACGAGCCGCTACGAGGAGATCTTCGACACGCGGTTCGCCGAGTCCGTCGCGCGGAGGTATCGGCGCAGGGGGCTCCCCCGCCTGGACCGTCGCATCCTCGCGTTCCTCGACGACATGGGCGTGCGCGGCGCCAGCGTCCTCGAGATCGGCGGCGGGGTCGGTGAGCTCCAGCTCGAACTGCTCGAGCACGGCGCGGCCCGTGCGGTGAACCTCGAGCTCTCCGGCGAGTACGAGGGCGTCGCCCGCGCGCTCGCGACCGAACACGGCCTGGAACGCCGGATCACCCGAGTCGTGGGGGTCGACCTGGCCGAACGGCCCGACGCGGTCGCACCCGTCGACGTGGTCGTGCTGAACCGCGTGGTCTGCTGCTACCCGCATGCGGTTCGGCTGCTCGATGCGGCCGCCGGCCGCGCGAGGCGCGCGGTCGTCTTCAGCCATCCGCCGCGTACGCCGTGGACGCTGCTGCGCATCGGCACCAAGAACCTGCTCCACCGCATCAGCGGGAAGCGATTCCGGGGGTACCTGCACCGACCCGCCGTGATGATCGACGCGCTCCGCGCCGACGGCTTCGAGATCCCGCTGCGGAGCCGCGGTGCGCGGTGGAGCGTGATCGGCGCGGTGCGGCCCGGCTGACTCGCGCCCGAGCCCGCGCCTCCGAGGTCCCCGAACGCCGACGGCCCCTCCGGTGGAGACCGGAGGGGCCGTCGGCGTGCGCGATGCGTCAGCGTGCGAAGGGTCAGCGCGCGAAGAGTCCGCGGTAGTACTCGTAGGTCCAGCCGACGAGGCTCACGAGCACCACGGGGACCGCGATGAAGGTGATCCAGAAGCCGACCGCGAGCCCCAGGAAGCCGAGGGCCGCCGCAGCCGCGAGCATGATCGGCCACCAGCTCCACGGGCTGAAGAAGCCGAGCTCGGCATCCCCGTCGTCGATGTTCGCGTCGAGGCGGTCCTCGGGGAGCTCACCGCCCTGGGCGCGGTGCACCATGCCCAGGTAGAAGGCGATGAACGCCGCCAGCACGGCGCTGAGGCCGATGGCCACGAGGCCGACCCACTCGGGGTGCCCGTACTCGATCACCGACCAGACGATGTACGCGACGTCCGCGAGGGCGAAGAACGCAGCGATGATCCAGAAGATCCCGACATTCGCGCGCATCTACTTGACCTTCCCTTCGGTGACCTCGTAGGTCGGAGCATCCGGGGCGTCCTTCGCCGGCCCGATGCCGATCGGAAGCGCTGCCTCGGGGTGGTTGAGGTCGAACGCCGGCGACTCCGAGCGGATGCGCGGGATCGAGGTGAAGTTGTGCCGCGGCGGCGGGCAGCTGGTCGCCCACTCGAGCGAGCGGCCGTAACCCCACGGGTCGTTGACGGTCACCTTCGGCGCACGCCGGGCGGTGATGAAGACGTTCAGGAAGAACGGGATCATCGAGACCGCGAGGATCATTGCGCCGATCGTCGACAGCTGGTTCATCCAGGTGATGTTGTCCTCGGGCAGGTACGAGTAGTACCGGCGGGGCATGCCCACGACGCCCAGCCAGTGCTGGATGAGGAACGTCGTGTGGAAGCCGATGAACAGCAGCCAGAAGTGCCACGCGCCGAGGCGCTCGCTGAGCATCTTGCCGGTCCACTTCGGCCACCAGAAGTAGAACCCGGCGAACATGGCGAACACGACCGTGCCGAAGACGACGTAGTGGAAGTGCGCCACCACGAAGTAGCTGTCGGACACGTGGAAGTCGAGCGGCGGCGAGGCGAGGATGACGCCCGTGAGGCCACCGAACACGAACGTGATGAGGAAGCCGAGCGACCACACGAGCGGCATCTCGAACGTGATCGAGCCGCGCCACATCGTGCCGATCCAGTTGAAGATCTTCACGCCCGTCGGAACGGCGATGAGCATCGTCAGCAGCGCGAAGAACGGCAGCAGCACCGAACCGGTGACGTACATGTGGTGCGCCCAGACCGTGACCGAGAGGGCCGCGATCGCGATGGTCGCGTACACGAGGGTCTTGTAGCCGAAGATCGGCTTCCGGCTGAACACCGGGAAGATCTCCGACACGATGCCGAAGAACGGCAGCGCGATGATGTACACCTCGGGATGGCCGAAGAACCAGAACAGGTGCTGCCAGAGGATGACGCCGCCGTTGGCCGGATCGTAGATATGGGCGCCGAAGATGCGGTCGGCCGACGCGGCCAGGATCGCCGCTGCGAGCACCGGGAACGCGAGGAGCACCAGGATCGACGTGACCAGGGTGTTCCAGGTGAAGATCGGCATGCGGAACATGGTCATGCCCGGCGCGCGCATCGTGATGATCGTGGTGATGAAGTTCACCGCGCCCATGATCGTGCCGAAGCCCGACATGCCGAGGCCGAGCATCCAGAGGTTGCCGCCGATGCCCGGTGAGAACGTCGTCGATGCCAGTGGCTGGTAGGCGAACCAGCCGAACGAGGCCGCACCCTGGGGGGTGAGGAAGCCGGCGACCGCCATGAGCGAGCCGAAGTTGAACAGCCAGTACGCCAGCGCGTTCAGACGCGGGAACGCGACGTCGGGCGCGCCGATCTGCAGCGGCATCAGCACGTTCGCGAAGCCCGCGAACAGCGGCGTCGCGAACATCAGCAGCATGATCGTGCCGTGCATCGTGAACAGCTGGTTGTACTGCTCGCGGGTCTGGAGGATCTCCAGGCCCGGCTCGAACAGCTGGGCGCGGATGATCAGCGCCATGACGCCGCCGATGCAGAAGTAGATGAACGAGGTGATCAGGTACAGGTACCCGATGACCTTGTGGTCGGTGGAGGTGATCCACCGGACGAGGACGTTGCCCTTGCGCTCGACCGACGGCGGGCCGAAGGGCGACGCGGCGGCGCTCGGCCTGGCCGGTGCGGCAGTGGTGCTCATGTCGCTCAGTTCTCCTCTTCGTGCTCGACGACCTCGGGCGCGCCCGTGCCCGGCAGGTTCTGGTTGCGGTCGTACTCGCTCGACAGCTGGCCGGTCTGGCCGGCGTCGCGCAGCGACTGGATGTAGGCGTCGTACTCGGCCTGCGAGACGACCTCGACGTTGAAGAGCATCAGCGAGTGGTACTCGCCGCAGAGCTCGGCGCACTTGCCGGCATACGTGCCCTCGCGGGTGGGCTCGACCGACATGTAGTTGGTCTTGCCGGGGTACATGTCCTTCTTGTAGAGGAAGTCGACGACCCAGAAGGAGTGGATGACGTCGCGCGACTCGAGCTCGATCTCGATCTTCGCGTTCACCGGGAGCACCAGGGTCGGCACCTCGGACTCGACCAACGATCCGCCGTCCTCGACCTGGCCCTGGATGCCGGGCGAGTACACGTCCTCATCGACGTAGTTGAAGTCCCAGGCCCACTGCTTCGCGATGACCTCGATCGTGACGTCCGGGTTCTCGTACCGCGCCTCGATGGCGTTCTGGTCGCGCACCGTGAAGGCGAAGAAGCCCAGCACCAGGATGAGCGGCACGACCGTGTAGAACACCTCGATCGGCATGT
Source organism: Agromyces sp. SYSU T00194 (assembly GCF_040496035.1). Taxonomy (NCBI): domain Bacteria; kingdom Bacillati; phylum Actinomycetota; class Actinomycetes; order Micrococcales; family Microbacteriaceae; genus Agromyces; species Agromyces chitinivorans. Next base: position 224,298 of record NZ_JBEPJZ010000002.1, on the reverse strand, counting down.
TGTACCGGAGCTGCACCGGGAGGCCGGTCTGGCCGCGTCGGCGGCGGTACACGACGACCGCCCAGATCGTGAGGCCCCAGGTCACCACGCCGACGACCAGCAGCACGAGCCACGAGGTGACCCACAGTCCCGAGACGCGCTCGGTGTGGTTGGTGACGGGCTCCTCCCCCTCGACGAAGCCCGGCAGGAAACCGTTCAACTGCGCCTGCGTGCATCCGGCGAGGACGATTGTGAGTGTCGCTGCGATCGGAAGAGCAGCCCATCGGAGACGGCGGTTCTGGCGCACCGGTGACCTTTCGGGAGATTCGTAGGCACTTCTCAGTGAAGTGGTGATCGATCCCTAGCCTACTCCGACGCGCAGCCCACCGTGTGCACGGCCCACCGCCGCGTCGCCTTGCCGTCGCCCGCATCCGGGTACGCCGAAGCGGGGGCGGCCCGTGGCCGCCCCCGCTTCGGTCGATTCAGCTCAGTGGAACGAGTCGCCGCACGCGCAGCTGCCCTGCGCGTTCGGGTTGTCGATCGTGAAGCCCTGCTTCTGGATGGTGTCCTCGAAGTCGATCGCCGCACCGTCGAGGTAGGGCACCGACATGCGGTCGACGATGACCTCGACGCCGTCGAAGTCGACGGTCGCGTCGCCGTCGAGCAGGCGCTCGTCGAAGTAGAGCTGGTAGATCAGCCCGGAGCATCCGCCCGGCTGCACCGCCACGCGCAGGCGCAGGTCGTCGCGACCCTCCTGCTCGAGCAGGCTCTTCACCTTGGCTGCGGCGTTGTCGCTCAGGCTGACGCCGTGGGCGGCCGTCTCGGCGGGGATGGTCTGCGTCATGGTGCTCCTCGAACGATCGCGGCTGACGGGGTGTCCGGTGCGATTCTACCCCGGGCGGATGCGGCGGGGGCCCGGGCGGGCTCAGTCGGTGCGCGCGTCCAGCCGGGCCAGGAAGAGCGCCTCGGTCAGCACGGCCCGCTTGAACGCCCCCAGGTGCAGCGACTCGTTCGGGCTGTGCGCGCGCGAGTCGGGGTCCTCGACGCCCGTGACCAGGATCTGCGCGTCCGGGAAGACCCGGGTCAGGTCGGCGATGAAGGGGATCGAACCGCCGATGCCGGTCTGGACCGGGGCCTGCGGCCAGGTGTCGGCCATCGCGCCCATGATCGCGTCGACCGCCCAGCCGTCGGTGTCGACGAGGAACGGATCGCCCGTGACGACGTCGTCGATGTCGACGTGCGCGCCGAAGGGGGCCTGCGCGCGCAGGTGCCGCTCGATCGCCGCCGCGGCCTCCGCCGCCTGCTGGCCGGGGGCCACGCGCACGCTGAGCTTCATCGTGACCGACGGGGCGAGCGTGTTCGAGGCGTCCACGAGACGCGGTGCGGAGGTGCCGGTGACGGTGATCGACGGCTGCGCCCAGAGCCGGTGCGGGATGCTGCCGCGGCCGATCGGCGTGACGCCGTCGAGCAGGCCGGCCTCGCCGCGGAGCTGCTCCTCATCGTACGGCGGGGTCTCCATCTCGATCGAGCGGAGCCCGTCGACGGCGACCGCGCCGTCGGCGTCGTGCAACGTGTCGAGCAGGCGGATCATCGCCATCATCGCGTCGGGCACCGCACCGCCGAACATGCCCGAGTGCGACGCGTGCGCGAGCGTGGAGACCGTGACCCGGCAGGTGACGTTGCCGCGCAGGGCGACCGTGAGGGCCGGCGTCTCGACGTCCCAGTTCGTCGAGTCCGCGACGATGATCGCGTCGGCGGCGAGCGCGTCGCGGTGCACCTCCAGGAAGTTCGCGAACGAGCGCGATCCGTCCTCCTCCTCGCCCTCGATGAACAGCGCGATGCCGAGGTCGATCGACTCGGCCGTGGATGCGAGCGCGCGGACCGCGGCGACGTGCGCCATGACGCCGGCCTTGTCGTCGGCGGCCCCGCGCCCGTACAGGCGGTCGCCGCGGGCGGTGGGCTCGAACGGCGGCGAGTCCCAGTCGGCGTCCTCCCCCGGCGGCTGCACGTCGTGGTGCGCGTAGAGCAGCACGGTCGGGCGGCCGTTGCGCGCGGCGCGCCGGGCGAGCACCGCCGGCTGGCCGAGCACGGCGGGGTCGTCGCCGACCGGCGCGCGCGCGATGTCGACGGTGTCGAAGACGCCCGTGCCGCGCAGCAGTTCCGCGACGGCCTCCGCACTCTCCGCGACGTGTGCGGGGTCGAAGCCGTCCCAGGCGACCGACGGGATGCGCACGAGTCGCGAGAGCTCCGCCACGGTGGTCGGGAAGCCGGCGTCGACCGCCTCCCGGACGCGCTCCTCGCGCTCGTCGGCGGACGGGTGGTCGCTCCCGGTCGGGGCAGGCTCGTTCATGCGGGTAATCTTAAGGGGACCGGCAATCCGAGGATCAGACGTGGCCAAGACCCCCAGCAACGAGACCGACCAGGCACCCACCGGCGACGACGCCGCGAAGGCGCCGGCACCGAAGGGCAAGGGCGCACCGACGCCGTCCCGCGCCGAGCAGGAGGCCGCACGCAAGCGGCCGCTCGTGCCGAACGACCGCAAGGAGGCGGCCCGCATCCAGAAGGCCAAGTCGGCCGAGGCGCGCGAACGCGCCCGGGTCGGCATGGCGGCGGGCGACGAGCGCTACCTCCCGCAGCGCGACCGCGGCCCGCAGAAGAAGTACATCCGCGACTACGTGGACGCGCGCTTCAGCCTGGGCGAGATCCTCATCCCGGTGATGTTCCTCGTGATCATCCTCACGTTCATCCCGAGCTACGAGACGCAGATCATCGGCACCATGGCGCTCTGGGTGTTCTTCATCGCCGCCGTGATCGACGTGCTCCTGCTCGGCCGCACCCTGCGCAAGAAGCTCGCCGCGAAGTTCGGCGAGACGCGCGTCGAGGGCGGCATCCGCTGGTACGCCGCGATGCGCGCGCTGCAGCTGCGCCCGATGCGCCTGCCGAAGCCGCAGGTCAAGCGCGGGAACTACCCGAGCTAGCGGGCGTACGCCCCGGCGCGGACGAGCGGCACCCGCACCTCGTCGTCGGTCGCCGAGCCGTGCTGGCCCACCATGGCGCGCGGGCCGGGGTTCGGATCGCGCCCGTCGTAGTACGCGACCTGCGAGCGCGCCGCGACCACGAGGTCGCCGATGCGCGACTCGACGACGGATGCGACGGGGCCGAACGCGCCCGAGGCGATCGCCTCCTCGCGCGTGAGCACCCACGCACGGGACTCCTCGGCCTCGCGCCACCGCGCCACGAGCGCTGCGCGCTCCGCCGCGCCGAGACCCGGCTCGAAGGTCAGGTAGAGGCAGCGCGGATCGCCAGCGACGTGCCGCACGCCGTCGACGAGCGCGGGGTCCCGGTCGATCAGCACGTGCCGGTGCGCGGCCACGTCGAGCACGCCGTGGTCGGCGGTCACGAGCAGGCCCGCGCCCCGGGGCATCCGCCGCTCGAGGTCGCCGTACGCGGCGTCGAGCCGCTCCAGCTCCCCCAGCCAGCGGTCCGACTCCCAGCCCACCGCGTGCGCGGCCATGTCGAGCTCCGGCACGTAGACGTAGACGACCGCCGGACCCCCCGCCTCGGCGAGTTCGCCCGCGGCGGCGAAGCGCGACTCGACCGAATCGGCGCCGACGTACTCGGCACCGCGCAGCGCAGCGCGCGTGAACCCGGACGAGCGGTACCTCGCCGGGCCGACCGCGACCGCCCGGATGCCTCGGGCGACGGCCGCGTCGAAGAGGGTCGGGTGCGGCTGCCACGCCACGGGGTCGGTGCCCTCGACGTCCCAGCCGCTCAGCACGTTCACGGTGCGGTCGGCCGCGGCGTCGAACACCCGGTAGCCGACGAGGCCGTGCGTGCCCGGTTCGAGACCCGTCGCGAACGTGGTGATGCCCGCCGCGGTCGTGGAGGGGAACACCGTGCGGACGACGTCGCGCTTGCCGAACCGCGCGGAGAGCCGGCGGGCGTGCCCGGCCCGGGCCCGCAGGTTGGACGCGCCGAGGCCGTCCACGAGCACGACGATCGCGACGTCCGCGGCGGGGAGGTCGAGCCGGTTCGGCAGGCCCTGCACGCTCTCGATCGCACTCGCCAGCACGTCGGTGAGCCGCGGGGCATCGGGGGCGGCGACGGGTAGCATGGCTCGCATCGCGCCCAGTCTGGCACAGGCCGGGCGACCCCCTGTGAACCCGTGCCCTCGCGGCACGCCCGATCGAGAGCACGGATGTCCCGAACGCCTGAGCTGCCCGCTGACGACCAGATCGCCGAACGCATCGAGGACGTCGACGTCGCGTCCGAGATGCAGGGCTCGTTCCTCGAGTACGCCTACTCCGTCATCTACTCCCGGGCGCTGCCCGACGCGCGCGACGGCCTGAAGCCGGTGCAGCGCCGCATCCTGTTCCAGATGAGCGAGATGGGCCTGCGCCCCGACCGCGGCCACGTGAAGTCCGCGCGCGTCGTGGGCGAGGTCATGGGACGCCTGCACCCGCACGGCGACGCGGCGATCTACGACGCGCTCGTGCGCATGGCCCAGGCGTTCAGCCTGCGCGTGCCGTTCGTCGACGGGCACGGCAACTTCGGCTCGCTCGACGACGGCCCGGCCGCCCCGCGGTACACCGAGGCGCGCCTGGCACCCCCGGCGCTGGCGATGGTCGAGAGCCTCGACGAGGACGTCGTCGACTTCGTGCCGAACTACGACAACTCGTTCCTGCAGCCCGAGGTGCTGCCCGCGGCGATCCCCGGGCTGCTCGTCAACGGCGCGAGCGGCATCGCCGTCGGCATGGCCACCAACATGGCGCCGCACAACCTGAACGAGGTCGCCGCGGCCGCCCAGCACCTCATCGCGAACCCCGAGGCGAGCCTCGACGAGCTCATGGAGTTCGTGCCCGGGCCCGACTTCCCCTCCGGGGGCACGATCGTCGGCCTCGGCGGCATCCGCGACGCCTACGCGACCGGCCGCGGCTCGTTCAAGACCCGCGCGAAGGTGAGCATCGAGCAGCTCACGGCCCGCAAGTCCGGCCTCGTGGTCACCGAGCTCCCGTACCTCGTGGGTCCGGAGCGCGTGATCGAGAAGATCAAGGACGGCGTCAACGCCAAGAAGATCACGGGCATCTCGGATGTCACCGACCTCACCGATCGCAAGCGCGGCATGCGCCTCGTGATCGGCGTGAAGACCGGGTTCAACCCGCAGGCCGTGCTCGAGCAGCTGTACCGCCTCACCCCCCTCGAGGACTCGTTCAACATCAACAACGTGACCCTCGTCGAGGGCCAGCCGCAGACGCTCGGGCTGCGCGAGCTCCTGCAGGTCTACATCGGCCACCGCGTGAGCGTCGTCACGCGCCGCTCGCAGTTCCGCCTCACGAAGCGGAAGGACCGGCTGCACCTCGTCGAGGGCCTGCTCATCGCGATCCTCGACATCGACGAGGTCATCCAGGTGATCCGCACCTCCGACGACACCGAGCAGGCCCGTTCGCGCCTCATCGACGTCTTCGACCTCAGCACCCTGCAGGCCGAGTACATCCTCGAGCTGCGCCTGCGCCGCCTCACGAAGTTCTCCCGCATCGAGCTCGAGGCCGAGCGCGACACCCTGCTGGCCGAGATCGCCGAGCTCGAGGAACTGCTCTCCAGCGAGCTCGCGATCCGCACGCTCGTCGCCGACGAGCTCGGCGACGTCGCCGAGCGGTACGGATCGCCCCGGCGCACGCTGCTGACCGAGGCGAAGCAGCAGCCGGCCGGCGCCAAGCGCCGCAAGCAGGCCCCCGAGGACCTCGAGCACGCCGACGTCCCCTGCCGGGTGCTCCTGGGCGTCACCGGTCGCATCGCCCGCGTCGACCTCCCCGTCGGCGAGGACGGCCCGCCCGTGATCACCGTGCCGAAGCGCCGCAGCAAGCACGATGCGGTGCGCTCCTCGCTCGCGACCACGAGCCGCACCGAGATCGGTGCGATCACGAGTCGCGGCCGGTTGGTGCGGTTCTCCCCGCTCGAGCTGCCGGCGCTCCCGCCGAACTCGGTGCAGCTCGGCGCGGGCGTGCGGGTGCACGACTACCTCGCGCTGCCCGATCGCTCCGAGCGCATCCTCGCGGTCGTCCCGATGACCGGCGACGTGCCGATCGCGCTGGGGACGAAGCAGGGCGTCGTCAAGCGCGTCGTCCCGTCGGCGTTCCCGAACCGGCCCGACTTCGAGGTGATCGCGATGAAGCCCGGCGACGAGCTGGTCGCCGCGGCACCGGCGCCCGACGACGCCGAACTCGTCTTCGTGGCATCCGACGCCCAGCTGCTGCACTTCCCGGCATCGTCGGTGCGCCCGCAGGGCGCCGCGGCGGGCGGCATGGCGGGCATCAAGCTCGGCGCCGACGCGCGCGTCGTGCACTTCACCGCGCTCGCCGCCGACGAGGTGGAGCAGTCGGTCGTGGCGACGGTCGCCGCGGGCGGGGAGACGCTCATGGGCACGGACCCCGGCTCGGCGAAGGTCAGCGCGTTCGCCGAGTTCCCCGGCAAGGGCCGGGCCACCGGCGGCGTGCGCGCCCAGCGCTTCCTGAAGGGCGAGACCGAGCTCTCCGTCGCCTGGGTCGGACCCGAGCCCGCGCTCGCGGTCGGCACCGACGGCGCCACCCGCACGCTGCCGGAGCCCGGTGCCAAGCGCGACGCGTCGGGCACCCCGCTCGACGCGGTCGTCGGCGCGATCGGCCGCCGGGTCGGCTGAGCGGACGACGCGCCGCGACCGACCGCACGGGTGCGGCGGATGCCCCGGCATCCGCCCCCGCCTCCCCCGGCGGGCGCCGGGTCAGGCGTCGATGCGCTCCTTGTCGAGCGCGGCGGCGCTGTCGACGATGAACTCCTTGCGCGGCGCGACCTCGTTGCCCATGAGCAGCTCGAACACGCGGCCCGCCTGCTCGGCGTCGGCGATGCCGACGCGTCGCAGGGTGCGGTGACGCGGGTCCATGGTCGTGACCGCGAGCTGGTCGGCGTCCATCTCGCCGAGGCCCTTGTAGCGCTGGATCGGGTCCTGGTAGCGGCGGTTCTTGCGCTGCAGGCCCTTCAGCACGCCGTCGAGCTCGGCCTCGGAGTAGGTGTAGATGGTCTCGTTCGGCTTCGAGCCGGGATGCATGACCACGACGCGGTGCAGCGGCGGCACGGCCGCGAACACGCGCCCCTCCTCGATCATCGGGCGCATGTAGCGGAAGAAGAGCGTCAGCAGCAGGGTGCGGATGTGCGCGCCGTCGACGTCGGCGTCGCTCATGATGATGACCTTGCCGTAGCGGGCCATGGAGATGTCGAAGGTGCGACCCGACCCGGCGCCGATCACCTGGATGATCGACGCGCACTCGGCGTTGCCGAGCATGTCGGCGATCGACGCCTTCTGCACGTTGAGGATCTTGCCGCGGATCGGCAGCAGCGCCTGGTGCTCGCTGTCACGGGCGAGCTTGGCGGTGCCGAGCGCCGAGTCGCCCTCGACGATGAACAGCTCGCTGTGCGCGACGTCGTTCGACCGGCAGTCGACCAGCTTCGCGGGCAGCGTCGAGTTCTCGAGCGCGTTCTTGCGCCGCTGCGTCTCCTTGTGCGTGCGCGCCGAGATGCGCGCCTTCATCTCCGCCACGACCTTCTCGAGCAGCGCCGACGACTGCGCCTTGTCGGCGCGCGCCGTCGAGGCGAAGCGCTCCTTCAACGCGGTCGCGACCACGTTCGTGACGATCGCGCGCACGGCCGGGGTGCCGAGCACCTCTTTCGTCTGGCCCTCGAACTGCGGCTCCGCGAGGCGGACGGTGACGACCGCCGTGAGGCCGGCGAGCACGTCGTCCTTGTCGAGCTTGTCGGTGCCGACCTTGAGGCGTCGCGCGTTCTGCTCCACTTGGGCGCGGATGACCCGCATGAGCCCCTGGTCGAAGCCGGCGAGGTGCGTGCCGCCCTTGGGCGTGGCGATGATGTTCACGAAGCTGCGCACCGTGGTGTCGTAGCCGTTGCCCCAGCGCAGGGCCACGTCGACCACGCACTCGCGCTCCACCTCGGTCGAGACCATGGTGCCCGAGTCGGTGAGCACGGGCACGGTCTCCGTGAAGGTGCCCGAGCCCTCGAGGCGCCAGACGTCGGTCACGGCAGGGTCGGTCGCGAGGTACTCCGCGAACTCCGAGATGCCGCCGTCGAACCGGAAGCGCGTGGTCTCGGGCTCGTCGCCGCGCTCGTCGACGATCGAGATGCCCAGGCCGGGCACCAGGAACGCGGTCTGGCGCGCGCGCCCGATGAGCTCCTCGGCGAGGAACGCGGCGTCGCGCGTGAAGATCTGCCGGTCGGCCCAGTAGCGCACGCGGGTGCCGGTCGTCTTCTTGGCGACCTTGCCGACGACCCGCAGTTCGCTGGAGAGCTCGAACGGCGTGAACGCCGCGTCGGGCGTGGGCGTGCCGCCGTCGTCGAAGACACCCGGCTCGCCCCGGTGGAACGACATCGCCCAGGTGCGTCCGTCGCGGTCGACCTCGACGTCGAGCCGCTCGGAGAGGGCATTGACGACGGATGCCCCGACGCCGTGCAGTCCGCCGGAGGCGGCGTACGACCCCGAGCCGAACTTGCCGCCCGCGTGGAGCTTCGTGAAGACGACCTCGACTCCGGACAACCCGGTGCGCGGCTCGGCGTCGACGGGGATGCCGCGGGCCTGGTCGCGCACCTCCACGCTTCCGTCGCGATGCAGCACGATGTCGATCTCCGAGCCGTGGCCCGCGAGCGCCTCGTCGACCGAGTTGTCGATGATCTCCCACAGGCAGTGCATGAGTCCGCGCGAGTCGGTGGATCCGATGTACATGCCCGGGCGCTTGCGCACCGCCTCGAGACCCTCGAGTACGGAGAGGTGCCTGGCGGAATAGTCTGCGCTCACGACCGTCCAGACTACCCGCGCGTCGGGCGTCGCCCCGACGTCGACACCCCGCCCGGGGGCATCCGTCGGCGCACTGTACGCGTTGAGCGAAATACCGTCCCTCCGGGCCGAACGCACAGCCGGGCCGTGCTTTCATGGAGGCACCCAAGAATTCGGTGCACGTACGGAGGAGGAGCCATGACCCGATACCCGGAGACCGATGGTGCGGTCGATGAGCTCGAGCCGCCGCACGAGCTCACCGCGCTGGACCGCTGCGACAGCTGCGGTGCGCAGGCGTACATCCGCGTCGTCGTGAACAACGGCGAGCTGCTGTTCTGCGCGCACCACGGCCGCAAGCACCAGGAGAAGCTCTCCGAGATCGCGCACAGCTGGCACGACGAGTCCAGCCGCCTGGTCTCGGAGTCGCGCCCCTAGCGCTCGACGACCTCACCGGCCCGTCCGCGATCCTCGGATCCGGGCGGGCCGTCGTCGTTCCCCCGGGGCCGACGCGCCGCCACCCGAGCGGTCAGCCCGCGGAAACGCCCAGGCGCTCGAGGATCGTCGATCGCGCCGCGTCGGCGTAGCCGTCGACGACGGATGCCGCGTCGGCGACGCGGTACGTCGCCCCGCGCCGCTCGGCGGCGGCGGTCAGCATCGCGTCGGCCAGCACGGGGTGCTTCGCGAGCACCGGCCCGTGCAGGTGCGTGCCCATGACGGATCCCATGACCACGCCCTCCTGCCCGGAGTCGCGGCCGTTGCCGCTGCCGCGGACGACGCGGCCGAGCGGCGAGGCCTCGGCGCCCACGTAGTCGCGGGCGTGGTTCTCGTAGCCGACGAGCAGGCCGTGCCTCGTGCGCACGACGAGGTCGTCGCTCACCCGCGCATCGCGCGGCACCGCGCGCCCCGGCACGATGCCGAGGCCCTCGAGGGTGCCGCCGTCCGCGAACTCGATCCCCCAGCTGAGCAGTTCCATGCCGATGCCGACGCCGAGGATGCGCACGCCCTCGGTCGCCCACCGGCGCAGGTCGTCGTGGAGCGGCGCGAGGCGTTCCCGGGCCACGTGCGCGGCCGCATCCGTTCCCGAGCCCAGCACGATCACGTCGGGCTCGACCGGCATCTCGCCGGCGTCCTCGAGCCGCAGGTGCATCGCATCGAGCCCCGCCCAGCGGGCGCGCGCGGCGAGGACGTCGCCGTTCTCGGCATCGCCGTTGACGTTCAGCAGGCTGGGGAACAGGCTCACGATCGCCAGGGTCGTCATGCGTCCTCCTTCGCCTCGGCGAGGCCGAGGTGGGCGCGGGTGCGGCGCATCGAGTCGGCCGTGAACACGATCGTCTTCACGCCCGTCTCGGGCTCGGGCAGTGCGAGGAACTCGTCGAGCGCGGTGCCGAGGTCGGGCTCGACGCGATCGATGACCACCCCGTCGTAGGCGAGCTGGAGCGCCGCCTCGTGCGCCTTCGACCCCGAGACCGCGTGGACCCGGCCCAGGCCTGAGGCGTCGACCGGCCAGAAGTAGGACGGGTCGCGCACGTCCGACCCCATGGCGAACAGGATCTGGTCGGTGCCGGGGGCGATGCCGTCGACGTTCAGCTGGAAGCTCGACGGGTTCTGCACCAGGACGAACTCGACGTCGACCCCGCGCACCGACACCCGCTCGCCGCGGCCGAAGACCGCCGGCATGGCGCTGATCGACGCGGCGGCGGCATCGAGGTCGAGGTCGCGGCCGAGCACCGCGCGGGCGCCGGCGATCGCGGCCGCCGCATCGACGGCGTAGTGGATGCCGCGGGCGGGCAGCCGCGCGTCGACGGTGCGTCCGTCCGCCTCGAGCGTGACGCGGTCGCCGTCGAGGGCGACGATGCGCACGCCGTCGCCGGGGGCGAGCCGCTCCCCCGCGGTCTCGGCGTTGCCGAGCCCGCGCGGCGTCGCCGCGAGCACCTCGCCGCTCACGCCGAATCGCTCGATCGCGACCCCCCGCTCGGCGACGGACGCCACCTGCACCAGGTACGCGTCATCGGCGTTGAGCACGATGGAGCGGGTGGCGCGGCCCGCGATGCGCCCGAGCATGCCCGCGACCGCCTCGGAGTCGTGGAACCGGTCGATCTGGTCCACCATGACGTTGGTCAGCACCACGACGTCGGGGTGGAGGCCCGCCGTGACGCGCGCACCGTGGCCCTCGTCCATCTCGAGCACCGCGAGATCGCCCGGCACCCGGCCCCGCACGTCGGCGCGCTCGAGCAGGGCCGAGGTGAGGCCCTGGCTGATGTTCGCGGTCGACGGGTTGGTGAAGACCGATCGCCCGTGCGCGCGCAGCACCCCGACGAGCATCTTGGTCGTCGTCGACTTGCCGCTCGAGCCCGAGACCACGACGAGGCCGTCGGGGAACGCGCCGAGCGCGTGCGGGAGGTAGCCGGGGGCGATGCGGTTCACCACGAGGCCGGGCACGGCCGATCCCCCGCCGGGCTTGCGCAGCCGGGCGAGGAACCGCACGAACCGGCCGACGAGGATCGCCGGCGCGTAGCGCACCTGCGGCCTACTCGAGGTAGTCGCGGAGCGACTGGGAGCGCGACGGGTGGCGCAGCTTCGCCATCGTCTTCGACTCGATCTGGCGGATGCGCTCGCGCGTCACGCCGAACGTGTCGCCGATCTGGTCGAGCGTCTTCGGCTGGCCGTCGCCGAGGCCGAAGCGCATGCGGATCACGCCGGCCTCCCGCTCGGACAGCGAGTCGAGCAGGCTCTCGAGCTGCTTCTGCAGCATCGTGAAGCCCACCGCGTCGGCCGGGACGACCGCCTCGGTGTCCTCGATCAGGTCGCCGAACTCGCTGTCGCCGTCCTCGCCGAGCGGGGTGTGCAGCGAGATCGGCTCGCGGCCGTACTTCTGCACCTCGACGACCTTCTCGGGGGTCATGTCGAGTTCCTTCGACAGCTCCTCGGGCGTGGGCTCGCGGCCCAGGTCCTGCAGCATCTGGCGCTGCACGCGAGCGAGCTTGTTGATGACCTCGACCATGTGCACCGGGATGCGGATGGTGCGGGCCTGGTCGGCCATGGCGCGCGTGATCGCCTGGCGGATCCACCACGTCGCGTAGGTCGAGAACTTGAAGCCCTTGGTGTAGTCGAACTTCTCGACCGCGCGGATGAGGCCGAGGTTGCCCTCCTGGATGAGGTCGAGGAACTGCATGCCGCGGCCGGTGTAGCGCTTCGCGAGGGAGACCACCAGGCGCAGGTTCGCGCCCAGGAGGTGGCTCTTCGCGCGCTGGCCGTCCTTCGCGACCCAGGCGAGCTCGCGGCCGAGCTGGCTGCGATGCTCCTCCTTGGACATGTGCGACAGCTTCTCCTCGGCGAACAGGCCGGCCTCGATGCGCATCGCGAGCTCGACCTCCTCGGCCGCGTTCAGGAGCGCGACCTTGCCGATCTGCTTCAGGTAGTCCTTGACCGGGTCGGCCGTGGCACCCGTGATCTGGGTCGAGTAGACCGGTACGTCGTCGTCCTCGTCGACGGCGCGCAGCACGATGGCGCCGGTCGGGTGCGCCTCGACCTTGGCGGTCGGGGTCTCGGCCTCGTCCTCGTGCTGGTCGTCGGCGTCGGGGCCGTCGGCCTCCTCCTCGTCGGCGTCCTTCGGGGCGGCCTTCTTGCGGGTGCCGGTCGCGGCGCGCGAACGCGGGGCGCGCTGCTCGGTCGCAGGCGCCTCGTCGGTGCGCTTCGCCGTGCGCGTCTTCGTGGTGCTCGAGCCCGTCGACTTCGCGGGCGCGCGCTTGGTCGTGGCCTTCTTCGCCGTCGAGCCCGTGCCGGTGGCCTGCTTCGCGGGCGACTTGGTGGCGGTGGATGCGGACTTCGCGGCCTTCGTCGCAGGGGCGCCCTGCTTCGGTTCGGTCTGCTGTGCCATGCGGAAACCTCTCGGGTCCGATCGATGCGACGGCGTGCCGCCGGGCCCGACTCTCGGGCCGCACGATCGTTTCGGACATTACAAAGGCCCATGTCAAGTCGGGTGCGATCGCGGGCAGATCGCTGACGGCCGACTCGATGGGTCCTTCGTACAATTATAACCCGCTCCAGGCGGATCGAATTCCCCTCGCCCGCTATCCGCGCGGCGTGTCGTCGTCCCGCGTGCGGCGGAACGCGAGGAACTTCTCCAACTCGGCGGCGATGTCGTCGGCGCTGGGCACCTCGCCCGCCTCGTCGGTGAGCGGCGACCGCAGCGTCGTGCCCTCCATGTAGGCGTCGTGGCGTTCCTCCAGCGAGCCGACCAGCTTCGCGAGCTCGCCGTTCTCGCCGACCTGCTCATCGATGCGGGCGATGAACTCGCGTCCCTGCTCGCGGAGTGCGTCGGTCGGGAAGATCAGCCCCGTCGCCGCGCTGATGCACTCGAGCGCGGACACCGCCGCGAGCGGGTACTCGGTGTCGGCGAGGTAGTGCGGCACCAGGAGCACGAAGCCGGCGATCGGCATGCCGCGCTCGCGCAGCCGGTACTCGAGCAGGTGCAGCGCGTTGCCGGGCGCCTGCGTGTGCGGGCGCCACACCGACATCGACTCGACGAGGTCGTCCCGGTTGCCGCTGACGGTCACGCCCATCGGACGCGTGTGCGGCACGGGCATGGGGATCGCGTGCACCCAGGTCGCGGTCGCCACGCCGAACCGGTCGACGAGGTCCAGCACCGCGCGCACGAACCGCTCCCACTGGAAGTCGGGCTCGAAGCCGGTCAGCAGGAGGAATCGCCGTCCGAGCTCGTCGCTCGCGAGGTGCATCCGCAGGCGTGGGGGCTCGTAGTCGGAGATGTGGTCCTGGTCGAACGTGATGACGGGGCGACGGGCCCGGTAGTCCAGCAGCTCGTCGACGTCGAACTCCGCCACCAGCTCGGTGTCGAGCGTGTCGACCAGGTAGCTCGTGAACTGCGAGACGGCGCCGCCCGAGTCGGCGAACCCGGTGAGGCCGGCGACCAGCGGGAGCCCCTCGGGGACCTCGACGCCGTCGACCAGCTCGTAGAGTTCGCGGGGGTCTCGCATGCCTCCAATGCTACTGAGCGGGATGCCCGTGGCCGCCGCCGCCCGCTGCCCGGTGGCATGCCGAGAGCGAACACTTCGCGTGCACGACCGCCCGCGCACCGGCGGGTCCGACGGGTAGTAAGGTCGTGTGGGGCGAGAACGACTCGCCCGAGCAGCCTGCCGGCGACCACCGATCCGCCGGGCAGACCGTGTCGCAGACATCTGGTGCGCAAGGGAGATATCCGAGTGTCCGAGCAGAATTTTGACGTCGTCGTTCTCGGAGGAGGCAGCGGAGGCTACGCGGCCGCGTTGCGCGCCGTGCAACTCGGCTTCAGCGTCGCCCTCATCGAGAAGGACAAGCTCGGCGGCACCTGCCTGCACCGCGGCTGCATCCCGACGAAGGCGCTCCTGCACGCGGCGGAGATCGCCGACGGGGCCAAGGAGTCGGAGAAGTTCGGCGTGAAGGCCACGTTCGAGGGCATCGACATGCCCGCCGTGAACGCCTACCGCGACGGCGTCGTCTCCAGCAAGTGGAAGGGCCTGCAGGGACTCGTCAAGGCCCGCGGCATCACCGTGGTCGAGGGCGAGGGGCGTCTCACCTCGCCGACCACGGTCCAGGTCGGCGACCAGACCATCACCGGCGCGAAGGTCGTCCTGGCCACCGGTTCGTACTCGCGCACGCTCCCCGGCCTGGAGATCGGCGGCCGGGTCATCACCAGCGAGACCGCCCTCCAGCTCGAGTGGGTGCCGCAGCGCGTCGCCGTCCTCGGCGGCGGCGTGATCGGGGTCGAGTTCGCGAGCGTGTGGCGCTCGTTCGGCGCCGACGTCACGATCATCGAGGCCCTGCCGCACCTGGTGCCCAACGAGGAGGAGTCGGTCTCGAAGCAGCTCGAGCGCGCGTTCCGCAAGCGCGGCATCGACTACAAGCTCGGCACGCGCTTCCAGGGCGTCACCCAGGACGACAGCGGCGTGGTCGTCACGCTCGAGGACGGCACGACCGTCGAGGCCGACCTGCTCCTCGTCGCGGTCGGCCGCGGTCCGGCGACCCACAACCTCGGCTACGAGGAGGTCGGCATCGAGATGGACCGCGGGTTCGTGCTCACCAACGACCGCCTCGAGACGAGCGTTCCGGGCGTCTACGCCGTCGGCGACATCGTCCCCGGGCTCCAGCTCGCGCACCGCGGCTTCCAGCAGGGCATCTTCGTCGCCGAGGAGCTCGCCGGCCTCGACCCGATCGTCGTCGACGACGTCAACATCCCGAAGGTCACCTACTGCGACCCCGAGGTCGCGTCGGTCGGCTACACCGAGGCGAAGGCCAAGGAGCAGTTCGGCGACGATCAGGTGTCGAGCTACGAGTACAACCTCGGTGGCAACGGCAAGAGCCACATCCTCGGCACGAGCGGATCGATCAAGGTCGTCCGCGTCGAGGACGGCCCCGTGGTCGGCGTCCACATGATCGGCGCACGCGTCGGCGAGCTCATCGGCGAGGCCCAGCTGGCCGTGAACT
This sequence comes from Agromyces sp. SYSU T00194, assembly GCF_040496035.1. NCBI lineage: Bacteria > Bacillati > Actinomycetota > Actinomycetes > Micrococcales > Microbacteriaceae > Agromyces > Agromyces chitinivorans. Next base: position 209,024 of record NZ_JBEPJZ010000002.1, on the reverse strand, counting down.
GGGAGGCGTACCCCGAGGACGTCGCCCCGCTCCTGCACGCGCACCCGACGCAGAACGAGGCGCTCGGCGAGGCGTTCCTGAAGCTCGCCGGCAAGCCGCTGCACGCGATGTGACGCCCGCGGCCCCGAACACCCCTGCAATAAGCTAGAAAGCGCACACGCTGTGAAGGAGTCAATCGCATGAGCGAATCCGTCAGCCTCCCGGCACTCGGTGAGAGTGTCACCGAGGGTACGGTCACCCGATGGCTGAAGAACGTCGGCGACCAGGTGGAGGTCGACGAGCCCCTGCTCGAGGTCTCGACCGACAAGGTCGACACCGAGATCCCGTCGCCCGTCGCGGGGGTCATCGAGGAGATCCTCGTCCAGGAGGACGAGACGGTCGAGGTCGGCACGCCGCTCGTGACCATCGGTGACGGCTCCGGCGCCGCAGCGCCGGCGGCCGAGCCGGAGCCCGCCGCAGCCCCCGAGCCGGAGCCCGCTCCCGAGCCCGAGGCTGCTCCCGAGCCGGAGCCCGCTCCCGAGCCGGCCCCGGAGCCGGAGCCCGCTCCTGCGGCGCCCGCAGCCCCGGCCGCACCCGCGGCTCCGCCCGCACCGCCCGCAGCACCGGCGGCTCCCGCGGCACCGGCCGCTCCTGCGGCCCCGGCCGCTCCCGCGGCCCCGGCCGCTCCTGCCGCATCCGCCCCGGCCCACGCGGGCGGCGGCTACGTCACCCCGATCGTGCGCAAGCTCGCGAACGACCAGGGCGTGGACCTCTCGACCGTCACCGGCACCGGTGTCGGCGGCCGCATCCGCAAGCAGGACGTGCTCGACGCCCGGTCGACGGAGGCCGCAGCCGCGCCCGCTGCAGCGCCGAAGCCGCGCCCGGAGCCCTCGCCGCTGCGCGGCACGACGCAGGCGATGACGCGCCTGCGCAAGGTCGTCGCCGAGCGCGCCGTGGTCTCGATGCAGTCGACGGCCCAGCTCACGAGCGTCGTCGAGGTCGACGTCACCAAGGTGGCGCGCCTCCGCGACAAGGCCAAGGCGGCGTTCCTCGAGGAGACCGGCAACAAGCTCTCCTTCATGCCGTTCTTCGCGCTGGCCGCCATCGAGGCGCTCCGCGCGTACCCGATCATCAACTCGACCGTCGACGGCGACTCGATCGTCTACCCCGACACCGAGAACCTGAGCATCGCGGTCGACACCGAGCGCGGCCTGCTGACCCCGGTGATCAAGAACGCGGGCGAGCACGACATCGCCGGCCTGTCGGCGCAGATCGCCGACCTCGCCGAGCGCACCCGCAACAACCAGCTGAAGCCCGACGAGCTCGCCGGCGGCACCTTCACGCTGACGAACACCGGCTCGCGCGGTGCGCTGTTCGACACCCCCGTGGTGTTCCTGCCGCAGACCGCTATCCTGGGCACGGGCATCGTCGTGAAGCGTCCGGTCGTGGTCAGCCAGGACGGCTCCGACGCGATCGCGGTCCGTTCGATGGTCTACCTCGCGCTGTCGTACGACCACCGCATCATCGACGGGGCCGACGCCGCCCGATTCCTCACCGCGGTCAAGGACCGCCTCGAGGAAGGCGACTTCGAGGGCGACCTCGGCATCTGATCCCGCCGGTCACTCCCGGAGCGACCGCAATCTCCACCCGGCCTCGGCCCTCACGATGAGGACCGAGGCCGGTGGCGTTTCCGGCGAGCCCGATCCGACCTCGACCAGCACGGCGTCGCCGAGCACATCGACGACGACGACCTCCCGCGGGTCGACCGCTGCCGGGGTGGAGTGCACTGCGCCGATCGGCGCCTCGCCGACGGATGCCTCGCCGATCCATGCGCGATCGTCTGCCTCGATCGGCGAACCCGGCTGCACCACGTCTGCGAGGCACGGCTCGGAGCGGAGCTCGAGGCACCGCGCGCGCCGAGCCAGCAGCGCTGCCGCCGCCTCGGCGGGGTCGGCGTCCGGATCCGGTGGCTCCCATGCTCCGGGATCGGCCGCCTCGGTGACCGTGTCGACCTCGGCGGGCGACGCGACGTCGGTCGAGGGCGCCCGCGCGTCGTCCGCGGCATCGGCTGCACCGTCGCCCTGCAGCGCGGTGAGCGCGAGCACCAGCACCGAGGCGGCGACGGCCGCGCCCACGAGCAGCGGTCGCCGACGGGCGCGGAGTGCGCTGCGCAGCCGGGCGGGCAGTCCCGCGTCGAGCGCCTGCTCCCACGCCTCCGCGGTCTGCTCGGGCAGCTGCAGGATGCCCGCCCAGGCCGCCGCGCCGCCGCTCGCGGGCCCGGCATACGACTCGGGTCGGGCCCCGGCGTCCCCGACCCGACCGACCGCGCCGGGGGCGGGCGACCCGACCCCGTCCGCGGCCCGCCCCGCGGGCGAGCGGTCGCCCCGGAGAATCGGCGCCGGGGGCGCGACGGCGAACAGCTCCCGCTCCCACGCGGCGTCGTCGCGGACGAACGGCCGTGAGCGACCGGCCCGGTCGCACCAGCCGGCCAACGCGTCCAGCACGGCCGGGTCGGGCAGCCGTGCGCCCACGGCGCGCACGAGGCCGCCGTACGCGGCGATCGCCGCCCGGGCGGCCTCGCTCCGCGCGATCCCGCTCGCGTCGGTGAGGTCGCGGAGGCTCCCCGCCCCGACGAGGCGCGGCCGGCCCGTGCGATCGAGCATCACCTGACCTGGCGCGAGGCGGTCCGGTGCGAACCCGGCGGACTCGAGCGCGAGCACGGCCTCGCGGACCCCCGCGAGGAGGGTGACCGCCTCGCCCGGCGACCACTCCCGGCACTCGAGCAGCTCGGGCAGCCCCGCCTCGAGGTGCTCGACGACGAGGGTCGTGCGCGTGCCGTCGCCGATCACGTCCACCAGCGCGGGGAGGACGCCACGCGCCGTGCGCGCCAGCGCGGCGACCTCGACCGCGAGCGGGCCCGGGGCGGCACCGGCCGGGTACGTGCGGAGCACCACCGGCGCCTCCGACCCCCCGCCGTCCGCCGGGGGCGCGGCGAGCCATGCCGTGCAGCGCCGGCCCGCGCCGATGCGCCGCACGACCCGGTAGCCCCCCGTCAGCACGCCCTCGGTTCCGCCAGTCACCGCCACAGCATCGCCCGGCGAGGCGCGCGACGGCCCCGCGCCGCCGCTCCCCCGTCGCGCTTCCGCGATGGGGGCGCGTGTGGAGGACGCGACACCTAGACTGGGGTCATGCTCGACGTCATCGTCGCGGGGCTAAGCGCCAACTCCGTGCCGTACATCGAGGGTCTCGACCTTCAGCGCGCCGTCCATCGAGCGGTCGTCGCGGGTGAACGCCCCGACACCGCGCTCCTGCTGGAGCATCCGTCCGTCTACACCGCCGGCAAGCGGACCGCCCCCGACGAACGGCCGGTCGACGGCACCCCCGTCGTCGACGTCGACCGGGGCGGCAAGATCACCTGGCACGGTCCGGGCCAACTGGTCGGCTATCCGATCATCCGCCTCGCCGAGCCGATCGACGTGGTCGGCTACGTCCGGCGCCTCGAGCAGGTGCTGATCGACGTGCTGCAGCCCCTCGGGGTCGACGGCCGTCGCGTCGACGGCCGCTCCGGGGTCTGGGTCGGCCCGCCCGGCGCCGAGGACAAGATCGCCGCGATCGGCGTGCGCGTGGCCGAGGGCGTCACGATGCACGGGTTCGCGCTCAACTGCAGCAACTCGCTGGAGCCGTACGGTCGCATCGTCGCGTGCGGCATCCGCGACGCGGGCGTGACCACGATCTCGCGGGTGATCGGGCATCCGACGCATCCGTCCGACCTGGTCGGAGCGGTCCGCGACCGACTCGTCGCCGAGTTCGCCGCCGAGCGCGAGGAGGTGGTCGCGTGAGCACCGCACCCGAGGGCCGTCGGATGCTCCGCCTCGAGGTCCGCAACGCGCAGACCCCGATCGAGCGCAAGCCCGAATGGATCAAGACCCGCGCGAAGATGGGCCCCGAGTACCGGTCGCTGCAGTCGCTGGTGAAGAGCGAGGACCTGCACACTGTGTGCCAGGAGGCCGGCTGCCCGAACATCTACGAGTGCTGGGAGGACCGCGAGGCGACGTTCCTGATCGGCGGCTCGCAGTGCACGAGGCGCTGCGACTTCTGCCAGATCGACACCGGAAAGCCCGCCGACTACGACACCGACGAGCCGCGTCGCGTGGCCGAGTCGGTCGCGCGCATGGAGCTGCGCTACGCGACCGTCACCGGCGTCGCCCGCGACGACCTGCCCGACGAGGGCGCGTGGCTCTACGCCGAGACCATCCGCGAGATCCACCGCCAGAGCCCGGGCACGGGCGTGGAGATCCTCGTGCCCGACTTCTCCGGGCGCCCCGAGCACCTCGGCGAGGTGTTCTCGGCCCGGCCCGAGGTGTTCGCGCACAACGTCGAGACCGTGCCGCGCATCTTCAAGCGCATCCGCCCGGCGTTCCGCTACGAGCGGTCGCTCGACGTGCTCACGCGGGGGCGCGACGCGGGCCTGATCACGAAGTCGAACCTCATCCTCGGCATGGGCGAGACCCGCGAGGAGGTCTCCGAGGCCCTGCGCGACCTGCACGCCGCCGGCACCGACATCATCACGATCACGCAGTACCTGCGCCCGAGCCCGCGTCATCTCCCGGTGGACCGATGGGTGCGGCCGGAGGAGTTCGTGGAGCTCCGCGACGAGGCCGAGGCGATCGGGTTCCTCGGGGTGCTCGCCGGTCCGCTGGTGCGTTCGTCCTACCGTGCCGGGCGCCTGTGGGCGCAGTCGATGCGCCGCAGTGGGAGGCAGATCCCCGCCGAACTCGAGCACCTCGCCGACGCGGCGCTGGGCTTCGAGCAGGCCGTCGTCTGAACATCGGCCGGGCGGCGGTCAACGTCGCCCGGCCGCGCCGGTATCCTAGACACCATGGCACGCAGCAAGGACCGTTCGTCGACGAAGGAGCCCGGCCGGATCAAGCAGATGTGGCAGGTCTTCCAGATGACCCGCCGCCACGATTCGACGGCTCCCTGGCTCATCCTCCTCGGGTTCCTCGCACCCGTGCTGGTGGCGGCGCTGCTGTCGGTGCTGATCGGCAACGGCAACTGGTTCACCATCTCGCTCTTCCTCGTGGCGGGCCTCCTCGGCGGCCTGCTGCTCGCGCTCGTCATCCTCGGCCGTCGCGCCGAGCGGGCGGCGTACTCGCAGATCGAGGGCCAGCCGGGCGCCGTGGGCGCCGTGCTGAAGTCGGGCCTGCGCCGCGGCTGGATGGGCAACGAGATGCCGGTCGCGGTCAACGGCAAGACCCAGGACGCGATCTACCGCGCCGTCGGCAAGGGCGGCGTCGCGCTGATCGGCGAGGGCTCCCCCACCCGCACGAAGCGCATGCTCGACGACGAGCAGCGCAAGATCGCCCGCATCCTCCCCAACGTGCAGATCACGCAGCTGAGCGTCGGCACCGAGGAGGGCGCGATCCCGCTGCACAAGCTGCCCAGGTCGCTCAAGTCGATCAAGAAGTCGCTCACCAAGGCCGAGGTCATGGCGGTCGGCAACCGGCTCAACTCGCTGCAGACGCAGCTGCCCATCCCGAAGGGCATCGACCCGATGAAGGCGCGACCGCAGCGCGGCAAGGTGCGCTGAACCGGGCCTCGCCCGATGCGGTGGAGCGGATGCGACGGGCATCCGCTCGCCTCCGCCCCGGTCCGCCCCGGGGCATCCGCTCGCTCAGGCGCGGATGAGCACCGTGCCGGCGACCTTGTCGTGGAAGCCGCGCTGGTCGGAGTCCCAGATCAGCGCCGGCACGACGATCACCAGCAGCAGCGTGCGCACGACCGGTCGCCGCAGGCCCACCCAGCCCCCGTCGAGCGCGATCACGCGCATGCCGGTGATGCGATGCCCGATGCTGCCGCCGATGGTCGGGATGAACAGCACCTGCATGACCGCGAACACCGCGAGGGTCGACCAGGAGTGCACGTTCGAGGCGTACGAGGCCCACAGCAGCGGGATCAGGTTGGCGATCAGCCAGTCGATGCAGATCGCCAGGATGCGACGGCCGACCCGCCCCACGGAACCGGGGCCCGTCTCCGGGAGCCCGAGGCGTTCGCCGGGCCATTCGCTGGGCGGGAGCTGGCCGAACGTGGTGGGGTTCTCGGGCACCGGACGAGTCTAGACGGTTGCCGCCTACGTAACATGCCGGAAACATTAGTGTCACGGCCGGGTAACCGCCGGTCGGTAGCGTCGGATCGGCTGCACCGAGGTAGTCGTCCGGTCCCCTCCCCCGATTTTGGAGAAACGCCACATGTTCAGTGATTCATCCGAAGTGCTCTCGTTCATCAAGGAGACGGACGTCAAGTTCCTTGACATCCGCTTCACCGACCTTCCGGGCGTGCAGCAGCACTTCAACATCCCGGCGTCGACCGTCGACGAGGACTTCTTCACCGTCGGCCAGCTCTTCGACGGCTCGTCGATCCGCGGCTTCGCGAACATCCACGAGTCGGACATGCAGCTCATCCCCGACGTGACCACCGCGTACGTGGACCCGTTCCGGGCCGAGCGCACGCTCATCATGGTGTTCGACATCTACAACCCGCGCAACGGCGAGATCTACGCCAAGGACCCGCGCCAGGTCGCCAAGAAGGCCGAGAAGTACCTCGCCTCCACCGGCATCGCCGACACCGCCTACTTCGCCCCCGAGGCCGAGTTCTACATCTTCGACGACGTGCGCTACGAGGTGAAGCAGAACGCGAGCTTCTACTCGGTCGACTCCGAGGAGGGCGCCTGGAACACCGGTCGCGAGGAGCCGGGCGGCAACCTGGCCAACAAGACCCCCTACAAGGGCGGCTACTTCCCCGTCTCGCCGGTCGACAAGCAGGCCGACCTGCGCGACGACATCTCGCTGAAGCTCATCGAGTCGGGCCTCGTGCTCGAGCGTGCGCACCACGAGGTGGGCACGGGCGGCCAGGCCGAGATCAACTACCGCTTCGACACGATGGTCCACGCCGCGGACGACATCCTGAAGTTCAAGTACATCGTGAAGAACACCGCGAACCAGTGGGGCAAGGTCGCGACCTTCATGCCGAAGCCGCTCTTCGGCGACAACGGCTCGGGCATGCACACCCACCAGTCGCTGTGGAACGAGGGAAGCCCCCTGTTCTACGACGAGGCCGGCTACGGCGGGCTCTCCGACGTCGCGCGCTGGTACATCGGCGGCATCCTCGCCCACGCCCCCTCGGTGCTCGCGTTCACGAACCCCACGCTGAACAGCTACCACCGCCTGGTCAAGGGCTTCGAGGCGCCGGTTAACCTGGTCTACTCGGCCGGCAACCGCTCCGCCGCGGTCCGCATCCCGATCACGGGCACCAACCCCAAGGCCAAGCGCATCGAGTTCCGCGCGCCGGATGCCTCGGGCAACCCGTACCTCGCGTTCGCGGCCCAGCTCATGGCCGGCATCGACGGCATCAAGAACCGCATCGAGCCGCACGAGCCGGTCGACAAGGACCTCTACGAGCTCCCCGCCGAGGAGGCCAAGAACATCCCCCAGGTCCCGAACTCGCTGCAGGACTCGCTCGACGCGCTCGCCGCCGACCACGAGTTCCTCCTCGCGGGCGGCGTCTTCACGCCGGAGCTCATCGAGACCTGGATCGACTACAAGATGGAGAACGAGATCAAGCCGCTCGCGCAGCGGCCGCACCCGTTCGAGTACGAGCTGTACTTCGGCGTCTGATCGCCTGACATCCCCGATGGGCCGTACCACTTCGGTGGTGCGGCCCATCGGCGTCTCCGGCGCCGGCCATGCCTCGCCGCGCGTGGCCGCGGCGAGCGGATGCGACCGGGTCAGCCCGTGCTCGGCTGGCGCCGCTCGGGCTCGCCGTAGAACGAGCGCTCGAACACCCGGCGGGCGCGGCGGGTCGCGGAGAGGTAGTCCTCCTCGAGCTGGCTGGCCGATCCGGGCGGGTACTCCAGGAGTCGTGCGACGCCCTCGAGCTGCGTGCGCTCGACCGGGAGCACGTCCGTCGTCTTGTTGAGCCAGAGCGTCAGCGCGGAGCGCGCACGGGACGCGATGATCCACGCCTCGCGGAGGATCTCGGCGTCGTGGTCGGTCACGAAGCCCGCGCGGGCGGCGCTCGCGAGCGCCTGCAGCGTCGACGTCGTCCGCAGGTCGGGCACGTCGGTGGCCTTGCGCAGCTGCAGCAGCTGCACGAACCACTCCACGTCGCTCAGCGACCCGCGCCCGAGCTTCAGGTGGCGCATCGGGTCGGCGCCCTGCGGGAGCCGCTCGTTCTCGACCCGGGCCTTGATCCGCTTGACCTCGCGGACCTCCTGCTCGCCGATCACGGCCGGGTAGCGGATCGCGTCGGCGAGCTCCTCGAACTCGGCGAGCAGCGCCGCATCGCCCGCGGCGCCCCGCGCGCGCAGCAGCGCCTGCGCCTCCCACGTCAGCGACCAGCGCGCGTAGTACGCCCGGTACGCGTCGAGCGAGCGCGCCATGATCCCGTTGCGCCCCTCGGGCCGCAGGTCCGCATCGAGGTCCAGCGGCAGCCGGGCGTCCGCAGTCAGGCGCTGCAACTCGGAGACCAGGAACTGGGCGCGCTTCTGGGCGTCCTGCGACTCGGCGCCGGCGGGGCGGAACACGTACATGACATCGGCGTCCGATCCGAAGCCCAGCTCGCGGCCGCCGAAACGACCCATCGCGATGATCCCGAACTCGATGCCGTCGCCGTCGCCGCCGGCCGGTCGGCGGATCGCCGCGAGCATCGCCTCGAGGTGCTGCTGGGTGATGTCCGCGAGGCCGTAGCCGAGCTCCTCGACCGAGCACGTGCCGACGATGGCCGAGAAGGCCAGGCGCAGCACCTCGCGCCGCCGCATGGTCCGCAGCACCTTCGCCGCCGCCTCCGGGTCGGCGTGGCGGGCGAGCACCGCCTGCGCCTCCTCCCGGAGCTCGTCGATCGCACGCGGGCGCAGCTCGGCGTCGTCGTCGAGCCAGACGACCGACTCGGGCGCCAGGTCGAGGAGCTCGCCGACGAACCGCGACCCCGAGAGCACCCGGGTGAGCCGGAGCGCGGCCGCGGTCGAGTCGCGGAGGAACCGGAGGTACCAGTGCGCCGAGCCGAGTCGGTCGCTCAGGCGGCGGAACGCCAGGAGCCCGTAGTCGGGGTCGGCCCCGTCGGCGAACCAGTCGAGCAGCACGGGCAGCAGGTGACGCTGGATGGCCGCACGGCGTGAGACGCCGCTCGTGAGCGCGGCGATGTGCGCGAGCGCACCTGCCGGATCGCGGAAGCCGATCGCCTGGAGGCGCGCCGCCGCCTGCTCGCTGGTGAGCTCGAGGCCCTCCTCCGGCAGCGCCGCGACCGCCGACAGCAGCGGGCGGTAGAAGAGGCGCTCGTGCAGGCCGCGGACGCGAGCGCGCGTCGCCTGCCAGAGCCGGCGCAGTTCCTCGCCGGTCGGCGCGAGGCCGCTCGCCCGGGCCAGCAGCCGCATGCCCTCGTCGGTGCGCGGCATGAGGTGGGTCCGCCGCAGGCGCTCCAGCTGCAGCCGGTGCTCCATGACGCGCAGCATGCGGTAGTCGCGGGTGAACTCCGCCGCCTCGACGCGACCCACGTAGCCCGCGAGCGCCAGGGCGTCGAGCGCGGCGACCGTGCCCCGCTGGTGCACCGAATCGTCGGACTGCCCGTGCACGAGCTGCAGCAGCTGCACCGTGAACTCGATGTCGCGCAGTCCCCCCGGGCCGAGCTTCAACTGCACGTCGATCTCGTCGTCGGGGATGAACTCGGTGACCCGCTCGCGCATCTTCTGCACCGACTCGACGAAGTTCTCGCGCGACGCGCTCGCCCACACCTTCGGGGCGACACCGTCGACGTAGCGGCCGCCCAGCTCGAGGTCGCCCGCCATGGCACGCGCCTTCAGCAGCGCCTGGAACTCCCAGCTCTTCGCCCAGCGGTCGTAGTACGTCAGGTGCGACTCGAGCGAGCGCACGAGCGCGCCGTCCTTGCCCTCGGGCCGCAGGTTCGGGTCGACCTCCCAGAGCGGCGGCTCGACGGATGCGCCGTTGAGCGCGCGCATCATGGTCATCGCGAGGCGCGTGGCGATGTCGATGGCGACCGGGCCGGGGACGACCTCGTCGTCGGCCGACTCGGCGACGAAGATGACGTCGACGTCGCTCACGTAGTTCAGCTCCCGCGCGCCGGCCTTGCCCATGCCGATGACCGCGAGCCGGGTTGCGGCGACCCGCTCGGCCGGGAACCGCGCCGGTGCGGCGGGATCACCCTCGCGGCGGGAGTGCGCCCGGCGCGCGAGCTCGATGGCCGCGTCGATCGCCGCGCCGGCGAGGTCGGCCAGCGCCGCTGCGACGCGGTCGAGCACGTCCACCGCGTCGGCGGCGCTGAGGTCGTACAACGCGATCTGCGCGAGCATCCGCCGGTATCGGGCGCGCAGCGCCGGCCAGGCGGCCTCCGCGTCGTCGAGCCCGCCGTGGCCGAGCCCGTCGATGGCCTCGAGCATGCGTGCGCGGTACTCCCCCGCCGTGGCAGGTGCCACGGGGCCGTCGCGCAGCAGTTCGAGCTCGGCGGGGTGTCGTTCGAAGAACTGGCCGAGTCCGCGCGACGCGCCGAGCAGGCGCCCGAGTCCCGCGGCGGCGGTCGGGTCCGCGACGAGCGACGCGACGCGGTCGACGTCGCGCTCGGCGAGGTCCTGCAGGAGGGCGAGCGCCTGGTCGGGGTCCGCCGCGTGGCGCACGACTCCGACGCACGCGTCCTCCCCGACCCCGAGGAGCTCGCCGACCGCTGCGAGGCGCTCGGCGCCGGCGCTCAGGTCGTCGAACCCCAGGCGGGCGAGGGCGGTGAGGCTCTGGCTCCGGCCGCTCATGGTGTCCCGCCGGCCGATGCTAGAGGATCTCCAGGTTGCGCTTGAGTTCGAACGGGGTCACCTGGCTGCGGTACTCGCGCCACTCCTGGCGCTTGTTCGCGAGCACGTAGTTGAAGACCTGCTCGCCGAGCGTCTCGGCGACCAGCTCCGACCCCTCCATGTACTCGATGGCGTGGTCGAGGCTCGCCGGCAGCGACTTGTAGCCCAGCGCGCGGCGCTCGGCGTCGCTCAGCGACCACACGTTGTCCTCGGCCTCGGGCGGGAGCTCGTAGCCCTCCTCGATGCCCTTCAGGCCCGCGGCGAGCAGGAGCGAGAACGCGAGGTACGGGTTCGCCGCGGAGTCGATCGCGCGGTACTCCACACGCGCGCTCTGGCCCTTGTTGGGCTTGTAGAGCGGCACGCGCACGAGCGCAGACCGGTTGTTGTGGCCCCAGGTGATGAAGCTCGGCGCCTCGTCGGCGCCCCAGAGGCGCTTGTAGGAGTTCACGAACTGGTTGGTGACGGCCGAGATCTCGCCGGCGTGGTGCAGCAGGCCAGCGATGAACTGGCGACCGATCTTCGACAGCTGGTACTGTGCGCCGGCCTCGAAGAAGGCGTTGCTGTCGCCCTCGAACAGCGACATGTGCGTGTGCATGCCCGAGCCCGGCTGGTCGGAGAACGGCTTCGGCATGAACGTGGCGTACACGCCCTGCTCGATCGCCACCTCCTTGATCACCGTGCGGAAGGTCATGATGTTGTCGGCCATCGCGAGCGCGTCCGCGTAGCGGAGGTCGATCTCGTTCTGGCCGGGACCGGCCTCGTGGTGGCTGAACTCGACCGAGATGCCGAGGTCCTCGAGCATGCGCACCGAGCGACGACGGAAGTCGTGCGCCGTGCCGCCCGGCACGTTGTCGAAGTACCCGGCCGAGTCGACGGGCTGCGGGCCCTCGGCGCCGATCTTCGACGACTTCAGCAGGTAGAACTCGATCTCGGGGTGCGTGTAGAACGTGAAGCCCGCGTCGGCGGCCTTCTCGAGGGTGCGCTTCAGCACGTTGCGGGGGTCGGCGACGGCCGGCTCGCCGTCGGGCGTGGTGATGTCGCAGAACATGCGCGCGGTCGGGTCGATGTCGCCGCGCCACGGGAGCGTCTGGAACGTCGTGGGGTCGGGGTGCGCGAGCAGGTCGGACTCGTAGCTGCGGGTGAGTCCCTCGATCGCGGAGCCGTCGAATCCCAGCCCCTCGGTGAACGCCCCCTCGACCTCCGCCGGCGCGATCGCCACCGACTTCAGCGTGCCCACCACGTCGGTGAACCAGAGCCGGACGAACTTGACGCCCCGCTCCTCGATGGTCCGGAGCACGAAGTCCCGCTGCTTGTCCATCTACACCCTCTCTCGCTTCGTCTAGGCTACTGGCTCCGCAGCCCGGCCACGACCCGGCGCGGGCGCGCGTCGGCGTGCCCGGCAGTGCGGCGGATGCCGCCGGGCGGCCCATGCCGCATGGCTAGACTTGCCGCATGCCAGAGCTGCCTGAGCCGTCCGCCGACCCGTCGTCCGCCGCCGCCGAGCAGAACCCCTACGGCGGGGCGTCGGGGCGGGCCGCAGGCCCCCGACGCGTCCGCACCCGGCACTTCCAGAACGCCAAGGAGCAGGGCATCCCGATCACGGGGCTCACGAGCTACGACCAGCTCACGGCACACATCTTCGACGAGGCGGGCATCGACTTCCTGCTGGTGGGCGACTCGGCCGGCAACAACGTGCTCGGCTACGACACGACGCTGCCGGTCACCGTCGACGAGCTCATGCCGCTCACCCGGGCCGTGGCGAAGGCCGTGACGCGGGCGTTCGTCGTCGCCGACATGCCGTTCGGCTCCTACGAGTCGGGTCCCGAGGAGGCCCTCCACACGGCGGTGCGGTTCATGAAGGAGTCGGGCGCGCACGCCGTCAAGCTCGAGGGCGGGCGGCGCAGCGCACCGCAGATCGAGCGCATCGTGCAGTCCGGCATTCCCGTCATGGGCCACGTGGGCTACACCCCGCAGTCCGAGCACGGCCTCGGCGGCCACATCATCCAGGGCCGCGGCGACGCGGCCGACCGCCTGGTCGAGGACGCCGTCGCCGTGCAGGACGCCGGCGCGTTCGCGGTCGTGCTCGAGATGGTGCCGGCGGATGCCGCGAAGCGGGTGACCGAGACCCTGGCGATCCCGACCATCAGCGTGGGCGCAGGACCGCACACCGACGGGCAGCTGCTGGTCTGGACCGACTGGGCGGGCCTGACCACCGGCCGGATCCCGAAGTTCGTGCGCCAGTACGCGAACCTCGCCCAGACGCTCGGCGACGCCGCGCGCGCGTGGCGCGCCGATGTCGACTCCGGCGTCTACCCGGGCCCCGAGCACAGCTACGAGTAGGTCGGGCCGCCGGGCGCGGGGATCAGTCCTCCGCGGCATCCTCCTCGGCCCACTTCGCGCTGTTCGCGCGCAGGATCTCGAGGGCCCGGGCGGCCTCACCGGCCGTCGGGAACGGGCCCACGCGGTCGGCGGACGGGGACACGAAGCCCCGCTCGACCTCGCCGGTGCGCATGTTGTACCAGTACTGATCTTCCCCCTGGGACGTCATGTCCCGATCCTACGCCCGACCGACGCGCCCCTCCCCGGCGTGCCGGGCTCGCGCTAGGGTGACCACATGGGCGGGGAGCGAGCCATCGGCATCGACATCGGCGGAACCGGCATCAAGGGGGCGATGGTCGACGTCGACGCCGGCGAGCTGGTCTCCGATCGCATCAAGGTGCCGACGCCGCAGGGGGGCGAACCGGCCGACATCCTGGAGGCCACGAAGGAGCTCCTCGGGCAGCTCGACCACGACGGGCAGACGCCGATCGGCATCTGCTTCCCCGCGATCGTGCGGCACGGCCGCACGATGTCGGCGGCGAACATCTCCGACGAGTGGATCGGCCTCCCGGCCGAGGCGCTGTTCGAGAAGGAGCTCGGCGTGCCCATCCACTTCATCAACGACGCGGATGCCGCGGGCTACGCCGAGTCGCGGTTCGGTGCCGGCCTGGGCGAACGCGGACTCGTGATCATGACGACGCTCGGCACCGGCATCGGCTCCGCGCTCCTCTACGACGGCGTGCTGGTGCCCAACTCGGAGCTCGGCCACCTCGAGATCGACGGCAGGGATGCGGAGAGCCGCGCCGCGTACTCGGTGATGGAGCGCAAGGAGCTCACCTGGGAGAAGTGGGCCAAGCGGCTGCAGCGCTACTACGAGACGGTGGAGTTCCTGTTCTCCCCCGACCTGTTCATCGTCGGCGGCGGGGTCTCGAAGCGGCACGAGCACTTCCTGCCGCTGCTGAAGTTGAACACCCCGATCGTGCCGGCGGTGCATCGGAACAACGCGGGCATCCTGGGCGCCGCCGCGATGGCCGTGGTGTACGGCACGGAGTGGGCGGCCGGCGTGGAGCATCCGTCGTCGTCGAACGAGGGGTGACACCGGCGTCCCGGTGGGGCGAGCGGGCCGGCTGATACGCCGGGTTCTGTTCACCGGGCGCTTGCGCGACACCGGCTGGACGGCCATCTCTCTCGGGGCCACGTCGCCGTGACCCTCCAGCGGCCCACCCGGGAACGGGACGGGCAGCCCCATGGTTCCCTGTCTGGCCTTGCTCCGGACGAGGTTTGCCGAGCCGACCGCGTCACCGCGGCCGCTGGTGGGCTCTTACCCCACCGTTTCACCCTTGCCGCGGGCCGGAGCCCGTGGCGGTCTGCTTTCTGTGGCACTGTCTCGCGGGTTGCCCCGGGTGGGTGTTACCCACCGTCCTGCCCTGCGGAGCCCGGACGTTCCTCGGCGCCCGATCGCTCGGGCGACGCGACCGTCTTGCCGACCCGCTCGCACCCTCCAGCCTACCGGTCGGAGGCGCGCGCCGGGTGCGGCGTCAGAGGCCGGACTCGTCGGTGCGCACGAGGATGCGGTCGCAGTCGGGGCACTGCAGCACGTCGTCGTCCGCGGCGCGACGCACGTCCTCGAGGTCGGACCCGGTGAGCGTGATGGTGCAGCCGCCGCAGGTGCGCTGGCGCAGCAGCGCCGCCCCGATGCCGCCGCCGGCGACCCGGCGACGCTCGTAGAACGCCGCGAGGTCCTCCGGCAGGCCCTCGGCGATGGCCGCGCGGTCGCGCGCGACCTGGTCGCGCTCGGTCGTGAGCGCACCTGCCGCCTCGTCGCGCTCGTCCGAGACGCGGGCGATCTCGCCGGCCAGGTCCTCGCGCTCGTCGTCGATGCCGTGCACCGCGGTCTCGTGCTCCTCGACGCGCTCCATGACGGCGAGCTCGATGTCCTCGAGGTCGCCGAGGCGGCGTCGCAGCGATGCGAGCTCCGACTCCAGGCCCGCGACGTCCTTCATCGAGGTGCTCGACGCGAGGCGGGCGTCGTCGCGCGCGATCCGCGCCTCGACGACCTCCACGTCGGACTCCACGCGACGCAGCTCGGCCCGCGCGTCGTCCAGCGCACCGGACGCCTCGGTGCGCCTGCGGCGCGCCTGGTCGTCGCGGCTGCCGAGCTCGGCGAGCTGCTCCGCCTGCGGCAGCGCGCCGAGCCGGTGCGCGATCTGCTGGAGTCGGGTGTCGAGCGCCTGGAGGCGCAGGAGCTCCTGCTGCGCTGCGGGAGTGGCCTTCACGTGTTCTCCTCGGTCTGGGGGTGGTGCGGATGCGCCGGAGCGGTCAGTGTACGACGGCGAAGTCCCACGGGTCGGTGCGCGACTCGCTGACGTCGACCTCGACGCCCGGCAGCGCGGCGCGCAACTCGGTCGCGGCGGCGTCGAGCCAGAGCCATTCGCTCGCCCAGTGCGACACGTCGACGAGCGCGGGCCCGGAGCCGGCGGTGAACGTCTGCTCGCGCGACTCCGAGGCCGGGTGGTGCCGGAGGTCGGCCGTGACGTAGGCGTCCGCCGCGCGCACGGCGGAGTCGGCGAGCAGCGAGTCGCCCGCTCCCCCGCACACGGCGACGCGGCGCACGGGCTGGTCGTAGTCGCCCGCGACCCGCACGCCGCCCGCGGTCGCGGGCAGCAGGTCGAGCACGCGTCGCGCGAAGCGCCCGAGCGTGACCGGCTCGGCGAGATCGCCCACCCGACCGAGCCCTCGGGACGGCACGGCCCCCGGCACGATCGGTTGCGCGTCGACCAGGCCGAGCCCGGCGGCGAGCACCGCTGAGGTGCCCTCCTCCACCACGTCGGCGTTGGTGTGGGCGCCGAGCAGCGCGCATCCGCCTCTGATGAGCCGCGCCAGCAGCGCACCCTTGTAGCGGTCCTCCGCGACCGAGGTCACCCCGCGCAGGAGCAGGGGGTGATGCGTCAGCAGCAGGTCGTACCCGCCATCGAGCGCCTCGTCGACGGTGATCCCGACGGGGTCGACGGCGAGCAGCACGCGCGACACCTCGGAGCGCGGGTCGCCGCTGACGAGGCCGGGCGCGTCCCACGCCTCCGCGCCGTCGAGCGGCCAGAGCCGGTGCGCGGCGGCGACGGCGTCGGCGAGGGAGACAGGCACGTGCGCCAGCCTAGCGCGGGGGCGTCGGCGGGTCTCCCGGGCCGGCGCCCGGCCCGTACTGCTCCGACTGGAGTCGCATGAGCTCGCGCATCGACGTGTCGCGCCCGACGCCGTACACCGTGCCGGGGAAGTCCAGCTCGCGCTGCACGGCCCAGAGATCGTCGTGCCGATCGGGTGCGAACAGCTCGGCGGGCGTGCCGGCCGCGATCCATCCGATGGGCACCACCGTGCCCGGCGCGAGCGTCGAGTTCACCTGCACGACGCCGTGGATCCGCACCTCGGAGCCGGTGCCGATGCGGGAACCCGGGAAGAGCGCGGCCCCGGTCGCGAGGAAGACCTCGTCCTCGACGCGCGCGCCGTTCACGTGCGCGTGCGGGCCGACCAGCACGGCGTCGCCGATCACCACCGGGTGCTCCTCGCGCGCTCACAGTACCGCGTGCTCCATGACCACGACGTCGGTGCCGATCCGCACCGACCCGCGGCGGCCGTCGAGGACGGCGAAGTCGAGCACGCGCGATCCGGGTCCGATCGAGACGTCGCCCCGCAGCACGGCGTGCGGCGAGACCCAGGCGTCCGGATGCACGTCTCCCATGCGGGCAGTCTAGGAGCCGCCGCGCACGGCCGTCGCCGTTCCCGTCGCGGAGGACCCGATCCGACACCGCGGCGGGTCCTTCGGCCCGCTGCGGGGCCCGGGCCGGTGGAATCATCCCGTGCATGGCCCGCGCTCGCAGCGGGCCCGGATCGGACCGACGACGACGTCGATGCCGAGAGGAGCCATCATGGACACCCGAACGTCCGCAAGCCGGCGCGACTTCCTCCGGATCGCAACCGTGGCGGGGGCCGGACTGGTCTTCGTCGGAACCGTCGGCGGCACCCCGTTCCGGGTGCCGCTCGCGGCGGCCGAGGTCCCCGGAGGGTCGCTGCCCCCCGGCGACATCCCGAAGTACCAGGCGCCGGTGCTGGTGCCGCCGGTGATGCCCCGGTCGGGGACCATCACGATGCCCGGCGGGAAGCCCGCGGACACCTACGAGATCTCGATGCGGCAGTTCACCCAGCAGGTGCTGCCGACCCCGCTGCCGGCGACCACGCTCTGGGGCTACGGGGCGGTGAGGGCCGCCTCGAAGCGCGGCCTGCTCCTGCACAACGCCCCGTCGCTCACGATCGAGGCCTCCTACGACCGGCCCGTGCGCGTCACGTGGATCAACGCCCTCACCGACGATGCGGGCCGCGCGCTCCCGCACCTGCTCCCGGTCGACCCCACGCTGCACTGGGCCAACCCGCCGGGAGGCACCGGCGGTCGCGACTCGCGCCCGTCGTTCACGAGCACCCCGGACGCCTACGAGGGGCCGGTGCCGATCGTCACCCACGTGCACGGCGCGGTCGGCGTCGGGGACTACAGCGACGGCTACACCGAGGCCTGGTTCCTCCCCGACGCGATCGACATCCCCGCGTCCTACGCGACCGAGGGCACCTGGTACGCATTCTTCGCCGCGAAGGCGGCAGCCGCATACGGGCAGGACCCGGCCTACGCGTGGGGCCCCGGCACCGCCGTGTCGCAGTACCCCAACCTGGGACGCGCCTCGACCGACTGGTACCACGACCATGCACTGGGGATGACGCGACTGAACGTCTACGCCGGACCCGCCGGGTTCTACCTGATCCGGGGCGGCCCGCAGGGCGACGACGCCGTGCTCGACTCCCGCGACGGGACGCGGGCCGTGCTGCCCGGCCCCGCGCCGCGCGAGAACGACAAGTTCCCGCCGAACAAGTCCTACCGGGAGATCGCCCTCGCGGTGCAGGACCGCTCGTTCAACGCGGACGGCAGCCTGTTCTACCCGGACACGCGCACCTTCTTCGACGGCATCGACGGCCCGTTCATCCCCGACAGCGAGTTCTCGCCGATCTGGAACCCCGAGTTCTTCGGGAACACGCTGATCGTCAACGGGACCACCTGGCCGTTCCTGGACGTCGAGCAGCGCCGGTACCGGCTCCGGTTCCTGAACGGCTGCCAGTCGCGCTTCCTCATCCTCGACTTCGCGGGCGTCCCCGGCGTGCGCACCTGGGCGATCGGCAACGAGGGCGGGTTCCTCGATGCGCCGGTCGACCTCACGTCGAGCACCGGAGACCGCCTGCTCCTCGGGCCTGCCGAACGGGCGGACCTCATCGTCGACTTCACGGACGTGCCGGTCGGGCAGTACGTGCTGCAGAACGTCGGGCCCGACGAACCGTTCGGCGGCGGCGTGCCGGGGGTGGACTTCGATCCCGCCGACCCGCTGACGACCGGCCAGGTGATGCAGTTCCGCGTCGCGCCGGCCGTCGGGCAGGACGCCACGACGCCTCCGGCCTTCCTGCAACTGCCGCTGCGGACGCCGCTGCCACCGGAGACCGCGACGCGTCGGCTCGCGCTCATCGAGGAGTCCGCGGTGGCCGGCAACGGCACCGAGGGGCCCGTCGAGGCCCAGCTCGGCGTCGTCGCCGACGACGGCACCTGGTCGGAGCGCACCTGGGACGAGGCGCTCACCGAGAACCCGACGGTGGGCGGCACCGAGGTCTGGGAGCTCTACAACACCACCGGCGACGCGCACCCGATCCACATCCACGAGGTCGCGTTCGAGGTCGTCGATCGGCAGCCGATCCTCGTCGACGAGGGCACGTCGCACGTCGAGCCGGTCGGTTCCGCAGTTCCGCCGGAGCTGTGGGAGACGGGCGTCAAGGACACCGTGATCGCCTACCCGGGCGAGGTGACCCGCGTGCGCGCGCAGTTCAACACGCCCGGCCAGTACGTCTGGCACTGCCACATCGTCGAGCACGAGGACAACGAGATGATGCGCCCGTTCCGCGTCGGCCCCCCGCAGACCGGCCAGCCGACGTAGGCGGTCGCCGGCGGGAGGCGAGGCGTGGGCCCTACCGGGCTCGAACCGATGACATCCACGGTGTAAACGTGGCGCTCTACCAACTGAGCTAAAGGCCCTCCGCCGCCTGCGCGACCCTGCGAGTCTACCGTCGTCGAGCTGCTCCGACCGCCCACGGCGCCGGGCACGGACCGCATGGCGCGGCGCCGCATCCGCCGATTGGCGTCGCTCGCTCCGCGAGACCCTAGGATGGCAAGGTGTGCCGCGTGCCGCGACCCGGCCGTCACCAACGCGCGCCGTCACGGCAGGATCTGCCACGAGAGACACGAGAGAGGTCGAGTGTGACTGTCAACGACCAGGACCCGTACTCCGCAACCGAGATGGACTCCGACCCGGAGGAGACGGCGGAGTGGTCCGAGTCCCTGGACGCGCTGGTCGCGTCGCAGGGCCACCAGCGCGGGCGCGAGATCATGCTCAGCCTGCTCAAGCGCTCCAAGGAGCTGCACCTCGGCGTGCCGATGGTGCCCACCACGGACTACCTGAACACCATCGCTCCGGAGAACGAGCCGGAGTTCCCCGGCGACGAGGGACTCGAGCGCCGCTACCGCGCGTGGATCCGCTGGAACGCGGCGATGCTCGTGCACCGCGCCCAGCGCCCCGGCATCGCCGTCGGCGGCCACATCTCGACGTACGCATCGTCGGCCGCGCTCTACGAGGTCGGGTTCAACCACTTCTTCCGCGGCCAGGACCACCCGGGTGGCGGCGACCAGGTCTACGTCCAGGGCCACGCCTCCCCCGGCACCTACGCCCGCGCCTTCCTCGAGGGCCGGCTCACGACCGACCAGCTCGACGGGTTCCGCCAGGAGAAGTCGCACGCCCCGAACGGGCTGCCCTCCTACCCGCACCCGCGGCTCATGCCGGAGTTCTGGCAGTTCCCGACCGTGTCGATGGGCCTCGGCCCGATCAACGCGATCTACCAGGCGCAGCTCAACAAGTACCTCACCAACCGCGGCATCAAGGACGCCAGCGACCAGCAGGTCTGGGCGTTCCTCGGCGACGGCGAGATGGACGAGGTCGAGAGCCGCGGCCAGCTGCAGGTCGCGGCGAACGAGGGCCTCGACAACCTGAACTTCATCATCAACTGCAACCTGCAGCGTCTCGACGGCCCCGTCCGCGGCAACGGCAAGATCATCCAGGAGCTCGAGAGCTTCTTCCGCGGCGCCGGCTGGAACGTCATCAAGGTCGTCTGGGGCCGCGAGTGGGACGACCTGCTCGGCCGCGACGACGAGGGCGCCCTGCGCAACCTCATGAACATCACCCCCGACGGCGACTTCCAGACCTACAAGGCGGAGTCGGGCGCGTACGTGCGCGAGAACTTCTTCGGACGCGACCCGCGTGCGCTCGAGCTCGTCAAGGACCTCTCCGACGACGACATCTGGAACCTCAAGCGCGGCGGCCACGACTACCGCAAGGTCTACGCCGCCTTCAAGGCCGCCAGCGAGCACAAGGGGCAGCCCACCGTCATCCTCGCCAAGACCATCAAGGGCTACGGCCTCGGTCCGGCGTTCGAGGGCCGCAACGCGACCCACCAGATGAAGAAGATGACGCTGGACAACCTCAAGACGTTCCGCGACACCATGCGCATCCCGATCACGGACGCGCAGCTCGAGGAGAACCCCTACCTCCCGCCGTACTACCACCCGGGCGAGGACGACGAGGCGATCCAGTACCTGCACGAGCGCCGGCGCGAGCTCGGCGGCTACCTGCCGGAGCGCCGCACGAACCACACCGCGATCTCGCTGCCCGACGACTCGGCCTACGCGATCGCGAAGAAGGGCTCGGGCCACCAGGAGATCGCCACGACGATGGCCTTCGTGCGCCTCCTGAAGGACCTCATGCGTGCGAAGGACTTCGGCAACCGCATCGTGCCGATCATCCCCGACGAGGCCCGCACGTTCGGCATCGACGCGTTCTTCCCGAGCGCGAAGATCTACAACCCGAACGGCCAGCACTACACCTCGGTCGACCGGGAGCTGCTGCTGGCGTACAAGGAGAGCCCGCAGGGCCAGATCGTGCACGTCGGCATCAACGAGGCCGGCGCGATGGCGGCGTTCACGTCGATCGGCACGTCGTACTCGGTCGAGGGCGAGCCGCTCATCCCGATCTACGTCTTCTACTCGATGTTCGGGTTCCAGCGCACGGGCGACGCCATGTGGGCCGCAGGCGACCAGATGGCGCGCGGGTTCATCATCGGCGCGACCGCGGGCCGCACCACGCTCACGGGCGAGGGACTGCAGCACGCCGACGGGCACTCGCCGCTGCTGGCGTCGACGAACCCCGCGGTCGTCACCTACGACCCCGCCTACGGCTACGAGATCGGCCACATCATGCGGGCCGGCCTGAAGCGCATGTACGGCGGCGAGCACCCCGACCCGAACGTCATGTACTACCTGACGGTCTACAACGAGCCGATCGTGCAGCCCGCCGAGCCCGAGGGCGTCGACGTCGAGGGCATCGAGCGCGGCATCCACCGCATCTCGGCCTCGCAGGTGCAGGGCCCGAAGGCCCAGGTCATGGCCTCCGGTGTCGCCGTCCCGTGGGCGCTCGAGGCGCAGCAGCTCCTCGCCGACGACTGGGGCGTGTCGGCCGACGTGTGGTCGGTGACCTCGTGGTCGGAGCTGCGCCGCGACGGCCTGGCCGCCGACGAGCACAACTTCCTGAATCCGGATGCCACGCCGCAGGTGCCGTACCTCACGAGCAAGCTCGAGTCGGCCGGCGGCCCGTTCGTCGCGGTGACCGACTACATGCACGCGGTGTCCGACCAGGTGCGCGCGTACGTGCCCGGCGACTTCGCGACGCTCGGCGCCGACGGCTTCGGCTTCAGCGACACCCGCCCCGCCGCGCGTCGCTTCTTCACCATCGACGGCCCGTCGGTCGTGGTGCGCACGCTCGAGATGCTCGCCCAGCGCGGCGAGATCGACCGCGGCATCCCGGCGCAGGCCATCGAGAAGTACCGGCTGCACGACGTGAACGCCGGCACCACCGGGTCCGCCGGGGGTGAGAGCTAGCCGACGTGGCCGCCAACCGGACGAAGGCGGAGACGCTCGCATGGCTGCGGACGATCTCCGGTGAGTTGTCGACCGCGACGCTCAAGCGACTCGAGGACACGCTGCCGTGGTACGGCGACATGCCTCCGAGCCGCCGCTCGGCGGTCGGCCTCGTCGCGCAGGCGGGCATCACCTCGTTCATCGCCTGGTTCGACGACCCGCGGTCGACGCCGTGGATCGCCGCCGACGTGTTCGGCGCGGCCCCGCGCGAGCTCCTGCGCTCGGTGAGCCTGCAGCAGACGCTGCAACTCATCCGCGTGACCGTGGAGGTCGTCGAGGAGCGGGTGAAGGACGGCGGCGAGCCACTGCGCGAGGCGATCCTGCTGTACTCGCGGGAGATCGCGTTCGCCGCCGCCGACGTCTACGCGCGCGCCGCGGAGGCGCGCGGCCTGTGGGACGCGCGCCTCGAGGCGCTCGTCGTCGACTCGATCCTCTCCGGCGAGTACGACGAGGAGCTGCCGAGCCGCATCGCCGCACTGGGCTGGCACGGACACGGCGAGGTCGCGGTGCTGGTGGGCACCACGCCGAAGACGCTCGACGTCGACCAGGTGCGCCGCGCCGCACGGCACATGGCCGCCGACGTGCTGATCGGCGTGCAGGGCAGTCGCCTCGTGCTCGTCGTCGGCCGGTCCGACCCGCGCACCCACGACGGCGACGAGCAGATCGGCACGTCGGCCGCGCTCAGCTTCATGGAGATCGCCGTCGCGCTCGAGCCGCACTTCGGGCCCGGGCACCTGGTGCTCGGCCACGAGGTGCCGAACCTCGTCGACGCCTCGAAGAGCGCCCGTGCGGCCCTCGCCGGGTTCGCCGTCGCCCGGTCGTGGCGGCACGCCCCGCGACCGGTGCACGCCGACGACCTCCTGCCCGAGCGGGCCCTCGCGGGCGACCCGCTCGCCCGGGCGACCCTCGTGCATCGCATCTACCGGCCGCTGCAGGCGCACTCGACCGAGCTGCTCACGACGCTCTGGTGCTACCTCGACAACGGCCGCTCGCTCGAGGCGACGGCCCGCGAGCTCTTCGTGCACCCCAACACCGTGCGGTACCGGCTGAAGCGCGTGTCGGACGTCATCGGGTGGGACGCCACGGGTGCGCGTGAGGCGCTGATCCTGCAGGCCGCGCTCATCATCGGGTCGATGAGCGACCACGAGACCCCGGTGCGCCGGTCCTGATCCGTTCCCGGATGTCGCTGTGGCATCTGGACAACGGTTCGCGCCGAGCCTTGTCGAGCATGCACACTCGCGCCGCGCGTCGCGTTGGCAGACTGGAACGGTGATCGTCGTCGTGTGCCCGGGTCAGGGATCCCAGACCCCCGGCTTCCTCTCGCCCTGGCTCGCAGAGCCGTCGTACGCCGCCCACCTGGCCGAGCTGTCGGATGCCGCCGGCGTCGACCTCGTGCGGCACGGCACCGAGAGCGATGCGGACACGATCCGCGACACGGCGATCGCCCAGCCGCTGATCGTCGCCGCGGGCCTGATGACGTTGCGAGCGCTCACCGAAGACGGCGGACGCGAGCGCATCGGCGGCATCGCCGGGCACTCGGTCGGCGAGCTGACCGCCGCAGCGGGCGCAGGCGTGCTCTCGGAGCACGACGCGATGCGGCTCGTCGCCGTGCGCGGGCGGGCGATGGCCGACGCGGCCGCCCTCGAGGAGACGGGCATGAGCGCGGTGCTCGGCGGCGACGCCGAGTCGCTCGACGCGAAGCTCGCCGAGCTCGGCCTGGCGCCGGCGAACGTCAACGGCGGCGGCCAGGTCGTCGTCGCGGGCGCCCGCGACGCGCTCGCGAAGCTCGCCGAGGACGCCCCGCGCGGCGCACGCGTGGTGCCGCTCCAGGTCGCCGGCGCATTCCACACGGCGTACATGGCTCCCGCGGTCGATCGACTCGCCGAGGCGGCCGGCACCCTCGACGTGCACGACCCGTCGCTGCCGCTCTGGACCAACAACGACGGGTCGATCGTCGAATCGGGCGCCCGCTACCTCGAGCTCATCGTCGGACAGGTCTCATCGCCCGTGCGCTGGGACCTGTGCATGGCGTCCTTCGCCGACCGCGGCGTCTCGGGCATCATCGAACTGGCACCGGCGGGCGCGCTGGTCGGCCTCGCCAAGCGCGGGCTGCGCGGCGTGCCGTCGGTCGCGGTCAAGACGCCCGACGACCTGGCCGCTGCGCGCGACCTCCTCGACGCCGTCGCGTGAGCGGCACCCGACCCCGACAGAGAGCACCCATGACGACCCCCACCCTCAAGCAGGCCACCGGCCCCGCATACACGCGCATCCTCGCTCTGGGCGCGGCCCGCGGCGACCGCATCGTGCCCAACGACGACCTGATCGGGCCGATCGACTCCTCCGACGAGTGGATCCGCCAGCGCACCGGGATCGTCACGCGCACGCGCGCCAGCGCCGGGATCGGTGCGGTCGACCTCGCCACCGAGGCCGCGAAGGAGGCGATCGAGCGGTCGGGCGTCGACCCGGCCGAGATCGACCTCGTCATCGTCGCGACCATCAGCAACACCCTGCAGACCCCGTCGATCTCGGCGATCGTCGCCGACCGGGTCGGTGCGAACCCGGCCGCCGCGTACGACTCGAACGCGGCCTGCGCCGGCTACGCGTACGCAGTGGCCCAGGCCGACGCCCTGATCCGCACCGGCGCCGCCCACTACGCGCTCGTGATCGGCGCGGAGAAGCTCTCCGACGTGGTCGACCCCGCCGACCGCTCGATCTCGTTCCTGCTCGGCGACGGCGCCGGCGCCGCGGTGATCGGGCCGAGCGAGACGCCCGGCATCTCGCGCACGGTCTGGGGCTCCGACGGCTCGAAGGCCGACGTGGTCTCGATGAACGCCAAGCTCACCGAGTTCCGCGACGGCACGGCCGCCTGGCCGACGCTCCGCCAGGAGGGTCCCGCGGTGTTCCGCTGGGCCGTCTGGGAGATGGCCAAGGTCGCCAAGCAGGCGCTCGAGGCGGCCGGCGTCGAGGCATCCGACCTCGCCGCCTTCATCCCCCACCAGGCGAACATGCGCATCATCGACGAGTTCGCCAAGCAGCTCGGGCTGCCCGACACGGTCGCCATCGCCCGCGACATCGAGACCACCGGCAACACGTCTGCCGCATCCATCCCGCTCGCGACGCACCGCCTGCTGACCGAGCACCCCGAGCTGTCGGGCGGCCTCGCCCTGCAGATCGGGTTCGGCGCCGGGCTCGTGTTCGGCGCGCAAGTCGTGGTTCTTCCCTGAGCCGCATCCACCCCCCTCTAGACTGAACCCCGGTCATACGAGCGACATCACAAGGAGAAACGCACCATGGCACTGTCCACCGAAGAAGTCCTGGCCGGCCTGGCCGAGCTCATCAACGACGAGACCGGCATCGCGACCGACACGGTCGAGCTGGACAAGTCGTTCACCGACGACCTCGACATCGACTCCATCTCGATGATGACCATCGTGGTCAACGCCGAGGAGAAGTTCGACGTGAAGATCCCCGACGAAGAGGTCAAGAACCTCAAGACCGTCGGCGACGCCGTCGGCTTCATCGTCAAGGCCCAGGCCTAGTCGCATCGGGTGGGGCCGGCCGCTCGTCGGCCGGCCCCACGACATGCCCACGCCACCCCCTCCCCGAGAGAGTCCATCGTCATGACCAAGAAGATCGTCGTCACGGGAATCGGCGCCACCACACCGCTCGGCGGCACCGCCGTCGACACCTGGAAGGCGCTCCTCGCCGGAACCTCCGGCGCCACCAGCATCGAGGCCGGATGGGCCTCGGAGCACGAGCTGCCCGTCACCTTCGCCGCGCAGGCCGCCGTGCCCACCGCGGACGTGCTCGCGCGGCACGAGACCAAGCGTCTCGACCCGTCGAGCCAGTTCGCGCTCGTCGCCGGCCGCGAGGCCTGGGCCGACGCCGGTGCGCCCGAGGTCGCGCCCGAGCGGCTCGCCGTCGACTGGTCGACCGGCATCGGCGGCGTCTG
Source organism: Agromyces sp. SYSU T00194 (assembly GCF_040496035.1). NCBI lineage: Bacteria > Bacillati > Actinomycetota > Actinomycetes > Micrococcales > Microbacteriaceae > Agromyces > Agromyces chitinivorans. Next base: position 182,825 of record NZ_JBEPJZ010000002.1, on the reverse strand, counting down.
GACGCTGCTCGACGCGTGGGACACCCTGCGCGAGCGCGGCCCGCGCCGCGTGCTGCCCATGACCGTCCCGATGCTCATGCCCAACGGCCCGGGCGCGGCGATCGGCATGGACCTGCACGCGCGCGCCGGCATCCGCACCGTCGTGTCGGCCTGCGCCTCGAGCACCGAGGCGATCGTGAACGCCTACGATCACCTGCAGGACGGCCTGGCCGACGTCGTCATCGCCGGCGGCTCGGAGGCGGCCATCCACCCGCTGCCCATCGCCGCGTTCGCGTCGATGCAGGCGCTGTCGCGCCGCAACGACGACCCGTCGGTCGCCTCGCGCCCCTACGACGTGAGTCGCGACGGGTTCGTGCTCGGCGAGGGCGCTGCTGCGCTCGTGCTCGAGACCGAGGAGCACGCCAGGGCCCGCGGCGCCCGCATCTACGCCGAGGTGCTCGGCGGGGCGATCACGAGCGACGCGTACCACATCACGGCACCCGACCCCGAGGGGTCGGCCGCGGCCCGCGCCATGATCGCCGCCGTGCGCAACGCGGGCGCCGAGCTGTCCGACGTGCGCCACATCAACGCGCACGCGACGAGCACGCCCGTGGGCGACATCGCCGAGTACAACGCGCTCCGCCGCGTGTTCGGCGACGGGCTCGACGACATCGCCGTGACCGCGACCAAGTCGTCCACCGGCCACCTGCTCGGCGGCGCCGGCGCGATCGAGGCCATGTTCACGGTGCTCGCGCTCTCCGAGCGCGTCATGCCGCCGACGATCAACCTGTCGGAGCAGGATCCGGAGATCCCGCTCGACGTCGTCACCGAGCCGCGCGCGCTGGGCGACGGCGACGCGCTGGCGATCAGCAACTCCTTCGGGTTCGGCGGCCACAACGCCGTCGCGGCGTTCCGCACCGCCTGACCCGCCGCGCGGCCGTCGCCACTCCTTACGAGGTGGTGACGGCCGCGCGAACCGTCCGTGCGCATGCGCGGCCGGATGCCATGATGGGCGCGTGACTCCCCGATCCATCGCCCTCACCGTCGTCGGCGTGCTCGTCGCCGGCGGCATCGCCACCGCCGTGGTCTTCGCAGCGACGGGCGGCGACGACGCCGTCGAGACCGCCGCATCGCCGTCGGCGCGCGCCGCGGCCGAGCCCGCGACCCCGGACGCCACCGAGGACGGCGGGACCACGGAGTCGGCGGATGCCGCGGATGCCTCCGGTGCCGCACCCGACGCCGCGACGCCGGGTGCGTACGTCGACTACTCCCCTGCCGCGCTCGACGCCGCCGAGGGCGAGCGCGTGCTGTTCTTCCATGCGACCTGGTGCGTGCAGTGCCGCGCGCTCGAGGCCGACATCCTGGCCTCCGGGGTGCCCGACGGCGTCACGGTGCTGAAGGTCGACTACGACTCGCACCAGGACCTGCGCGCGCAGTACGGCGTGACGCTGCAGACGACGCTCGTGCACGTGGACGGCTCCGGTGCGCTCGTCGACCGCTACGTGGCCTACGAGCAGCCCGTGCTCGCGCCGTCGCTCGCCGCGCTCGGCATCGCCGGGAGCTGACGCCGGCCGTGCTCGCACTGACCCTCGCCGCATTCGCCGCGGGCGTGCTCACGGTGCTCGCGCCGTGCGTGCTGCCGCTGCTGCCCGTGATCGTGGGCGGCTCGGTCGTGCGCAGCTCCACCGACGCCGAGGTCGCCGAGCGCGCCTGGTACCGCCCGTTCGTCATCGCGGCCAGCCTCGCCGTGTCCGTCGTGGCGTTCACGATGCTGCTGAAGGCGACGACGGCGCTGCTGGGCGTGCCGGTGCTGGTCTGGCAGCTCCTGTCCGGCGTGATCGTGGCCGTGTTCGGGCTGACCCTCGCGATGCCGCGCACGTGGGAGCGCATCCAGCTCGCGACCGGGTTGCAGGCGCGCGGCGGGCGGCTGCTCGATGCCGGCTACCGTCGCGGCGGGCTGGGCGGCGACGTGCTGCTCGGCGCCGCGCTCGGGCCCGCGTTCTCGAGCTGCAGCCCGACCTATGCGCTGATCGTCGCCACGGTGCTGCCGGCTTCGCTGGCCGCGGGCACGCTCTACGTGTCGGTGTACGCGCTGGGGCTCGCGCTGGCGCTGCTGCTCATCGGGCTCGCCGGGCAGGGCCTCGCACGGCGGCTCGGCTGGCTCGCGGACCCGAGCGGGTGGTTGCGCCGCACGGTCGGCGTGCTGCTGGTGATCGTCGGCGTCGGCGTGGTGCTGGGGCTCGACAAGACGCTGCAGACCTTCGTGCTCGACCAGGGCTGGTACGCCCCCATCGAGGAGCTCGAGCGGTCGCTGCTGCCCTGACGCATCGCCACGCGCCAACATGGGGGGCGGGCGGCGGATGCCTCGTGGCATCCGCCGCCCGCGGGGCGAACCGGGTGCGTTTCGCTCGCACGCACCGCCGGGGAATCCCTCATCCGACGACGCGGAGCGCCACGCGGCCCGGTGCGCGGGCCCGACCGCTACCCCACCTTGTGCAGCCAGACCACGGGTGCGAAGTCGCTCGCGTGGCGGAACGGCTCCAGTTCGTCGTCCCATTCCTGCCCGAGCGCGAGGCGCAGCTCGCGGTGCAGCTCGACGGCATCGGCGCCCGCGATCTCCATGGCGTACCGGACCCGGTCCTCGGGGACGACCACGTTCCCCGACGTGTCGAGCTGCGCGTGGAACACCCCGAGGTCGGGCGTGTGCATCCACCGCGCGCCGTCGGAGCCCGGAGACGGGTCCTCGGTGACCTCGAATCGCAGGTGCTCCCACCCGCGCAGCGACGATGCGATGGCCGCGCCCGTGCCCTGGGTTGCCTCCCAGTACACCTCGGCGCGCTGGGCGCCGCGCAGCACCGGCTGGTCGGCCCAGTCCAGGCTCACCGCCTGGCCCAGTGCGCGACCGATGGCCCACTCCACGTGCGGGCAGAGTGCGCGAGGCGCCGAGTGCACGTAGACCACGCCCCGCGCAGGCATGGCCTGCCGAGTTGCATCCGTCATCTCCTGCTCCGTTTCTCGAGGTGCGTCTTCCCCTACGACCTCGGGCACGGATGGAGCTTCGTGTTCAGCTGTCGGCGCGAGTCGCCTCGCGTCGAGGCAATCTTCCCCCACGAGGCCCGGAATGACAAGGGTGTGATCCGCGGTTCGCCCACGCCGATCCGGACGACCGGGGCGTACGGCTCGGCACCCTCACGCGTCGGAGTAGCGGTCGACGATCGCGAGGTCGAGCGGGAAGTCGACCGGCGCATCCCCGAACAGCAGCTCGCCCGCGCGCACGGCGGCGTCGCGCACCACGTCGGCGGCCGCATCCGCGCACCCCGCCGGAGCGTGCACGATGACCTCGTCGTGGAGGAAGTAGACCAGGTGCGGGCGGCCCGCGAACACCGGGCCGGCGGCGGTCGACCGGCGTGCCGTGACGGGCACCTCGAGGGCGTGCAGCCCGCGGCGGATCTCGGCCAGCCAGCACAGCGCCCACTCCGCCGCGGTGCCCTGCACCACGAAGTTGCGGGTGAACCGGCCCCATTCACGCGCCGTGGTGCGGGCCCGCCGCTCGTCGGCGGGCGTGGCGTCGGGCTGCGAGGCGGCCGACTGCAGCGCGCGCCAGTCGGCGGAGGGCGCGGGCGAGCAGCGCCCCAGGAGGGTCGTCACGACGCCTCCGGACTCGCCGACGCGCGCGGCGGCGTCGACGAGGCCCATCGCCTGCGGGTACGCCCGCCCGAGCCGCGGCGCGAGCCGGCCGCCGTCGCCGCTCGACGCGCCGTACATGGCGCCGAGCATGGCGACCTTCGCCTCGTCGCGGGTGGCGACGACGCCGCGCCGCACGATGCCGTCGTACAGGTCGGCGCCGCGAGCGGACTCGGCCATCGCCCGGTCGCCGGCCATCGCAGCGAGCACGCGCGGCTCGAGCTGCGCCACGTCGGCGACCACGAGCCGCCACCCGGGGTCGGCGACCACGGCGCCGCGCACCGCCTTGGGCAGCTGCAGCGCGCCTCCCCCGCGGGTCGCCCACCGGCCGGTGACCACGCCGCCCGGCAGGTAGTCGGGACGGAACCGGCCGTCGCGCACCCACTCGTCGAGCCAGGCCCAGCCGTTCGCGGCGAGCAGGCGCGCGAGCTTCTTGTACTGCAGCAGCGGCGCGATCGCCGGGTGGTCGACCTCCTGCAGCTCCCACGCCCGCGTCGTGCGCACCGGCAGGCCCGCCCGCTGCAGGGCGCGCAGGAGCTCCGACTGGGAGTCGGGCTGCACCGGGCCGCCGAGCGCGTCGGCGATCTCGGCCTGCAGCTCCTCGAGGCGACGCGGCTTGCGCCCGCTGGCCGGTCGATCGCCGAGCGCCGCCTCGAGCACCGCCTCGTGGGCGTCGCGGCGCCACGGAATGCCGCCCGCGTGGATCTCGGCGGCGACGAGCGCTCCCGCCGACTCCGCCGCGAGGAGGAGGCGCAGCCTCGGCGCATCCGCTCCCGACGCCTCGATCGCGGCCCGCTGCCGGTCGTACTCGGCGGTGGACTCGGGTGCCGAGTGGAGGTCGACGCTGCGGGTCGGCGCGACGGATGCCTCGAGCTCGCCGAACTCGAACAGCGGCGTGCCGCGGGATGCGGCCGACGGCAGCGGCTCCGCGGGCGGGGCGTCCCAGCCGGCGTCGTGGCCCTCGGCGGCGTCGTAGCCCTCGACCAGGCTCGACGCGCGGAGGATGGCGCGGGCCAGCCGCAGGTCGTGGCAGCGCTCGACGCGCACGCCCGCGGCGAGCAGCGGCCGGTACCAGTGGCGCGTGTCGCTCCAGACCCAGCGCGGCCCACGCGTCTCGAGTTCGGCCACCCGCACCGGCAGGTCGGCGTCGGCCAGCCGCTCGACCGTGCCCTCCTCGAGGTGCACGATCGAGGCCGCGCCCGATGCGGCGCGGGCGAGGAGGAGGTGCACGCCTCCCATTCTGGCCTGCACCGGGGACGCGGGGTGCCGGTGTCGCCGGGTGGTGGGAGCATCCGGGGCATGACGACGACGCAGCATCCCGCGCCCGCTCCCGGCCTCGGAGCCGTGCGATGACCGCGGTGCGCTTCGGCTGCGGCCACGGCGCCCCGCGCGGCGACGGCGTGGTCGCGCTGTCGCGTCCGTGCCCGCTGTGCATGCTGCTCGACGAGACGCAGCGCTCGCGTCGCGAGCTCATCGCGAAGGCCGCACCGCCCGACCGGCGCGCGGTCGCCGTGGAGACCCGCGTGGGCGCCGAGTACGAGTGGCGCTGCCCGCGCGGGCACGATCGCTACCGGGCGTCCGTGCGCGCGGTGCTCACGGGCCCGAGCTGCGCCAAGTGCATCCGGAACGCCGCGTCGCCCGGCGCCGCGCGCGAGGCGGGCCTGGCCTTCATGAAGCCCGGACTGAAGGTGCGCACCTCCGCGACCGAGCAGCGCCTGCGCATCATGCTGGCCCGTCGCATCCGCCTGCACCACCGCGTGAACGCGGTGCGCACGGCGCGCATGTTCTACGGGAGGCAGGAGGTCTGGCCCGACATCCTCGTGCCGCAGCTGCGCATCGCCGTGGAGTACGACGACCCCGGTCGCGGCGGTCGCGCGCACCGCGGGCTCAAGGAGGGCTCCGACCAGGAGAAGGACGCGGCGCTGAACGAGGTCGGCTGGGAGGTCATCCGCATCCGCGCCCGTGGGCTCGAACCGCTCGGCCCCTACTCCGTCACGTGCACCGGTCTCACCGAGGACGTGGTCGACGAGGTCGTGGCGCTCATGCGGCGCATCCGGGGAGACCTGGCGGTCGATGCGCTGCGGGTGCCCGACGAGGCGCTCGCGACGTGATCACTCGTCCTCGTCGTCGTCCTCACGCGACATCCGCACGAGGCGCACGACCGCGAGGATGAGGGTCGTGAGCAGGGAGGCGACGACCAGCAGCGCGAAGGCGACGCCGGCGGGGGTCGAGACGTCCAGCATGCAGCGACCCTATCGCGGTCAGGTGGCGGCGATGGCGGCCGCCACCGTCAGTCCGTAGACCGCCGGGATCGACAGTCCCTCGAACCCGATGCCCTTCCGCTCGCGCACGAGCAGGCCCGCCGCGAGCACGGCCGTCATGAGCGCCGTGCCGCCGAGCAGCACCAGGCTCGACGGGCCCGCGGCCTCGTAGATCGTGCCGTCGGTGTACGCGGCGTCGGCCACGGGGATCATCAGGCTGTCGAAGAGGTTGCCGCCGATGATGTTGCCGACCCCGAGGGTCAGCGCGCCCATCCGCACGGCGGCGATGAGCGTCACGAGCTCGGGCAGCGACGTGATCGCGGTCGTCACCGTGAAGCCCGTCACGCCGCTCGGCCACCCCGTGGCCGCGATGAGGCCGAGCCCCGACTGCCCGATCACCCAGCCGGTCGCGCCCACGATGCCCGCGAGCACCACGAGCCGGCGCCAGAGCACCCGCGTCGGGATGCGCTCGTCGTCGTCCTCCTCGGACTCGCGCTGCGTGTCGGGCGTCTGCACCGGCTCCCACATGGGGTCGGCACGCATGCGGTTGGTGAGGAACAGCCCGTAGCCGTACAGCAGCGGGATCGCGAGGGTCGCCGGATGGATCCAGCCGATCGCGAACTCCGGCGTCGCGTATGCGACCACGGGCACGGCGAGGATCGCCACCAGCACGAGCGACTGCAGCAGGTTCTCGAGCGAGGCGGCCGAGTGCTCGAGGTTCGCGCGGCGGTAGACGAGGTCGGCCACGGCGAGCCACACGGTCTGCACCGCGATGCCGCCGACGGGGTTCGCGAGGGCGAAGCCCGCGTCGCCCGCCGTCGCGCCGGTCACGGTCGTGATGATGCCGGGCAGCGAGGTCACGGCGCCGAGGAACAGCGCCCCCGCGAGGGCCTGCCCCATGCCGGTGCGCACCGCCAGCAGGTCGGCGGTGCGGGTGAGCCTCCAGCCTGCCGAGACGATGACGAGGCCGGATGCCACGAGCCCGAGGATGCTCGCCCAGAGCGGCCAGGCGCCCGTCACGCGCGCGCCGTGCTCGGTCGAGCGGGGCGGGCGGCGCGGGCGTGCGGGGAGGACGGCATGCGCGGCAGCCTAGGCGGGCGCGCTGCCCGGCGCGACCGCTTGACGCGCGCTCGGCCAGGACGATACGACGGCGGATGCCGCGTGGGACTAGACGTCGCCCCCGATGCGGCCGTGCCGGCCGAGGTCGGTCTGCGCCTCTGCGAGGTTCATGTTCTGGTCGCTCTCGCGGGAGCCGTAGGTGTGCACCTTCGGCTCGTCGCGGCGGATGAAGAAGTACCACGACGCCCCGCCGACGACGACGACGAAGACCCCGATCCCGATCAGCAGCTGGAGATCCATGCGCTCCACGCTACCGCGTTCCGGTCCGCCGCCTCCGGAAACGCACAGTGCCCGCGCCCGGCCGCGTCAGACTCCCCAGCACCGACCCCGGTGCTCGGGCCGCACGCAGACGTCGACGACCTGGAAGCGGCAGCCCCGCCCGCGCCGCCGCATCGCTCGACGGACGGCGTCTCGGCGTTGCCACCGGCTCAGCGCGCGAACCGGGTGCCCGTGCCGGGCGCGAGCGCGGCCGCGATGCGTTCGCGGTGGTCGTCGCCGAGGTCGGACGGGAGCCCGTCGAGCGGGAACCACCGGGCGCGGGCCGGCTCGGGGGCATCCGTCGCCGGCGCCGCCCGCAGGCGGAAGACGAGGTTCAGGTACTGCGCGCGATCGCCGTTCGCGTACTGCAGGGGCCGGGTGACGTGCACCCACGCGAGCCGGTCGGTCGTCGCATCCGCACCCGTGTCGAGACGGACGGCGCGCTCGATCGCCGGCGCGGGCTCCTCCCCCGGGCCGAGCACCGCGGCGACGGGCGCCCACAGGCCGGTCTCGGACCGGCGCACGAGCAGGCAGCGCGAGGCATCCGCGTCGAGCACCACGCCCGTGACGCTCGTGAGCCAGAGCGGGTCGTGGCCGACGGCGCGGCGCAGCCGACGCAGGTACGCATCGGCGTCCTCCACCGCGCTCCTACGCCTCGGCCTCGGGGATGGCCAGGCCCCGGTCGAACACGCTGTGGCGCAATGGCGTCTCCATCGCCGCGACGATGTCGGTGAGGTCGACGTCCTCGAGGCCGCCCGGCTTCCACTCGGGCACCGTGTCCTGGTGCAGCGTGCCCGTGTTCTGGGCGACGAGCGCCTGCACGCCCGTGAAGAGGTCGGGCTGGGTGGTGAACCAGCGGGCGAGGCGCAGCTCGCGCTCGAGCGCGTCACGCAGGGTCTCGCCGTCGCGCGCGGCGCGCACCGAGCGCAGGGTGGCGACCAGTGCCGTCGGCGACAGCCGGAGGAGCATCTCGGCGGCCTCGCCCGCAGCGGTCGCGGCGTCGGGGTCGGCCGAGTCCTCCGCCTTCAGGCCCTGCACCGCGCGACCGTTGGAGAACGACCACAGCCGCTCGAGGATCGCCTCCACCGAGTCGGCCGAGTAGCAGGCGTCGATCCAGTCCTGCCGCGCCAGCACCGGCGAGGGCCCCGCGTCGACGGCGAACTCGGCGACCGTCGCGGCGTGGGCGCCGGCGTCGGCGTCGAGGAGCGCGGCGGTGAGCTCCTCCACGCGGTCGGCGGGCACCATCGCGTCGGCGAAGTCGAGCGCGATCGCGTCGGCCGCGGTCAGGTCGACCGAGTTCAGCGCCAGGTAGGTGCCGATCTCGCCGGGCGTGCGCGCGAGCCGCCAGGTCGCCCCGCCGTCGGGCACGAAGCCGTAGCCGGTCTCGGGCTGCCCCAGCTTCACGCGGTCGGTCACCACGCGGGTGGCGACGTGGCCGCCGAGCGAGATGCCGCCGCCCATCGTCATGCCGTGCATGATCGAGGCGACCGGCTTGGGGTACTCGGCGAGCTTGGCGATCACCCGGTACTCGTTGCGGAAGAACACCGAGCCGATGGTCATGCCCTCGGCGGCCCGCGCGAGGATCTCGCGGAAGTCGCCGCCCGCGCAGAACCCGTAGTCGCCGACGCCGTCGAGCAGCACGGCCTCGACGGCATCGTCCTCCGCCCAGGCGTCGAGCGCGTCGCTCAACCCCTGCATCATGGCGAGGTCGATGGCATTGATCGAATCGGGACGGGTGAGACGCAGGTGGCCGACGGATCCCCGGACCTCGGCGCTGACAGGCGTAGACATCGTCCCCCACGCTACCGGGCCGGAGGCCGTGCGCGAGACCGGCTCGCGCCACGGCGCCGTGTCGCACCCGACGGATGCGCGGGTCGCGGCACGCCGTTCCCGTGCGGTTCGGCATCCTTGGAGTCATGTCCCGTTCGCCGCTGCAGCTGCCCGACTGGCACGGGAGGAGGGCGCTCGTCACCGGCGCGTCGAGCGGCGTCGGAGTGGAGGTCGCGCGGGCGCTCGCCGGCGCCGGAGCCGAGGTGCTGATGCCGGTGCGCGACCGCGGGAAGGGCGAGCGGGTCGCCGACGAGATCCGTGCGTCCACACCGGACGCGCAGCTCCACGTCCGCGACCTGGACCTCGCGGTACTCGACTCCGTGCGCGGCCTCGCGGACGCCCTTCGACGCGAGGAGCGTCCCATCGACCTGCTCGTGCTGAATGCCGGAGTCGTGCTGCTGGGCGAGCACGGCAGGCGCGTGACCGTCGACGGCAACGAACTGCACCTCCAGGTGAACTTCCTCGGGCACGCCGCGCTGGTGCTCGGGCTCCTGCCGCTGCTTCGGAGGCGCGGCGCACGCGTGGCGATCCAGTGCAGCCTCGCCGCCGCCACGGCGCGCATCGACTGGGACGACCCGCAGCCGGAACGGCGCTACGCACCGATGCGCGCGTACGCGGCCTCGAAGCTCGCGCTGGGACTGTTCGGCATGGAACTGGGGCGCCGGAGTGCCGAGGTCGGGTGGGGCATCCGCGTCAACCTCTGCCACCCGGGCGTGGCACCGGGCACCGGCATCGCGCCCGCGGTGCGCGCCCTCGTCCCGCCGGTCCTGCTGCATGCGGCCGAGGAGCACACCGGCAACCCGCCGGCGCAGGCCGCCGAGCCGGCGCTCCTCGCGCTGGCGAGCGAGGGCGACGGCACCGGATTCTTCGGGCCGTCCGGCGTGCTCCAGCTCGCGGGCCCCGGTGCGGAGGAACCCGCGTTCCGTCGGCTGCGGTCGCCGACGGAGGCGGCGCGTGCCTGGCGGTTCGCGCTCGATCGCGTCGGAAGCGGCCGTCCGGCGGGGCCCGGCGACCGCGGGGGTGACGCCGCATCGACCGACGGTAGGGCGGACGGGACTTGAACCCGTGACCGATGGATTATGAGTCCACTGCTCTAACCGGCTGAGCTACCGCCCCGCGCACCGACTCACTCGGGCCGAGCCGCCGACGCACCATCGGTGACCGGATCGGTCACCGGCTCACCACGATACAGGCTCTCGAACGTCGTCAGCGTGCGCTGGATGTCGTGCGCGGCGATGAGTCGGAGGGACTCCCGCTTGTACTCGGCGTAGCGCTCCGGGTCGGCCTCGAGCACCATGCGGAGCTTCGCCGCCAGGTCCTCCGGGCTGCCCGGCTCGAAGAGGTAGCCGTTCTCGCCGTCGTGCACGAGATGCGGCAGCGCCATGGCGTTCGCGGCCACGACGGGCAGCGCCGAGGCCATCGCCTCCATGGTCACGATCGACTGCAGCTCGGCGATCGAGGGCATCGCGAGCACGGATGCCCGGTGGTAGACGTCGCGCAGCTGCTCGTCGGTCACGTAGCCGGTGAAGGTGACGCGGTCGGCGATGCCGAGTTCGACCGCGAGGTGCTCGAGGTTGCGCTTCTGGTCGCCGCCGCCGACGATCTCGATCTTCGCGTCGAGCTCGGGCGGCAGCAGCGTCGCGGCGCGCAGCAGCACGTCGATCTGCTTCTCGCCCGTGACGCGGCCGACGAACACGATGCGGTTCTCGGTGCGGGGCTCCCAGTTCGGCGAGTACCTGGCCGCGTCGACGCCGCAGGAGATCGCATGCACGCCGCTGAGGCCGGTGTACTTCTCGAGGAACTCGGCGGCGCGGCGGGTCGGGGTCGTGACCGACTCCGCACGGCCGAACGTGCGCCGGGCGGCCTTCCAGGCGAGCCCGACGGCCCACTCCTGCCACGCCTTCGGGATGAGCGTGAACTCGAGCATGTTCTCGGGCATGAAGTGGTTGGTGCCCACGATGCGGATGCCCCGCGCCTTCGCCTCGACGGACAGGCCGCGCCCCACCACGATGTGCGACTGGAAGTGCACCACGTCGGGCCGGACCTCGTCGAGGATGCGGGCGCTGTTGGCCCGGATGCGCCACGGCAGCGCGAACCGCAGCCAGTCGTGCGGGTACCAGCGCCAGCTGTACAGGCGATGCGTGACGATCTGCTGTCCCTCGTGGACCTCGGTCCAGGTGCCGTGCCGGCGGCTCGGCGACGGAGCGACCACGTGCACCTCGTGCCCGCGCTCGACGAGTCCTGCGGCGAGCCGCTCGGCGAACCGCGCCGCCCCGTTGACGTCGGGCGCGAAGGTGTCCGCCCCGATCAGGACGCGCAGGGGGCGCCGGCCCTCCGCCGTCGAGGACTCGGCGGCATGCGCATCGGGGGTGTCAGACACGTGGCGGTGGTCCTGTTCGATCAGAGGGGGTGCGGGGTGATGACCCCGTCGTCGGCGTGGGATCGGGTGTCCCGGGCGCGTGGACAGCACACTAGCCTACCCGTTCGGGTCGCCCCCGGAGTTGCGCGCATGTCGCGCGTGCGCGCACTCAGAGCTTCGACTGCGGGTGATGCCGCGCGAGCTGGAACACGCCCCAGACCGCGACGATCCCGGTGAGCACGAAGACCACGCTCGCCCAGGTCGGCGCCTGCGACGCCTCGCCGAGCACGACGATGCCGATGCCCACCGCGACCATCGGGTCGACGACGGTGAGTCCGGCGATGACGAGGTCGGGCGGACCCGTCGCGTAGGCGTTCTGCACGAAGTACGCGCCGAGCGCGGTCGCGGCCAGCAGCGCGACGACGCAGAGCAGCGTGAGCCAGTCGAACTCCCCCTGCTCGATGCGCCCCAGGATCACCTTCGCGAGGGTCGCCACGAAGCCGTACAGGAAGCCGGCGCCGAGCACGTAGAAGATCGCCCGCATGCGGTGCCGCAGGAACGCGAACGCCGTGCCCAGCAGCACGAGCGTCACCGCGAGGATGGCGAGGATCGTGTAGAGGTCCTGGTTCGTGACCGGCGTGTCCACCGCCGTGAAGGCGGCGACGCCGACGAAGAGGAACACGCCGCCCACGCACATGCAGATCGCGACGATCGACTGCCGGTTCAGGCGCACGTGGTTCACGCGCGAGTTCAGGATCGCGGTGATCACGAGGGCGATGGCGCCGAGCGGCTGCACGACGATGATCGGTGCGAAGTAGAGGCTCCCGAGCTGGAAGGCGATCGCGAGGCCGAGCATGAGCGTGCCGACGACCCAGGACGGTCGGGCGAGCAGCAGCGCGAGCTGACGGGTGTTCAGGCCCTTGCCCACCGAGGTGACGGTGTTCGACTCGACCTTCACGACGCCGCGGTGCTGGAACTGCGCCCCGAGCGAGAGGAACACCGCGCCGACCAGCGCGAGCGGGATGCCGATGAACTGGGTCGGATCGAGCGCGATCTGCTCGGTCAGGTCGGCCAGGTCCGGGTCCACGCTCCGACCCTACCCGTTCGCCCCACCGATATCCTTGGCGAATGGCCGTCCTCCCGATCCGCATCACGGGCGACCCCGTGCTCCACGCGCCCGCCTCCCCCGTCGAGCGCATCGACGACGAGCTCCGCACCCTCGTGGCCGACATGTTCGAGACCATGGACGCCGCCCCCGGGGTCGGCCTCGCAGGGCCCCAGGTCGGAGTGCCCCTGCGGCTGTTCACCTTCGGCTGGACGGACGAGGACGACGTGGCGTGGCGCGGCGTGGCCATCAATCCCGAGCTCTGGATCAGCCCGCCCATCCCGGGTGACCCCGACGAGGCGAGCGAGTCGGAGGGGTGCCTGTCGTTCCCGGGCGAGCGGTTCCCGCTGCGGCGCGCCGAGCGCGCGCTGCTGCGCGCGACCGACCTCGACGGCGAGACGTTCGAGATCGAGGCGGAGGGCTGGCTCGCGCGCATCTTCCAGCACGAGTTCGACCACCTCGACGGGGTGCTCTACGTCGACCGGCTCGGCGCGGGCGACCGGAAGACGGTCGCGAAGCTCACCCGCAAGGCGGGCTGGGGCGTGCCCGGCGTCAGCTGGATGCCCGGGGTCGACGACCTCGACGCCTGAACCGCTCAGGTGACGGCGCGCAGGCCGGCCGCGACGGCGGCAGCCGCGGCGACGACGAACACGAACGGCACCCGCACCGCGTAGAGCGCGGCCGCGACGATCAGCGCGGGGATGCGCGCATCGACGACGAGGGCCTGGCCCGCGCCGAGGGTCTGCACCGCGATGAGCGCGGCCAGGAGCGCGATCGTGAGCAGGTCGGCGATGCGCGCCGGGCGCTCGCGCTCGAGGAATCCCGCCGGCACGAGGTAGCCGGCGAACTTCAGGGCCGCGCACGCGACCGAGGCGATGAGCACGGTGTGCCAGAGCGTCATGCGCCGACCCCCTCGTCCCGGCGGCGACCGAACAGGTTCCACCACCCCACGACCACCGCCACGACGGCGGCGACCAGCACCGGCAGGCCCGGTGCGAGCACGGGGGTCGTGAGCGCCGCCACCACCGCGGCGCCCGCCGCCACGGCACCCGCCTGCACCGACTTCAGCCGGGGCCACAGCAAGCCCAGGAACGCGGCGGCGGCAGCGGCATCCAGCCCCCAGGCCGAGGTGTCGCCGAGGGCGTCGCCGATCAGCGCGCCGAGCAGCGTCGTGAGGTTCCATCCGACGTAGATCGCCGCGCCGGTCGCCCAGAACCCGACCCGCTGCAGCGCGGGCGCTCGCTGCGCGAGCGCGACGGCCACCGACTCGTCGATGGTCCACCACGGCGCGACGACGCGTCGCCAGCCGGTCGGCCGCACGATCGGCGCCATGCGCATGCCGTAGACCACGTTGCGCAGGCCCAGCATCACCGAGCTCGCGACCGCGGCGGGGCCGGCCGCTGCTCCCCCGGCCGCGATCACTCCCACGAGCGCGAACTGCGAGCCGCCGGTGAACATCACGAGGCTCAGCACGCAGGCCTGCCAGACGTCGAGCCCCGAGGCGACCGCCAGGGCGCCGAACGAGATGCCGTACGCCGCCGTCGCGAGCCCGACCGCGAGGCCGTCGCGCACCACGCGGGCACGCGCACCCGGGTCGTCGGCGGCATCCGCGCCATTCCCCGGAGCGAGCCCACCGGCACCGGCATGCGTCTCGGCACCCTCGGTCGGCCCGTCGCGATCCTCGGCCATGCGCCCTGCCCCCTGCAGCCTCATCCGTACGCGACGAGAACCGAACCTACACCACGCTCCCGACGGGCACGCACGCTTCGGGCTAGAGCGGCAACAGCACCGGCACCAGCAGCACGCTCACGACGAGCACCAGCAGGGTGAACGGCACGCCCGTGCGCACGAAGTCGCCGAATCGGTAGCGCCCAGGCTCGACCACCAGCGTGTTCACCGGCGACGACACGGGCGTCATGAACGCCGACGAGGCCGCGAGCATCACGATCATCGCGAAGGGATAGGGCGAGACGCCCAGGTGCTCGGCCGTCGTGATCGCGATGGGCGCCATCAGCACCGCCGTCGCCGTGTTCGAGACGAAGAGGCCGATGACCGCGGTGGTCGCGAACAGCGCCGCCAGCAGCAGGCGCGGACCCGCGTCGCCGAACGCGTCGAGCAGGGCGTCGGCCGCGAGGTCGATGCCGCCGGTCACCTCCAGCGCCTGGGCGAACGGCAGCATGCCCGCGATGAGGAGCAGGGTCGGCCAGTGGATCGCACGGTACGCGCTCGGCATGTCGATCGCGCGCACGAGCCCCATCAGCAGGGCGCCGATGAGCCCGGCGATGACGTTCGGCACGATGCCGGTGACCATCAGCACGACCATGACACCCACGCTCGCGAGCGCGAACGGCGCGCGGTCTGCGGCCGGTGCCACCTCGTCGACCTCAGCGGGCAGGTCGAGGGCCACGTAGTCGCGCTTCGCCTCCTGCAGGCGGTGCACGGCGTCCCAGCCGCCCGCGACCAGCAGCGTGTCGCCGGCGCGCAGCCGCTGGTCGCCGAAGCCGCTGCCCGCGGCGTGGCCGGCGTGCCGCACGCCGAGCACCGTCAGGTCGTGCTCGGTGCGGAACCGCAGGTCGCGCACGCTGCGCCCGACCGCTGCCGAGTCGGGAGCGACCATCACCTCGGCCATGCCCACCTGCCGGGAGTACGCCTCGAAGAAGTCGCCGGGCAGGTCGACTTCGGCGAGGTGCAGGCGCTCGAGTTCCGTCTCGCCCGGTGCCATGTCGAGCACCAGGGTGTCGCCGCGCGCGACGGTCGCGTCGCCGGCGGTCGCGAGGCTCGTGCCGCGCAGGAACCGACGGCGTTCGAGCCCGAGCACCGAGCTCGGCGCGTCGTCGAACGCGATGCCCGAGAGCGCGAGCCCCACGAGTGGGGACGCGGCGCCCACCAGGTAGCGCCGGGTGCGCCGGTCCACCCCGTAGTCGCCGACGAGCGAGCCGAACGTGCGCCGGGACGCGGCCGCGTCGTGCGGCTGGTCGTCGCCGAGCATCCGCCGCGCCAGCAGCATGTAGCCGATGCCGAGCGCGAGGATCACGAGGCCGAACGGGGTGACGCTGAAGAAGTCGAAGCCCTCGTTGCCGTGCCGCACGAGCTCGGCGTCGACCACCAGGTTGGGCGCGGTCGCGATGAGCGTCAGCATGCCCGAGACGAGCCCCGCGAAGCTGAGCGGCATCATCAGCTGCCGGGGCGACATGCCGGTGCGCGCCGCGATGCTCAGCACCACCGGGATGAAGATCGCGACCACGCCGGTCGAACTCATCACCGCGCCGAGCAGCGCGACCGACAGCATGAGCAGCACGATCAGCCGGGTCGCACTCGTGCCCGCGCGTGCCGCCAGCCAGTCGCCCAGGCGATAGGTCACGCCGGTGCGCGAGAGCCCCTCGCCGACCACGAACAGCGCCGCGATGAGGATGACGTTCGGGTCGGCGAAGCCGGCGAGCGTCTCCGGCACGGTGAGCACGCCCGTCAGCGGCAGGGCGACGACGACCAGAACGGCGACCACGTCCATGCGCGGCCGGCCGACGGCGAACATCGCGATCGCGGCGGCGAGCAGCGCGAGCACCAGCAGCAGGTCACCCGTCACGTGCAGCCCTCCCCCGAGGCATCCGTCGTCTGCAGCAGACTATCGGTGCCCGGGTCGCCCGCCCGGAACGGGAGAACGCCCCCGCGACCGGAGTCGAGAGGGCGTTCAACTGGCTCCTCCACTTGGACTCGAACCAAGAACCTATCGGTTAACAGCCGATTGCTCTGCCAATTGAGCTATGGAGGATCGCGCGAGGGCCTCAGATACTGTAGCAAACGCGACCCCGGGTTTCCCAATCGGGGCCGGGCGGACGCTCAGGCGGTCGCGTCGTCGAGCAGCTCCTCCGGGATGTCGCGGAAGTACGCCTCCGAGAGGCGCTTGACGTACGGGTGGATCGGGTCGTCGAGCACCTCCTCGAGCGTGCCCAGCGCGACCATCTCGCCGTGGTCCAGCACGGCGATGCGGTCGGCGATGCGGTCGAGCACCGCGAGGTCGTGGCTCACGATCAGCGCCGTGAACGCGCGCTCCCGCTGGATCTCGCCGATCAGGTCGACGACGGCGTCGCGCACGGTCACGTCGATGCCCGCGGTCGGGTCGTCGGCGATGAGCAGGGTGGGCTCGAGGATGAGCGCACGGGCGAGGGCCACGCGCTGGCGCTGGCCGCTCGAGAGCTCGTACGGGAACTTGGGCATCACGTCGAGCGGGAGGCGGACGGCGTCGACCATGGCCGCGACGCGCGCCGTGAGGGCGCGCCGGCTGTAGCGCCGGTCGCGCAGCAGCACCGGCTCGCCGACGTTCTCGGCGACGGTGCGATCGGGGGTGAGCAGCGACGATCCGTCCTGGGCGAGGTGGCCGACGTCGAACATCAGCTGCGTCGCCCTGCGGCGGCTGAGGCCGCGCATGCGGTAGCCGAGCACGGTGGCCTCGCCGCCCGTGATGACGGGCGAGGCGCGATGCGCGTCGTGCAGGTGGTCGCCGGCGAGCACGTTCGCCACGGTGCTCTTGCCGGAGCCGGCCGCGCCGAGCAGGCCCACGACCTCGCCGGGCGCGACGTCGAGCGTGAAGCCTCGCACGGCGACGTGCGCCGGGCTCGCCCCGTGCGGCGGGTACTCGATCGTGAGGTCGCTCGCGCTGATGGGGAATCCGTGGGCTGCTCCGTGGGTCACGACGACAAGCCTCCCCCAATTCGGGGGGAAACTCCACGTCGCAACGCCACGGGGCCGGCCGATCCCGTCAGTTCTTCGCCAGCGCGCCGTACTGGAACTTCAGCGACGCGTCGACGGTGTCGGCGAGCCCGGTCACGTCGGTGCCCGCGACGACCGCCTGGGTGCCCTGGAGCACCGGCAGCGACGGCAGGTCGTCGGCGACGAGGTCCTGGATCTCCTCGATCGTCGCGACGCGCGCGTCCGCGTCGGGCTCGGTCGCCTGCGCGATGATCAGCCGGGTCACCTCGTCGTCCTCGTAGTGGTTGTCGAGGTACCCGTCGGGCAGGAAGAACGGCGTGAGGTACGTGTCGGGGTCGGGGTAGTCGGGGAACCAGCCGAGCTGGTACGCCGGGTACGCGTCCTCCGCCCGCTGCGCGCCGAACGTCTCCCAGTCGGTGCCCTCGAGGGTCACGCCGAACAATCCGCTCGCCTCGAGCTGGTCGGCGATCGCCGTGAACTCCGCCTCCGAGTCGGGCCCGTAGCGGTCGGTGACGTACTGGAGGTCGAGTACGACCGGCGTGTCGACGCCGGCGTCGTCGAGCCGTGCCGCGGCGGCGTCCGGATCGGGGCCTCCCGCGCCGTCGCCGTAGCGCTCCAGCAGCGGCTCGCCCGCCCCGGGCAGCCCCGTCGGCACGTAGCCCTGGAGCGGCGTGAAGCTGCCGAGGTAGACGTCCTCCGAGAGTGCCTCGCGGTCGATGAGGTCGGCGACCGCCCCGCGCACCGCGAGGGCGCGGTCGGCATCCGCCTCCTCGGTGGCGGCGCCGTACGGCATGGTGTCGAGGTTGAAGACGAGGAACCGGATCTCGCCGCCCGGCCCCTCGACCACCTGCACCTCGGGGTCGTCGCGCAGTTCGGCGATGTCGGCGGGCGACAGCGTGCGGTGGGCCACGTCGATGTTCCCCTCCTCGACGTCGAGCCGCAGGTTCGCGGCGTCGTCGTAGTACCGCACCTCGACCGCATCGGTCGCCGCGGGCCCGAGCAGCCCCGCGTAGTCGGGGTTCGCGCGATACGAGATCGTCGTGCCCGGCTCGAACGCCTCGATCGTGTACTGGCCCGCGAACGGCTCCGCCGCCACGATGTCCGCATCCGACGTCACCGCGTCGGCGGCGAACACCTCCTCGTCGACGATCGGGCCGGCGGGGCTGGAAAGGATGTACGGGAAGACCTGATCGTCCTCGGTGAGGAGGGTGAACACGACGGTGAGGTCGTCGGGCGCCTCGACCGAGGCCAGGTTGTAGAGCAGCGACGAGGGCCCGGCAGGATCGGCGATCGCGAGCTGGCGGTCGAAGGAGAACTTCACGTCGGAGGCCGTCAGGTCGTCGCCGTTGGCGAACGTCAGGCCCTCCTTGAGCGTCACCGTGTACTCGGTCGGCGACGTGAACTCGGCGGACTCGGCGATGTCGGGCTCGACCTCGGGGCTGCCGTACGGCGAGTTCATGAGGAACGGGTAGACCTGGTTCATCACCTGGTACGAGCCGTTGTCGTACGAGCCGGCCGGGTCGATGCTCGTGACCTGCTCGGTCGTGCCGATCGTGAGCACGGCCTCGGCGTCGGTGTCGTCGGTGCCGCCGGTGCACCCGGCGAGGACGAGCGCGGCCACGGCGCCCGCGGCGATCACGCCGCCGCGCCGGAGTGTGGCGAGTGCAGTGGACATGGGTGCGTGCCTCCTCCTGCGTGCGGAGGGCGCGACGAACAGCCGTCGCGAACGTTTCCCCCACTCGCCACACTACCCAGTCGCGGCGGGCGTGCGGCTGGGCGAACGCTCCGAAGCGCCCGAGCGGATGCTGCGCGGGCGCGCGGCGGGCGCCCGGGGCGCGCGCCCGCACGGGCCGTGCCGCTACTCCTGCCGGAGCGTGCGCCGGTCGGCCTCGACCGCCACGAGCGCGCGCTGCACCGACGCGTACGCCTCGCGATCGGTCGCATCCGTGCGCTGCAGGCGGCCCAGCAGCTCGGCCTTCTGCCGCAGCAGCTCGCGGTCGACGAGCGACGTCACGACGCCGCGCACGTACACCGCGAGCTCGCGCTCGCTGCGCTCGGGGATGGGTGCGACGGCGAGCTGGTGCACGAGGCCCGCGAACGTGGGCGGCACCTCGGCGACCACGCGCGCCACGAGGTCGCGCGCACCGCCGGCGGCGAATGCGGCGGAGACGCCGTCGCGCACGGTCGCCAGCGCCTGGTTACCGAATCGGCAGTCCACGGCCTGGCGGAGGAGGTCGTCGCCGACCTGGTCGGGATGCTGCAGCACCGCCTGCAGGGCGTCGCGCTCGAGGCGCGTGGCCGGGTCGGGCGGCAGGTCGGCGATCGAGAACGGGCGCTCGGGCGCCGCATCCGTCGCCGCCGGCTCGTGCGCGGCCGCCTGGCGCGCCTCGCGGCCGCCGGAGGTCGCCCGCGCGGCCGCTCCCCCGCGACCCGCGGCCTGCACCGCGCGCTGCACCTCCCCGAGGTCGGTGCCCAGCATGCGGGCGAGCTCGCGCGCGTAGCCGGGTCGCAGCGACGGATCGCGGATCTCGGCGACCACCGGCGCCGCCGCCCGCAGCGCCGCGACGCGACCCTCGACGGTCTCGAGGTCGTACTGGGCGAGCGTGTGGCGGATCACGAACTCGAACATCGGCGTCTTGCGCTCGATGAGCCCGCGCACGGCCGCGTCGCCGCGCTCCAGGCGCAGGTCGCACGGGTCGAGCCCCTCGGGAGCGACGGCGACGAAGGTCTGCGCGGCGAAGCGCTTCTCCTCGCCGAAGGCGCGCATCGCCGCCTTCTGGCCCGCCGCGTCGGGGTCGAACGTGAACACGACCTCGCCGAGGCCGCTGTCGTCGCCGAGCACGCGCCGCAGCACGGTGATGTGATCGGGCCCGAACGCCGTGCCGCAGGTCGCGACCGCGGTCGTGACGCCCGCGAGGTGGCACGCCATCACGTCGGTGTACCCCTCGACGACGACGACCTGGCGCCCGCGCGAGATGTCGCGCTTGGCGAGGTCGAGCCCGTACAGCACCTGCGCCTTGTGGTACACGGGCGTCTCGGGGGTGTTGAGGTACTTCGGGCCCTTGTCGTCGTCGAGCAGGCGGCGGGCGCCGAAGCCCACGGTCTGCCCGGTGATGTCGCGGATCGGCCACACGAGGCGCCCGCGGAATCGGTCGTAGACCCCGCGGTCACCGCTGGAGACGAGCCCGGCCGCGGAGATCTCGTCGTCGCGGAACCCGCGGCCGCGCAGGTGCGTCAGCAGCGCGTCCCAGCTCTTCGGGGCGTAGCCGACGCCGAACCGCCGCGCGGCCTCGGAATCGAAGCCGCGCTGGCCGAGGAAGCGGCGGCCCGGGTCGGCGTCGGGGGCGCCGAGGCGCTCGACGAAGAACTCGGCCGCCGCCTGGTTCGCGGCGAGGAGCCGCGCGCGGTTGCCGTGCTCCTCGGCCCGCCCGCCGTCCTCGTAGTGCAGCTCGAACGCGATGCGCCCGGCGAGCCGCTCGACCGCCTCGGTGAACGTGAGGTGGTCCATCCTCTGCAGGAACGTGTACACGTCGCCCGATTCGCCGCAGCCGAAGCAGTGGTAGTAGCCGAGCTGGGGACGCACGTGGAAGCTCGGGCTGCGCTCGTCGTGGAACGGGCAGAGCCCCTTCATCGACCCCACGCCCGCCGACTTCAGGCTCACGTGCTCGCCCACGATGTCGGCGATGTTGGTGCGGGCCTTCACTTCCTCGACATCGCTCTGTCGAATGCGGCCCGCCATGGGTTCGATCCTAGTCAGCGCGCCGGGCGCGGAGGCCCCACCCGGGGCATCCGCCCACCGTGCGTCCTGTGGAGGACC
This sequence comes from Agromyces sp. SYSU T00194, assembly GCF_040496035.1. Classification (NCBI taxonomy): domain Bacteria; kingdom Bacillati; phylum Actinomycetota; class Actinomycetes; order Micrococcales; family Microbacteriaceae; genus Agromyces; species Agromyces chitinivorans. The sequence continues at coordinate 161,706 of NZ_JBEPJZ010000002.1, read as the reverse complement.
TCACCGCTGCACGAGCCGCTCGTACCAGGCGAGCGCCGACTGGTCGGTGAGGCTCGCGACCTGGTCGACGATGACGCGCTTCCGGGCCGCGTCGTCGCCCGCCGCGCGCCAGTCGGCGGCGAAGCCGGGGTCGAGGTGCTGCGCGCCGGTCGCGAGCAGGTGGTCGGCGAGGTCGGCGAGGATGCGGCGCTGCTGCACGTACACCGGCTGGCGGCTGTTCGTCGCCATCACGTAGGTGGCCACGATGCCCTTCATGACGGCGATCTCCGCCTGGATCTCGCGGGGCACCACGACGTCGGCGTCGAACCGGATGAGGCTCGCCATGGGGAACGCCGCGCGAGTGGCATCCGTCGCCACGTTCGCGAACCGGCCGATGACCTGGCTGGCGAAGTTCTTCAGCCGGCCCTGCTCGAGGCGCGAGCCCGTCCACTCGTGCGGCCAGAGCTCCATGGCCGACAGCCGGTCGAACGCCTCGGCGAGCTCGTCGGCCGAGACCGACCCGCCCATCCAGTCGCCCATCGACGCGATGAGCGCATCGTGGTCGGCACGCGCGTCGAGCGCGGCGACGTCGATGAAGCCGTTCACGATCGCGTCCTCGAAGTCGTGCACCGAGTAGGCGATGTCGTCGGAGAGGTCCATGACCTGCGCCTCGATGCAGAGCCGCCGCTCGGGTGCACCGCGGCGGAGCCACTCGAACACGTCGGCGTCGTCGGCGTAGAAGCCGAACTTCTCGCGCCCGCTCGGGTCGGCGACCGACCCCGACGCCGGCCACGGGTACTTGCAGCTGGCGTCGAGGCTCGCGCGGGTGAGGTTCAGGCCGAACGGCTGCCCGTCGTCGCCGAACACCTTCGGCTCCAGCCGGGTGAGGATGCGCAGCGTCTGCGCGTTGCCCTCGAAGCCGCCGATCTCGGCCGCCCAGTCGTTCAGGCCCTGCTCGCCGTTGTGGCCGAACGGCGGATGCCCGAGGTCGTGCGCGAGGCACGCGGTGTCGACCACGTCGGGCGACAGGCCGAGGCTCGCGCCGATCTCGCGGCCGACCTGCGCGACCTCGAGCGAGTGGGTGAGGCGGTTGCGGGCGAAGTCGAGGCCGAGCGTGGGGCTCAGCACCTGCGTCTTCGCCGCGAGGCGCCGCAGCGAGCTCGAGTGCAGCAGCCGCGCGCGGTCGCGCTCGAAGTCGCCCCGGCGGCTGTACTGCTCCTCCGGATGGCGCCGTTCGGTGTCGGCGTCGTCGTATCCGCCGAAGAGTCGATCGCGCACGCCTACCCGCCGCTCGTGTCGAGTTCGGCGTCGACGAGGCGCGCCCGGTCGTCGCCCACGAGCTCGCGGGAGTCGAGCCACCCGTCGGGCAGCGCGGGCCGCTTCGGGGTGCCGGCGCGGCCGCGCGGCCCCTCGGCGCCCTCGCCGGGGTACGGGGTGTCGGCGTCGAGCGTGCCGAGCAGCTCGTCGAGCTGGGCGAGCGACTCCACGGTCGCGAGCTTCGCCCGCAGCTCGCCGCCCACCGGGTACCCCTTGAAGTACCAGGCCACGTGCTTGCGGATGTCGCGGCAGCCGCGCTCCTCCGACTCGAAGAACTCCGCGAGCAGCTCGGCGTGCCGGCGGAACGCCGTGGCGACCTCGCCGAGCGTCGGCTCGGCCTTCCGGTGCCCGCCGCGGAACGCCGAGGCCAGGTCGCCGAAGAGCCACGGGCGCCCGAGGCATCCGCGCCCCACCACGACACCGTCGCAACCGGTCTCGTCGACCATGCGCAGCGCGTCGTCGGCCGACCAGATGTCGCCGTTGCCGAGCACCGGCACGCTCGTGACGGTCTCCTTGAGCTTCGCGATCGCCGACCAGTCGGCGGTCCCCGAGTAGAACTCGCTCGCCGTGCGGGCATGCAGGGCGACGGATGCCACGCCGGCGCCCTCCGCGATGCGCCCGGCCTCCAGGTAGGTGAGGTGGTCGCCGTCGATGCCCTTGCGCATCTTGATCGTGAGCGGGACGTCGCCCGCGGCGCGGGTCGCGCCCTCGACGATCGCGCGGAACAGGTCGGTCTTCCACGGCAGCGCCGCGCCGCCGCCCTTGCGGGTGACCTTGGGCACGGGGCATCCGAAGTTCAGGTCGATGTGGTCGGCGCGGTCCTCCGCGACGAGCATCGTCACGGCTTCGGCGACGGTCTTCGGGTCGACGCCGTAGAGCTGGATCGACCGGGGCGTCTCCGACTCGTGGTGGCGGATGAGGCGCATCGACTCGGGCGTGCGCTCGACGAGCGCGCGGCTCGTGATCATCTCGCTGACGTACAGGCCCGCGCCGTACTCGCGGCAGAGGCGGCGGAACGCCGTGTTCGTGATGCCCGCCATGGGTGCGAGCACGACGGGCACCTCGAGCTCGATCGGGCCGATCGAGAGCGGGCGTGCGGGGGCGGTGGTCGTTGGCATCGCCTTCGATTCTCCCAGACGACGCGGGCGTTCCGGTCCGGGACGCGTGGTCGGCACGTAGGATTCGGGCAGATCGACAGCGGGGAGGACGCGGATGCCACGATTCGAGGGGCTCACCGGCGTCGCGCGCGTGCGCGCCGACGCCGCCGAACGCGGGCTCGAGATCGAGGTGATCGAGCGCCCCGCGGCGCGGAGCCTCGAGGAGGCCGCCGCGCTGCTCGGCATCGCGCCCGGCGACATCGTGAAGTCGCTCGTGGTCAAGCGCAGCGACGACACCTACGTCTTCGCGCTGGTGCCCGGCGGGCGCAAGATCTCCTGGCCGAAGCTGCGCGCCCTGCTCGGGGTCAACAAGCTGCGGCTGCCCGAGGCGTCGCTCGCGCTCGCCGCGACCGGCTACGAGCGCGGCACGATCACCCCGCTCGGCTCGCACACGGCGTGGCCGGTCGTCGCGGACGCCGCGATCGCCGGCCGCCGGGTCTCGATGGGTGCGGGCGAGCACGGCCGCAGCCTGTTCGTCGACGCCGACGCGCTCGTCGCTGCGCTCGACGCGACCGTCGCCGACATCAGCGAGCCCGAGTAGACCGGTTCACCGCGCGAACGGTCGGATGCCGTCGGTCGATCCGTCTGCTCCGTACGAAACAGAGGAGATTTCGGCCGATACGCCGGGAAGCTGCGGCGTGTCGAGGCGATTCTCCGCATCCCGGTACGCGTCAGTGATCGGTCAGTGACCCGGCGGGCTCGAATCCGGGGATGAGGCAGGCGTCGCCCTCGCAGACGGCGGCCGACGGGTCGCCCGCGATCATGGCGAACGGGGCCGGGGCGGGGGCATCCGTCAGCGCAGGGACATCCGCCTGCGCGGGGGCATCCGCCTGCTCGCCGCTCACGCGGCGGCCTCGCGCTCGCCGGCGACCTGGCTGAGCACCTGCGAGAAGACCTGGGCGGGCTGGGCACCCGAGACGCCGTACTTGCCGTCGATGACGAAGAACGGCACGCCCTGGATGCCGTAGGCGCCGGCCTGCGCGATGTCGGCCTGCACGGCGGCGGCGAAGCGGCCCGAGTCGAGCGCCTCGCGCGCGGCATCCGCATCGAGGCCGACCTCGGCGCCGATCGCGACGAGCTCGTCGACGCGACCGACGTGGCGGCCGTCGACGAAGTACGCCTGGAGCAGCCGCTCCTTGAGCTCGAGCTGCAGGCCCTGCTCCTTCGCGAAGTGCAGCAGCTCGTGCGCCTTGAGGGTCTTGGTGTGCTGGAGCGCGTCGTAGTCGTACGCGAGGCCCGCGTCGGCGGCGATGCCCACGACGCGGTCGATCATGCCCTGCACCTGCTGCACCGGCAGCCCCTTGTGGCCGGCGAGGAAGTCGGCAGCGCTGCCCTCGAAGTCGACCGGGGTGTCGGGCGACAGCTCGAACGAGTGGTACGTGATGTCGACCTCGGGCGCGTCGTCGCCGAGCGCGGCGACGCCCTGCTCGAGGTGGCGCTTGCCGATGTAGCACCACGGGCAGGCGATGTCGGACCAGATGTCGATCTTGATGGGGGAAGTCACGCTGGGGACCAACGGATGCGGCCCGCGATCCATTCCCTCGCATCGATCGGGCAGGTCGCGGGAGACCGCCCTACTTCGCGTCGGGCGTGTCGACCGCCCCGCCGAAGCGGCGGTTGCGGCTCGCGTAGAGCTCGATCGCCTGCCAGAGGTCGACGCGCGAGAAGTCGGGCCAGAGCGTGTCGAGGAACACCATCTCGGCGTACGCCGACTGCCAGAGCAGGAAGTTCGAGGTGCGCTGCTCGCCCGACGAGCGCACGAACAGGTCGACGTCGGGCATGTCGGGCACGTACAGCCGCCTGGCGATGAGCTTCTCGCTCACCGCAGAGGGGCGGATGATGCCTGCCGCAACGTCGTCGGCGATCGAGCGCACCGCGTCGACGAGCTCGTTGCGCCCGCCGTAGTTCACGCACATCGTGAAGTGCAGGCCCGTGTTGCCTGCCGTCAGCTGCTCGGCATACTGCAGCTCGTCGACGACCGACTTCCAGAGGCGCGGCTTCCGCCCGGCCCAGCGGATGCGCACGTTCCACTCGTTGAGCTGGTCGCGCCGGCGGTGCAGCACGTCGCGGTTGTAGCCCATGAGGAAGCGCACCTCGTCGGGCGAGCGCTTCCAGTTCTCGGTCGAGAACGCGTACACCGAGAGGTGCTGCACGCCCGCCTGGATCGCGCCGGCGACCACGTCGAGCAGCACCTCCTCCCCCGCCTTGTGGCCCTCGATGCGGGTGAGGCCCTTGCGGTTCGCCCAGCGGCCGTTGCCGTCCATGACGATCGCGACGTGCGCGGGCACGCCGCCCCGGGGGAACGCGGGCGGCTCGAGGCCCGTCCAGTCGATCGGGCGGTACGGCACCGCGTCCTTGTGGGTGTACGGCTTGGGACTCACGTGTGCTCCGGTTCGCGGCTGACGTGCGGCAGCGAGCGCAGGCCGCGCTCGAGGTGCCACTGGGTGTAGGCGGCGACGATGCCGCTGGCCTGGGAGCGGAGACGCTCGTCGGCGGCATCCGCATGCGCCCAGTCGCCCTCGAGCAGGGCGCCGAGCAGGGCGATCGTCTCGGCGCTGAGGCGGGGCGCACCGGGCGGGGCGTCGTCGTCGCAGACCACGCCGCCGACCTGCACCACGACGGCGGTGTGCGGGCCGGGCCGCCCGCAGCGGGCGCAGTCGGCGAAGCTCGGTGCCCAGCCCGCGATCGACAGCGCGCGCAGCAGGTAGGAGTCGAGGGTGGCGGATGCCCCGTGCTCGCGCCTGGACAGCGAGCGCAGCGCGCCGACGAGCAGCAGGTACTGCGGGGTCGACGCCTCGGACTCGCTCAGGCGGTCGGCCGTCTCGACCATGACGTTCGCGGCGGTGTAGCTGCCGTAGTCGGCCGCGATGGGAGCACCGTACGCGCCGAGCGACTCGGCCTGCGTGATGACGTCGAGCGTGCGCCCCTCGTAGAACTGCAGGTCGGCGACCATGAACGGCTCGAGCCGGGAGCCGAACTTCGAGGCGGTGCGCCGCACGCCGCGCGCGACGGCGCGCACCTTGCCGTGGCGCCGGGTCAGCAGCGTCACGATGCGGTCGGCCTCGCCCAGCTTGTGGGTGCGGAGGACGACCCCCTCATCTCGGTAGACCGGCACCACACCAGTATCGCCGCTGCCGGCGTCATCGGTGCGCGCGCGGGCGGCCCGTCGGGCGCGTGCCGCAGCCGCGCGCGGTCGGTTCCCGCCGGGAGCGCGTCACGTCCCCGGCGGGAACCGTCCGGCGTCAGACCAGCGCGGGCTCGGCCTCGGCCTGCTCGGCCACGTTCGTGCGCAGCGCGCGGTTCACGGCCGAGACCACGGCCTTCAGCGACGCCGTCGAGATGTCGCCGTCGATGCCGACGCCCCAGAGGGTGCGGCCGTCGACCTGCGCCTCGACGTACGCCGCCGCCAGCGCGTCGCCGCCCGCCGACAGGGCGTGTTCGGCGTAGTCGAGCACCCGCACGTCGACGCCCTCGGCGCCGAGCACCGAGAGGAACGCCGCGACAGGTCCGTTGCCCGACCCGTCGGCGTCGACCCGCTCGTCGCCGTCGCGCAGGCCGACGCGCACGCGCACCTCGCCCGACAGGTCGGACTCGCTGCGCATCGAGAGCAGTTCGTAGCGGCCCCACTTGTCGTCGGGGCGCTCCTGCGGCGCGGGCAGGTACTCGTCGGTGAAGATCGACCAGATCTCCTCGCTCGTGACCTCGCCGCCCTCGGCGTCGGTCTTGGCCTGCACGACGCCCGAGAACTCGATCTGCAGGCGGCGCGGCAGCTCCAGCGCGTGGTCGGTCTTCAGCAGGTACGCGACGCCGCCCTTGCCCGACTGCGAGTTCACGCGGATCACGGCCTCGTAGCTGCGACCGATGTCCTTCGGGTCGACCGGCAGGTACGGCACCGCCCAGTGCAGGTCGTCGACCCCGACGCCCACCTCGGCGGCGTGCGCGTCCATGGCCTCGAAGCCCTTCTTGATGGCGTCCTGGTGCGAGCCGCTGAACGCGGTGTAGACGAGGTCGCCGGCCCACGGGCTGCGCTCGTGCACGGCCAGCTGGTTGCAGTACTCGGCGGTGCGCTTGATCTCGTCCATGTCGGAGAAGTCGATCTGCGGGTCGATGCCCTGGGTGAACAAGTTCATGCCCAGCGCCACCAGGTCGACGTTGCCCGTGCGCTCGCCGTTGCCGAAGAGGCACCCCTCGATGCGGTCCGCCCCGGCCATGTAGCCGAGCTCGGCTGCAGCGATCGCCGTGCCGCGGTCGTTGTGCGGGTGCAGCGACAGGATCACGTGCTCGCGGAAGGCCAGGTTGCGGCTCATCCACTCGATGGAGTCGGCGTAGACGTTGGGCGTGGCCATCTCGACGGTGGCCGGCAGGTTGATGATGACGTTGCGCTCGGCGGTCGGCTCGAAGACCTCGAGCACCCGGTTGCAGACGTCGACGGCGAACTCGAGCTCGGTGCCCGTGTAGCTCTCGGGCGAGTACTCGTAGTAGACCTCGGTGCCGGGTACCGTGGCCTCCATCTCGCGGCACTTGCGCGCACCGGCCAGGGCGATGTCGATGATGCCCTGCCGGTCGGTGCGGAACACGACCTCGCGCTGCAGCACGCTGGTCGAGTTGTACAGGTGCACGATCGCCTGCTTCGCGCCGCGGATCGACTCGTAGGTGCGCTCGATGAGGTGGTCGCGCGCCTGCGTCAGCACCTGGATGGTGACGTCGGCGGGAATCGCGTCCTCCTCGATGAGGCTGCGCACGAAGTCGAAGTCGGTCTGGCTGGCGCTCGGGAACCCGACCTCGATCTCCTTGTAGCCCATGCGCACGAGCAGGTCGAACATGATGCGCTTGCGCTCGGGGCTCATCGGGTCGATGAGGGCCTGGTTGCCGTCGCGCAGGTCGACCGCGCACCAGCGCGGGGCCTTCTCGATGCGCTTGGCGGGCCAGGTGCGGTCGGGCAGGTCCACGCGGATCTGCTCGTGGTACGGACGGTAGCGGTGCACCGGCATCGCGGTGGGGCGCTGGGTGTTCTTCATGTGGGTCTCGCTTCTCGCTTCGGGTGGTCAGCCGACGACGAACTCCGCGACGAGTGAGGCCTGAGAACTAGGACTCGTCGCGGCAGCTAAGGAGAAGCAGGCCATGGAGCACGGCTCAAGGGTACCACCAGCCGTGCGGGCCGTGTCCAGAGCGAGCGGATGCCCCTGAGCCGACGCGACCCCGTGGCATCCGGTCAGAAGCCCAGGCGGCCGAGCTGCTTCGGGTCGCGCTGCCAGTCCTTCGCGACCTTCACGCGCAGGGACAGGAAGACGCGTCGCCCGAGCAGCGGCTCGATCTGGGCGCGCGCGGTGGCGCCCACGGCCTTCAGGCGCGACCCGCCCTTGCCGATGATGATGCCCTTCTGGCTCTCGCGCTCGACGTAGAGGTTGGCGTACACGTCGATGAGCGAGCCGTCCTCGCGCTCGATCATGTCGTCGACGGTCACCGCGATCGAGTGCGGCAGTTCGTCGGAGACGCCCTCGAGCGCCGCCTCGCGCACGTACTCGGCGATGCGCTCGACGGTCTCCTCGTCGGTGAGCGCATCGGCCGGGTAGAGCGGCTGGGCCGACTCCGGCAGCATCGCGATGAGCTCGTCGACGAGCACGTCGAGCTGCTCCCCCTTCGGCGCGGACACCGGCACGATGAGCTCCCACTCGCGGAGGTCGGACACGGCGAGCAGCTGCTCGGCGACCTTCGCCTTCGACGTGGCATCCGTCTTCGTCACGATCGCGACCTTGCGCGCCCGCGGGTAGTCGTCGAGCTGGGTGTTGATGAACCGGTCGCCCGGGCCGATGGCCTCGTCGGCGGGGAAGCACATCGCGATCACGTCGACATCGCCGAGGGTCTCCTGCACGAGCGAGTTGAGGCGCTCTCCGAGCAGCGTGCGCGGGCGGTGCACCCCCGGGGTGTCGACCAGGATCAGCTGGCCCTGCGGCCGGTGCACGATGCCGCGGATCGCCCGGCGGGTGGTCTGCGGCTTCGAGCTCGTGATCGCGACCTTCTCGCCGACGAGCGCGTTGGTGAGCGTCGACTTGCCCACGTTCGGCCGTCCCACGATCGAGACGAATCCCGCCCGATAGGGCGTGGGCTCCTCGGTGTCAGCCACGTCCGTTCCTCCGTTCGTCGTCGGCGCCCTCGAACGCGCTCTGCGCGTCGATGAGCGCCTGGTCGCGCCAGGCGATCACGGTGCTGAGGCGCTTGCGCCGCCCCTCGGTGCGGTCGGCCACCATGACCAGGCCGCTGAGCGTCGCCTGCTCGCCGAGCACGGGCAGCCGGCCGAGCACCTTGGCGAACAGGCCGCCCACCGAGTCGACGTCCTCGTCGTCGAGTTCGATGCCGAACAGGTCGCCGAACTCGTCGACGGGCAGACGCGCGCTCACGCGGTAGCGGCCGCCATCGAGCTCCTCGACCTCGACGACCTCGCGGTCGTACTCGTCGGAGATGTCGCCGACGAGCTCCTCGATGAGGTCCTCCATCGTGACGAGCCCGGCGATGCCGCCGTACTCGTCCACGATCATGGCGAGGTGGTTCGACTCGACCTGCATCTGGCGCAGCAGGGCATCCGCCTTCATCGACTCGGGCACGAACGCCGCCGGTCGCGCGATCTCGGCGATCTCCAGCGCGTCCGCGTCGAGCGGGCGCTCGAAGCCGAGCCGCGACAGGTCGCGCAGGTAGAGCACGCCGACGACGTCGTCGACGTCGTCGCGGATCACCGGGATGCGCGAGACGCCGGTCGAGTGGAACAGCGCCATCGCCTGGGTGAGGTGCGCGTCGGCCTCGATCGTGATCATGTCGGTGCGCGGGATCATGATCGCCCGCACGACCGTCTCGTTGAACTCGAAGATCGAGTGGATGAGCTCGCGGTCGTCCTCCTCGAGCACCGCGTGCTCGGCGGCCTCGTCGACCATGCTGAGCAGCTGCTCCTCGGAGTCGACGCCTCCCAGCCGGGTACGGCCCGGGGTCACGATGTTGCCCAGCCGGACGAGCCCGTCGGCGAGCGGGCCGAGCAGCACGCGCGACCCGCGCACGATCGGGGCGGCGAGCCGGAGCACGGTGTCGGCGTGGGCCCGGCCGACGCTGCGCGGGCTGACCCCCACGAGCACGAACGAGACGGCCGACATCAGCACCGCCGAGCAGAGCAGCACCAGCCAGAAGTTGTCGAAGACGCTCGCGAACGCGAGCGTCACGAGCACGGCCGCGGTCATCTCCGCGGAGATGCGCAGGAAGTTCAGCGCGTTCAGGTGCGGACCCGTGTCGTGCGCGATCGCGAGCAGCGAGCGGCGCGCCCGCGCCTCGTCGGCGAGTTCGACGATGTCGTTGCGGGAGGTCGAGGTGATCGCGGAGTCGACGGCGGCCAGCAGTCCACCGAAGGCGACGAGCACGAATGCCGCGCCGCCGAGCAGCCAGGGTTCCATGTTCAGCGGCGCCGTTCCTGCATCGCGAAGCCGACGAGGATGTCGCGCTGGATGCCGAACATCTCCTTCTCCTCCTCGGGCTCGGCGTGGTCGAAGCCGAGGAGGTGGAGCAGGCCGTGCGCGGTGAGGAGCTGGAGTTCGTCGAGCAGCCCGTGGCCGGCCGACTGCGCCTGGGCGGCGGCGACCTGCGGACACAGCACGATGTCGCCGAGGAGCCCGGGCGGGCTCATGGCGTCCTCCGTGCCCGGGCGCAGCTCGTCCATGGGGAAGCTCAGCACGTCGGTCGGGCCGGGCTCGTCCATCCACTGCACGTGCAACTGCTCCATGGCGCCCTCGTCGACGAGCACGATCGCCAGCTCCGCGTCGGCGTGCACGTGCAGCGCGTCGAGCGCGAACACGACGAGGCGCTGCAGGGCCTCCTCGTCGACCTCGACGCCCGACTCGTTGTTGATCTCGATGCTCACGAGGTGCTCCTCCGCGGGGGCAGGTGGTCGCGTGGTCCGGGCCGGTTGGCGCGGCGGTCGGCGCGGTTGGCGAACTCGCGCGCCTGCTCGCGCTCGAACCGCTGCGCCTGCTTCGTCTGGTCGTACTCGGTGTAGGCGTCGACGATGCGGCCGACGAGCGTGTGGCGCACGACGTCGTCGCTCGTGAGGTTCGCGAAGTGGATGTCCTCGATCCCGCCCAGGATGCGGGTGACGAGGCGCAGGCCGCTCGCGCCGCCGGGGAGGTCGATCTGCGTGACATCGCCGGTCACGACCATGCGCGAGCCGAACCCGAGGCGGGTGAGGAACATCTTCATCTGCTCGGGCGTGGTGTTCTGCGCCTCGTCGAGCACGACGAACGAGTCGTTCAGGGTGCGGCCGCGCATGTACGCCAGCGGCGCGACCTCGACGGTGCCCGAGGCGAGCAGCTTCGGCACCAGCTCGGGGTCCATCATCTCGTTGAGCGCGTCGTAGAGGGGCCGCAGGTAGGGGTCGATCTTGTCGGTCAGGGTGCCCGGGAGGAATCCGAGCCGCTCCCCCGCCTCGACCGCCGGCCGGGTGAGGATGATGCGGTTGACCTCCTTGCGCTGCAGCGCCTGCACGGCCTTCGCCATCGCCAGGTAGGTCTTGCCGGTGCCGGCCGGGCCGATGCCGAAGACGATCGTGTGGTCGTCGATGGCGTCGACGTAGGCGCGCTGGCCGGCCGTCTTGGGGCGGATCGTCTTGCCGCGGCTGGAGACGATGACCTGGCCGAGCAGCTCGGAGGGGCTCGACGCCGGGTCGGCGTCGAGCATGCGGGCCGACGTGCGCACCTCGGTCGGCGTGACGTCCTGGCCGCTGCGCACGAGCTGGAGGAGCTCCTCGATCAGCCGGCGCACCGCCTCGACGCCCGTGGCCGGGCCGTGCAGCGCGATCTCGTTGCCGCGCACGTGCACCTGCACGTCGGGGTACTCCCGCTCGATGGTCGTCAGCAGGCGGTCCTGCGGGCCGAGCAGGCGCACCATGGCGACGCCGTCGACGGCCAGGCGCGCCTCCGCGGTGCCCGGGGCGTCGATCGCGGGCGCGCGCTCGTCGTCGTCAGCCGGCAAGGCTGCCCTCCTCGAGTCCGCCGGCGAGCACGTGGGCGTGCACGTGGAAGACCGTCTGGCCCGCGTTCGGACCGGTGTTGAAGACGAGCCGGAACTGCCCGTCGGCGAGTTGCGCGGCGACGCCGCGCGCCACGTCGACGACCTCGGCGAGCAGCGCGGGGTCGGCTGCCGCGAGCTCGACCACGTCGCGGTGCTCCTGCGTCTTGGGCGCGACGATCACGTGCACGGGCGCCTTCGGCGCGATGTCGCGGAAGGCGATGACCCGGTCGGTCTCGGCCACCACGTCGGCCGGGATCTCGCGTGCGGCGATGCGTGAGAAGACGGTCGGTTCGGCGTCGTTCGGCATGCGGCCCATCCTACGCGGGGCGCCTCACCAGCGGCCGAGCCGCGCGCTCAGCAACGCGATCGCGGCGGGGCCCGCGGTGGAGGTCCGCAGCACGTTCGCGCCCATCCGCACGAGGACGGCGCCGGATGCCTCGAGCCGCTCGAGCTCCTCGGGCGCGATCCCGCCCTCGGGGCCGACGACGATCGCGACGTCGCCCGCCGTGCCCAGTTCGACGTCGACGAGCCGGGCGTCCGCGGTCGGCTCGAGCACGAGGGTCCGTCGCTGCGCGGCACGCGCGCAGAGGTCGGCGGTGCCGACGAGCTCGCGCACCTCGGGCAGCCAGGCGCGGATCGACTGCTTCGCCGCCTCGCGGGCGATGCTGGCCCAGCGCTCACGGCCCTTGCGCGCCTTCTGCGCGTCCCAGCGCGACACCGACCGCGCCGCTGACCACGGCTCGATCGCGTCCGCGCCGAGTTCGGTCGACGCCTGCACCGCGCGCTCGTCGCGGTCGCCCTTCGCGAGCGCCTGCACGAGCACGAGTCCCCGTTCCGGGCGGTCGCGGTGCACGACGTGCGCGACCTCGATCGCCAGCTCGCGCGGCGCGACGCGCGTGACCGCACCGGTCACGACCGTGCCGCGGCCGTCGCCGATCGAGATCACCTCGCCCACGCGCACCCGGCTCACGGTGGCGGCGTGGCGCGCCTCCTCGCCGTCGAGCGCGAGCTCCGCGCCCGGCCCGAGGTCCGCCGCGAGTTCCTCGCGCAGGAACAGGCTCGCCATCTCAGCCCAGGAAGCGGTCCCGGAGCTTGGCGAACAGCCCCTGCTGGAAGTGCGTGAGGGTCGGCGCGGCCTTCTTGTGCGAGGTCGCGAACTGCTCGATGAGCTGGCGCTCCCTGCCGCTCAGCTTCGTGGGCGTGACGACCTGGATGCCGATCTTGAGGTCGCCGCGGCCCGAGCCGCGCAGGCGCGTGATGCCGCGGTCCTTGACCGTGACGACCTCGCCGCTCTGCGTGCCGGGACGGAGCTCGATGTCGACGTCGCCGTCGAGGGCGGGGATGACGGTCTCGGTGCCGAGGATCGCGTCGGCCATCGCCACCTCGAGGGTGCAGAGCAGGTCGTCGCCGTTGCGGCTGAAGACGTCGTGCGTGCGCACCTTGATCTCGAGGTACAGGTCGCCGTTCGGCCCGCCGGCCGGACCCGCCTCGCCGCTGCCCGGCATCTGCAGGCGCAGGCCGGTCTCGACGCCGGCCGGGATGTCGACCGCGACCGTGCGCCGCGCGCGCACGCGTCCCTGCCCCTGGCAGGTGGTGCACGGCGTCGCGATGACGGTGCCGTAGCCGCGGCAGGTGCCGCAGGGGCTCGAGGTCATGACGTTGCCGAGCAGCGAGCGCACCGAGCGCTGCACGCTGCCCGTACCGTGGCAGATGTCGCAGGTGACCGGCGCGGTGCCCGGCTGGCAGCAGCTGCCGTGGCAGGTCTCGCACGTCACGGCCGTGTCGACCTCGATGTCGCGGTGCGTGCCGAAGACGACCTCGTCGAGGTCGACCTCCACGCGCAGCAGGGCGTCCTGGCCGCGCTCGCGGCGCGATCGGGGCCCGCGGGACGCGCCGCCGCCCCCGCCGAAGAACGTCTCGAAGATGTCGCCGAACCCGCCGAACCCCTGCTGGCCGCCGAAGCCCTGCTGGCCGCCCATGTCGTACTGCTGGCGCTGCTTGGGGTCGCTCAGCACGTCGTAGGCGTGCGTGACGAGCTTGAACCGCTCCGACGCGTCGGCACCGGGGTTCACGTCCGGGTGCAGCTCGCGGGCGAGTCGCCGGTAGGCCTTCTTGATCTCCTCGGGGCTCGCGTCGCGCGAGACGCCCAGGACTTCGTAGTGATCTGCCACCGAGGGTGGCTCCTTTCGTCGGTCGCGGCGGCCGGTCGTGCCGGCGCCGGGTCAGTCGTTGCCGAGCATGCGCGTGACGTACCGCGCCACGGCGCGCACCGCCGCGATGTTGCTCGAGTAGTCCATGCGGGTGGGGCCGAGCACGCCGAGGCGCGAGATCTCGCGCCCGGTGGCGGTGAAGTCGCTGGCGACCACGGAGGTCTCGCCGAGGCCGAACTGGGCGTTCTCGCGCCCGATCGAGACGGCGACGCCGTGCGGGTCGCCCGCCATCTCGCCGAACAGCTTCAGCAGCACGACCTGCTCCTCGATCGCCTCGATCACGTCGAGGATGCTGCCCGCGAAGTCCTGCTCGGTGCGCACGAGGTTCGCCGCGCCGGCGACCACGAGGCGATCGTGCCGCTGGGCCCGGGCCTGCTCGGCGAACGTGCCCGCCACCGTGCCCACGAGTCGCGCGAGCGCGGGCGTGCCGAGGTCGTCGATGCCGGCGAGGCGTTCCGCGGCGTCGCCGAGCGGCATGCCGCCCACCGCGACGTTCAGCCGCGCCCGCACGTCGGCCAGGTCGCTCTCCTCGATCTCCTGCTCGGCGTCGACCACGCGCTGCTCGACGTGCCCGGCGTCGGTGATGAGCACGCACAGCACGCGCGTGCCACCCACCGGCACGAGTTCCACGTGCCGCACCTTGGCACTGCCGAACGACGGGTACTGCACGACGGCCAGCTGGTTGGTGAGCTGGGCGAGCAGTCGCACGGTGCGGGCGAGCAGTTCGTCGAGGTCGCTCGACTGGCCGAGGAACGTCTCGATGGCGTGGCGTTGGGCGGCCGAGAGCGGGCGGAACTCGCCGAGCTGGTCGACGAAGACGCGGTACCCCTTGTCGGTCGGGATGCGACCCGACGACGTGTGCGGGGCGACGATCAGCTCCTCCTCCTCGAGGAGGGCCATGTCGTTGCGGATGGTCGCCGCGGACACGCCGAACGAGTGGCGCTCGACGATCGACTTCGAGCCGACCGGCTCGCGGCTGGACACGTAGTCCTGCACGATCGCCTGCAGTACCGCGAGGCTGCGCTCCGAGACCATCCGCACTCCTCCCGCTCGACTCGCTTTAGCACTCCGTGACGTCGAGTGCCAATACTACCCCGGCGCACCCTGTGGAGGGCATTGCCGCGCGGCACCACCCGCCACTAGCGTGATCCGAGGCATCCCCCACCGGCTCACGGGCCGTGCTGCCGACGCATCCCATCGAACGTACCCGAACGGAAAGGCACCACGCATGACCGACCCCCAGCAGCCCGCCGAGTCCGCAGAGCCCGCCGCCCAGCCCGCGGCGCCCGCACCCCTGTCGCAGTCCGAGGACATCCAGTGGGCCTCCTACGCGCACCTCGGCGGCATCCTCGGCTTCCTGCCCTCGCTCATCATCTGGCTGATCTTCAAGGACCGCGGTTCGTTCACGGACACCGAGGCCAAGGAGGCCCTGAACTTCCAGATCACGATGGTCATGGCATCCGTCGCCATCTGGATCCTCACGAGCATCCTCACCGCGATCTCGTTCGGCATCCTGTTCTTCCTCGGCTTCCTGAACTACGCGCCGTGGATCGTCAGCGTGATCTTCTCGATCATCGCCTTCATGCAGGTCAAGGACGGCAACCACTACCGCTACCCGTTCGCCATCCGCCTCATCAAGTAGTCGGCCGCGCCGCGCCGGAACGCACCCTGTCGCCCGGCGCGGCGCTGTGCCAGCATTGACGCACGACCGCGACCACAGAGGAGCATGTGCATGTCCGAGTCCACCCCTCCGCCCCCGCCGCAGGACCCCGCGTCCGACGCGGCGCAGCCGCTCAGCCCCGCCGACCAGCGCCTCTGGGCGACGCTGATCCACATCGGCGGCATCTTCTTCGGCTTCATCCCGGCGCTCGTCGGCTACCTGGTGCTACGCGACCGCGGCCAGTTCGTGCGCGAGCACACCGCGACGGCGCTGAACTTCCAGATCACCATGACCATCGCCGGCATCATCGGCTCGATCCTGGTCATCGTGTTCGTCGGCATCCTGATCCTCATCGCGGTGTACGTGCTGATCATCGTGTTCAGCATCATCGCCGCGGTCGCCGCGAACAAGGGCCAGCCGTACTCCTACCCGCTGTCGATCAAGTTCGTCAGCTGAGCAGGGGCGTCATGCGTCCGTGATCCGGCGCACCACGGCATCCGCCAGCAGCCGCCCTCGCACGGTGAGCACCAGCTCGCCGGCGAGGGCGGCTCTCGCGTCCACCAGCTCGTCGGCGATGAGGCCCGCGACCTCGCGGCGCGCGGCCTCGGAGAGGCTCGCCACCGGGATGCCCTGGACGATGCGAGACCCGAGCAGCACGCGCTCGGTCTCGCGAGCGGCCTCGTCGAGCACCTCGCGGCCGGCGGCGGGCGACACGCCGCGCGCGATGCGCTCGGCGTACGCGGCAGGATGCTTCACGTTCCACCAGCGCACGCCGCCGACGTGGCTGTGCGCACCGGGGCCGATGCCCCACCAGTCGTCGCCGCGCCAGTAGCCGAGGTTGTGCCGCGAGCGGTGGGCGTCGGAGCGGGCCCAGTTGCTCACCTCGTACCAGCCGTAGCCCGCGGCCGACAGCCGCTGTTCGGCCAGCTCGTACATGTCGGCCTGCACGTCGTCGGAGACCGTGCCCACCTCGCCGCGGCGGATCTGCCGGGCGAGCTTCGTGCCCGCCTCGACGATCAGCGCGTACGCGCTCACGTGGTCGGGCGACTCCGCGACGACCGCGTCGAGGCTGCGCCCCCAGTCGTCGAGCGTCTCCCCCGGCGTGCCGTAGATGAGGTCGAGGCTGACGTCGAGTCCGGCCTCGCGCGCCCAGCCCACGACCTTCGGCACGTTGGCCGGGTCGTGCGTGCGCTCGAGCGTCGCGAGCACGTGCGGCACCGCCGACTGCATGCCGAACGACACCCGGGTGAACCCGCCCTCGCGCAGCCTGGCGAGGTACGCGGCATCGACCGAGTCGGGGTTCGCCTCGGTCGTGACCTCGGCGTCGTCGGCGAGGCCGTGCGTGCGGCGCACGGCGTCGAGCATCGCGACCAGGTCGTCGGCGGGCAGCATCGTGGGCGTGCCGCCGCCCAGGAACACGGTCGCCGCCGGGCGCACCGGCACGCCCGACGCCTCGAGGATGCGGGCGGATGCCTCGAGCTCGGCGATCGCCTGGCCGGCGTAGTCCGTGCGACGCGCGCCGCGCAGCTCGTCGGAGGTGTAGGTGTTGAAGTCGCAGTACCCGCAGCGCACCCGGCAGAACGGCACGTGCAGGTACACGCCGAACGCACGCGCGTCGGCGCCGACGGCGGCGCCGGGCGGGAGCAGGCCGTCCTCTGGCGCCGGTTCGCCGACCGGCAGCGGGCCGGCCACGTGTCAGACCGCCCCGGCGGGGTGCAGCGCGCGCAGCTCGTCGCGGACGACCTCGCGCCGCTGGCGGCGGACGATGCCGCCGAAGAACCGGCTCCACGGCCCGGCGGGCCGGTGGAATGCGCGGATCGTGAGCCACACGGAGTCGTCCTCGCGGCGCTCGACGACGAACGACTCCTCGCCGCTCAGCGGCCCGCCCGAGACCGTGCCGTACGCGAACCCGACGCGGTCGGGCTCGTCGATGACGTAGACGACGAGCATCTGCGCCCGGTACCGCGGCAGGCCGCGGCGCCGGGCGATCGTGGCCGTCATGCCGGCGGCGACGTAGGGCGTGCCGTCGGCGGTGAAGCGCTGCTCGGAGCGATCGGCGGGCTGCTGCTCGAGCGGGTGCCCCTCGTCGTCGTAGACGATGCCGAGGTACTGCTCCCCGGTGCCCTCCTGCACGTCGGTGACCTGCAGGTGCGCACCGCGCTGGATGCCCCAGGTCATGAGCGCGTCGGCCGAGCGCTCGAAGCGCTCGTCACCGCTGCCGAGCTTGATGCGGTGCTCGGCCGGCTTGAACCCCTCGGGCGGGTAGCGCATGAGGTCGGGGTCGGTCGTGGCGCCGATGGCACCGTAGTCGACCGACTGCTCGGTGAAGGTCTGCCGTCGCATCCGTTACTTCTTGCTCGTCTCGGTCTCGCCCGACAGCGCGGCGATGAACGCCTCCTGGGGCACCTCCACGCGACCGACCATCTTCATGCGCTTCTTGCCCTCCTTCTGCTTCTCGAGGAGCTTGCGCTTGCGGGTGATGTCGCCGCCGTAGCACTTGGCGAGCACGTCCTTGCGGATCGCGCGGATGTTCTCGCGGGCGATGATGCGCGCGCCGATGGCCGCCTGGATCGGCACCTCGAACTGCTGCCGTGGGATGAGCTCGCGCAGGCGCCCGGTCATGAGCGTGCCGTACGCGTACGCCTTGTCGCGGTGCACGATCGCGCTGAACGCGTCGACCTGGTCGCCCTGCAGCAGGATGTCGACCTTCACGAGGTCGGCGGCCTGGTCGCCCATGGGCTCGTAGTCGAGGCTGGCGTAGCCGGCGGTCTTCGACTTCAGCTGGTCGAAGAAGTCGAACACGATCTCGCCGAGCGGCATGCTGTAGCGCAGCTCGACCCGGTCCTCGCCGAGGTACTCCATGCCGAGCAGGTTGCCGCGGCGGCTCTGGCAGAGCTCCATGATGGTGCCGACGTAGTCCTTCGGCGCGAGGATGGCCGCGCGCACGACAGGCTCGCGCACCTCGGAGACCTTCACGCCGGTCGGGAACTCGCTCGGGTTCGTGACCTCCATGTTGCGACCGTCCTCGGTGGTGACCTCGTAGACCACCGACGGCGCGGTCGCGATGAGGTCGAGGCCGAACTCGCGGCGGAGGCGCTCGGAGATGATCTCGAGGTGCAGGAGGCCGAGGAACCCGCACCGGAACCCGAAGCCGAGGGCCACGGAGGTCTCGGGCTCGTACACCAGCGCGGCATCCGACAGCTTGAGCTTGTCGAGGGCCTCGCGCAGCTCGGGGTAGTCGCTGCCGTCGAGGGGGTACAGCCCCGAGAACACCATGGGCTTCGGGTCGGTGTAGCCGGGCAGGGCGTCGGATGCCGGCTTCGCGGACGTGGTCACGGTGTCGCCGACGCGCGACTGGCGCACGTCCTTCACGCCCGTGATGAGGTAGCCGACCTCGCCCACGCCGAGTCCCTTCGACGGCTTCGGCTCGGGGGCGCTCACGCCGATCTCGAGCAGCTCGTGGGTCGCCTTGGTCGACATCATCTGGATGCGCTCGCGCGGCGAGAGCCGCCCGTCGATCATGCGGATGTAGGTGACGACGCCGCGGTAGGCGTCGTAGACCGAGTCGAAGATCATCGCGCGCGCGGGTGCGTCGGCGTCGCCCTCGGGCGCGGGCATGAGCTCGACGACGCGGTCGAGCAGCGCCTCGACGCCCTCGCCGGTCTTGCCCGAGACGCGCAGCACGTCGTCGGGCGAACCGCCGATGAGGTCGGCGAGCTCGCGCGCGTACTTGTCGGGCTCGGCGGCCGGCAGGTCGATCTTGTTGAGCACCGGGATGATCGTGAGGTCGTTCTCGAGTGCGAGGTAGAGGTTCGCGAGGGTCTGCGCCTCGATGCCCTGCGCGGCGTCGACGAGCAGGAGCGCGCCCTCGCACGCGGCGAGCGAGCGGGAGACCTCGTAGGTGAAGTCGACGTGCCCGGGGGTGTCGATCATGTTCAGCGCGTAGGCGGTGCCGTCGACCTCCCACGGCATGCGCACGGCCTGGCTCTTGATGGTGATGCCGCGCTCGCGCTCGATGTCCATGCGGTCGAGGTACTGGGCGCGCATGTCGCGGTCGCTGACGATGCCGGTGATCTGCAGCATGCGGTCGGCGAGGGTCGACTTGCCGTGGTCGATGTGCGCGATGATGCAGAAGTTGCGGATGCGCGCCGGATCGGTGGCAGCAGGCGTCGGAGGGTGTACGGCTCGAGGGGACATCGTGCTCGATTCTCCCATGCGCGGCGCGCCCGGCGACACGCGTCCGGCATTGGCGTCTCGCAGGCGGTGCTGGTATCGTTGCCTGTTGGCTTGCGTGTGGGTCCCACCCCGCACGAATCGCCGTGAGGTGCCCTCCCACCGAACGGCTCCATCCGATCGATCCAGAACGAAAGCGAACGTACGTGGCAAACATCAAGTCGCAGATCAAGCGCAACAAGACGAACCAGAAGGCGCACGAGCGCAACAAGGCCGTGAAGAGCTCGGTGAAGACCGCCGTGCGCCAGGCGCGCGAGGCCATCGCCTCGGGCGACAAGGAGAAGGCCGTCGAGGCCGTGCAGGTCGCGAGCCGCAAGCTCGACAAGGCCGCCGGCAAGGGCGTCATCCACAAGAACCAGGCCGCGAACCGCAAGTCGGCCATCGCGAAGCAGGCCGCCGCGCTGTAAGTCGCGCCGCAGTCGTTCGAGACGGGGTTCCTCCAGCAGGAGGGGCCCCGTTTCGCGTCTGCGGGGCACACGCGCATCGCAGGCGCCCATCGCGAGGGCGGGCGGATGCCGCTCAGCGACCGCGTCGCGCGATGACCCCGACCAGCTGCTCGAGCGCGAAGACGGGATCGCGTCCGGCGCCCTTCACGTTCGCGTCAGCGGTCGCGAGCGCCTGGATCGCGGTACCGAGCCCCTCGTCGTCCCAGCCGGAGAGGTCGCGCCTGGCCCGGTCGATCTGCCACGGCGCGAGGCCGAGCTGCTTGGCGAGCTGCGCGGAGCTGCCGCGGGTGCCGGAGACCTTCGCCATGGTGCGGAGCTTCACGGCGACGGCGGCGACCATGGGCACGGGGTCGGCGCCCGACTGCAGCGCCTGGCGCAGTGCGCGCAGCGCCTCGCCGTGGCGGCCGGCGATCGCCTGGTCGGCGACGACGAACGCCGTCGTCTCGACGCGGCCGCCGTAGTAGCGACCGACGGTCTGCTCGGTGATCTCGCCGGCGGAGTCGGCCATGAGCTGCGCGATCGCCGCCGCCAGCTCGGCCAGGTCGTCGGCGAACGCCGAGACGACCGCCCGCACCGCGCCCGGCGTCGCACGCCGGCCGCCCGCACGGAATTCCTGCGCGGCGAACTCGTATCGGTCGGCGTCGCGCTTCAACTCGGCGCAGACGATCTCGATGCCGCCGCCCGCGCCGCCGCGGATCGCCTCGAGCAGCTTGCGCGCCCGCGCGCCGCCGGCGTGCCGGAGCACGAGGGTCGTGTCGTCGGCCGGCGCCTCGAGGTACTCGAGCGCGTCGGCGAGGAAGTCGTCGCTGCACTTCTCGACCGCCTCGACGCGGATGAGCCGCGGCTCGCCGAACAGCGACGGGCTCGCGAGCGTCAGCAGCTCGCCGCGGCTGGCGGACGCCGCATCGACGTCGGTCACCTCGAGCGATGCGTCCGCGGCCCGGAGCTCGTCGCGGAGCTTCCGCATGGCACGGTCGGCGAGGAAGCCCTCGGGGCCGGTCACGAGCACCACGGGCGCGGGTCGCACCTCGTGCCAGCCGAGCTGCGGAATCGCGACCTTCGCCTTCGGGGCTGCCGATCGGGCGGTGCGGGCCACGCGGTTCCTCCTCGTCGCGACCCGCCGGTCGGGTCGGCGCCGAGTCTACCGGCGACCGCCCACGCCGGGACCACGGCGGCGGCCGCGTCTCCGGCGCCGCGCGCCACCCAGACCACCGGGGCGCCGTCGCGCTGCGCCACGAGCACGAGACCCGACTCGTCGGTGCGCACGGGCGTGCCGCCGGCCGCGCGCACGAGCTCGAGGGCCCGGTCGGTCGGATGCCCGTAGCCGTTGTCCGCACCCACGCTGACGAGGCCCACCCGCGCGCCCAGCTGCTCGTACGCCCGGTCGTACTGGTCGGCCGAGCCGTGGTGCGCGACCTTCACCACGTCGGCGTGCGGCAGGCCACCCGTCGCCATCGCGCGCTGCGCCTGTTCCCCGAGGTCGCCGAGGAACGCCGTGCGCAGCCCACCCGCGTCGACGAGCAGCACGACGCTCGCGTCGTTGCCGCCGGGCGCACCTGCGCGCGGCCAGGCCACGCTCCAGCGGATGCCCCCGACGGCGCCGCCGTCGCCGACCGAGACGCGCTCGACCGGGGTGTCGCCCAGCGGCGCGAGCGCGGCGGCCTCCCGCGGGTCGTCGGCGTCGGCGACCAGCACGAGCCCGACGCGGCCGGCGAGTGCGGCGGTCGCCCCGACGTGGTCGGCGTCGAAGTGCGAGAGCACGAGCACGTCGACGTGGTCGATGCGCAGCGCTCCGAGGCATCCGCTCAGTGCGTCGACGTCGGGACCCGTATCCACCAGCAGGGTCGCGCCGCCCGCGCGCACGAGCACGGCGTCGCCCTGGCCGACGTCGCACGCGGCCAGCACCCAGTCGGCGGGACGGTTCGCGGTGCGCAGCCCGTCGGCGACCCAGCCCCAGCCCGCCCAGGCACCGAGCAGAACGGCGACCGCGACCGCAGCCGCCAGGCGCACCCGGCGCCGGTCGGCCAGCCAGGCGACCACGACGCCCACCACGCCCAGGGTGACGAGCACGACCCCGACCGCACCGTCGGGCACCCCGGCCGACGCCCCAGGGAGCGCGGCGGTCGTGCGGGCGAGCGCGGCGATCCAGGTCGCGGGCAGCCAGGCGATCCAGAGCAGGGCGTGCGCGACGCCGGGCAGCACCGGCAGCGCCAGGCAGGCGAGCAGGCCGACGACCGTGGCGACCGGCGCCGCGGGCGCGGCGAGCAGGTTCGCGGCGACGCCGAACACCGGCACGGCGGGTGCGAGCAGCGTGAGCACCGGCTGGCACGCCAGCTGCGCGGCCACCGACAGCGCGAGCGCCTCGGCGAGGGGCACCGGCATGATGCGTGCGAATCGTCGCGCGATCGGCGGGGCGAGCAGCAGCAGCCCCGCGGTCGCGAGCACCGAGAGCGCGAAGCCGGCATCGCGGGCGTACCAGGGGTCGACCGCGAGCAGTCCGACGACCGCGACCGAGAGCGCGGGTACGCCGCCTCCCCCACGGCCGAGTGCGAGCGCGACCAGCACGACGCCCGCCATCGTGGCTGCGCGCACCACGCTCGCCTCGGGCGTGACGATCGCGACGAACGCGAAAAGTGCCGCACCGGCGACGACCAGCCGAGTGCGGCCCCCGAGGCCTGCGAGCGAGGCCAGCGCGAGTCCGGCCGCCGTCACGATCGCGCAGTTCGCACCGGAGACCGCGGTGAGGTGGCTCAGCGAGCTGGTCTTCATGGCCGCGTCGAGGTCGTCGCCCACCGCCGTGGTGTCGCCGACCGCGAGGCCGGGCACCAGTGCACCGCCGTCACCGGGCAGCGCCTCCGCCGCGGCGGCGAACTCGTCGCCGAGCGTGCCGGCCCAGGCCGCCCACGCCGGAAGGCTCACGACCTCCGGCGAGCTCGCGGCCCGCACGAGCAGGGCGGCGCGATCGCCCGCCTCGGCGGGCCGCGCCGACGCGACCTCGACCCGCACCAGTGCTCCGAACACCGGCGTCGGATCGGCGGCGGGTGCCGTCACGCGCACGGGCACCGCGAGCGCGAGCCCGGCCCGCGAATCCGCATCGCCGGCGGGGTCCACCGCGACCAACGTCGCCGCGAACCGCACCTGCGCCGAACCGTCGAACGCGGGGTATGCCGTGCCAGGCCGACCATCGACCCTGAGCTCCCAGATCGTCCCCGGCGCCGATTCGAGCGGCGCCGACCTCCTGGCATCCGCGTTCGCGACCGACGCGGCGATGAGGCCCACCACCGCGGCGCCGACCAGGACCGCGCCGGCCCTGCCCGCAGCGACCTGCGCAACGGCGGCCGGCGACGCGCCCCGCGCAGACGACGACCCGCCCGCGACCGATCTCCTTCGTCTGCGGTGGAGCGCCGCGGCGGCCGGCGACAGGACCCCGAGCGCCCACGCACCACCGGCGACCCACCACCCCGCATGCGGCGCGCCCACGAGCACGATCGCGGCGAGCCAGCCCGCGACCGCCGGCAGCGCGAGGCGCAGGTCGACTCCCGTACCGAACCCGCTCACGGCACGACGAGGTCGCGCAGCCGACCGAGCGTGACCTCGCCGATGCCCGCGACCTCCCGCAGCTGCTCGACGTCGGTGAACCCGCCGTTCGCGGTGCGCCAGTCGATGATGCGCTGCGCCAGCGCGGGGCCGATGCCGGGCAGCGTCTCGAGCGTCGCCGCGTCCGCCGTGCTCAGGCGCACCCGGCCATCGCCGGACACCCCCGGCTGCGCGGCGGATGCGGGCTCCTCCCCCACCACGGGCACGACGAGCTGCTCGCCGTCGGCCACCGGCCGCGCCAGGTTCACCGCGTCGGCGGCCGCGTCCTCCGCGAGGCCTCCGGCGGCAGTGATTGCATCGACGACGCGCGCGCCCGGCGCGAGCTGCACGAGCCCCGGCTCCCGCACCGCACCGGCGACGTGCACGAGCAGCACCTGCTCCTCCCGCACGACCGTCTCGGTGGCGAGCGGCGACGCGTCGACGGGAAGCTCGACCGTTCCCCCGCCACCCGACCACGCCGACAGCAGGGCGGCTCCGCCGAGCGATCCCAGGAACAGCACCACGGCGGCGCCCACGCCGATGCGCAGGCGCGGGCGCCGCGCGCTCGGCGCGAGGTCGGCACCGGGGTCGTCGGGCTCGGGCACGCTCGCACGCTAGGCGCGCACGCGCGCCCGCCCCGCGGCATCCGTCGTCTCACCCGGGAGTGCCGGGCGAGCCCACGGTGTGGAGGAGCGAGCCGGCGCGTCAGCGCCTGGTGGCGATGTTCACGAGCTTCGGCGCGCGCACGATCACGTTCGCGATCTCGCGGTCGCCGACCGAGCGCTGCACCGCCGCCGAGGCGCGGGCGAGCTGCTCGAGCTCGTCGGAGGAGATCTTCGGCGAGACCTCGATGCGGTCGCGCACCTTGCCGTCGACCTGCACGACCGCCGTGACCGACTCCTCGACCAGCAGCGCCGGGTCGGCCTTGCGCCAGTGCACCAGCGCGACCGTCGGCTCGTAGCCGAGGCGCTCCCACATGTCCTCCGCCGTGTAGGGCGCGAACAGGTTCAGCGCCATCGCGGTGACCTCGGCGGCCTCGCGCACCGCCGCGTCGCCCGCGCCGGGGCCCGAGTCGATGGTCTTGCGGGTGGCGTTCACCAGCTCCATGAGGCGGGCCACGACGACGTTGAACTTGAAGGCCTCGACCAGCCCCGGGGCATCCGCCAGGAACCGGTGCGTGACGCGCCGCAGGGCGCGGTCGCCGCTCTTCCACTCGACGCCGGTCGGCGAGCTGACCTCGCCCGAGATGCGCCACGCGCGGGCGAGGAACTTCGCCGAGCCGACGGGCGAGACGTCGGCCCAGTCGATGTCGTCCTCGGGCGGTCCGGCGAACGCCAGCGTGACGCGCAGCGCGTCGGTGCCGTGGTCGCGCAGCTCGCCGGCGAACTCGACCAGGTTGCCCTTCGACTTCGACATCTTCGAGCCGTCCATGATCACCATGCCCTGGTTGAGCAGGGAGGTGAACGGCTCGGTGAAGCTCAGGTACCCGAGGTCGAACAGCACCTTGGTGATGAACCGGGCGTACAGCAGGTGCAGGATGGCGTGCTCGACGCCGCCCACGTACTGGTCGACGGGCGCCCACTTCTCCGCCTCGGCGGGGTCGAACGCGCGGGTGTCGTCGTCGGCGTTCAGGTACCGCAGGTAGTACCAGGAGCTGTCGACGAAGGTGTCCATGGTGTCGGAGTCGCGACGGGCGTCGCCGCCGCACTTCGGGCAGGCCACGCTCGCCCAGTCGTCGGCCGCGCCCAGCGGGCTGGTGCCCTTGGGGCGCAGGTCGAGGCCCTCGGCGTCGGGCAGCGTCACGGGCAGCTGGTCGTCGGGCACCGGCACCTCGCCGCACTCGGCGCAGTGGATGATCGGGATGGGCGTGCCCCAGTATCGCTGGCGCGAGATGAGCCAGTCGCGCAGGCGGTAGTTCTTCGACGCACGGCCGAGGTCGCGCTGCTCCAGCAGGTCGATGACCTTGCGGATCGCGTTGCGCTTGCTCAGGCCGTCGAGCGGGCCCGAGTTGATCATGCGTCCGTCGCCGGTCAGCGCCTCGCCCGTGTCGGCGGGGCTCTCCGACGGCGCCTCGTCGGGCAGCATCGGCACGCCGTGCTCGTCGAGCGGGATCACCGGGATCGCGCCCGTGATCGGCGCGTGCGTGTCGACGACGACCCGCACCGGCAGGTCGAAGGCGCGCGCGAAGTCGAGGTCGCGCTGGTCGTGCGCGGGCACGGCCATGATCGCGCCGTGGCCGTAGTCGGCCAGCACGTAGTCGGCGGCCCAGATCGGCAGCCGCTCGCCGTTGACGGGGTTGACCGCGTAGCGGTCGAGGAAGACGCCGGTCTTCGGCCGCTCGGTGCTCAGGCGGTCGATCTCGGTCTCGGCCTGCACGTCGGCGAGGTAGGCCTCGAAGCGGGCCTGCACCTCGGCGCCGGCGCCCGCCGCGAGCTCGGCGGCCAGCTTCGAGTCGGGGGCGACGACCATGAAGGTCGCGCCGAACAGCGTGTCGGGGCGCGTCGTGAAGACGCTGATGCGCTCGTCGCGACCCTCGATCTCGAACTCGACGTCGGCGCCGGTCGAGCGGCCGATCCAGTTGCGCTGCATGGCCAGCACCTTCGACGGCCAGCGGCCCTCGAGCTGGTTCAGGTCGTCGAGCAGGCGGTCGGCGTAGTCGGTGACGCGGAAGTACCACTGGGTCAGCGACTTCTTGGTGACCTCGAAGCCGCAGCGCTCGCAGTGCCCGTCGATGACCTGCTCGTTCGCGAGCACGGTCTGGTCGTTCGGGCACCAGTTGACCTGGCCCTCCTTGCGGTAGGCGATGCCCTCCTCGTACAGCTTGAGGAACAGCCACTGGTTCCACTTGTAGTACTCGGGGTCGCTCGTGTGCAGCTCGCGCGACCAGTCGAACGACGGCGCGTAGGTGCGGAAGCTCGCCTTCTGCTGGGCGATGTTGTCGTAGGTCCAGGGCTTCGGGTCGATGCCGCGCTTGATGGCCGCGTTCTCGGCGGGCAGGCCGAAGGAGTCCCACCCGATCGGGTGGAGCACGTCGAAGCCCTGCTGGCGCCAGTAGCGCGCGACGGTGTCGCCGTAGCCGAACGCCTCGGCGTGGCCCATGTGCAGGTCGCCCGACGGGTACGGGAACATGTCGAGCACGTACTTGCGCGGGCGCGTGTCACCCGGCCGGCCGGCGCGGAACGGGTCGAGCGCCTCCCAGCGCGGCAGCCACTTCTCCTGGAGCGCGGCGAAGTCGTACTGGTCGGCCTCGCCGGGCGGGGTGGGCGTGGTGTCGTGCTCGTGTGCCACGTGACTCTCATTCATGGGGGATCGCTGTGGGGATCGCAGGCGCGCGGAAGCGCCCGGTCCGAGCCTCCAGCCTATTCGATCCGGGCGCTCCGCCCGCGACCCCCATCGTCGTCGCCGTCCACGCCCAGCACGGCGAGCAGCGCACGCGCCTTCAGCCGGGTCTCCTCGACCTCCTCGGCGGGGTCGGACAGCGCCGTGATGCCGCCGCCGGTGCCGATCGACGCGCCCTCGGGCGTCACGACGATCGAGCGGATGACCATGGCCAGGTCCGCGCCGCCGTCGACGCCGATGCGGCCGAACGCGCCGGAGTACACCCCGCGCGGGCCGCGCTCGAGGCCGTGCAGGATGCGCATGGCGCTCTCCTTCGGCGCCCCGGTCATCGAGCCGGCCGGGAAGGTCGCCCGCACCACGTCGAGGGCGGTGAGCGGATGCCGCAGGCGGGCCGTCACCGTCGACACCAGCTGGTGCACGTGCGGGTACTCCTCGACGACGAGCAGGCCCGTCACCCAGACCTCGCCGACCTCGGCGATGCGCGCGAGGTCGTTGCGCATGAGGTCGACGATCATGAGGTTCTCGGCGCGCTCCTTGTCGCTCGCGAGGAGTTCAGCGCGCAGCGCCGCATCCTCGGCCGGGTCGGCGGAGCGCCGGCGGGTGCCCTTCATGGGCTTCGTCGACACGATGCGGTCGGTGCCCACGTGCAGGAACTGCTCGGGTGATGCGCTGAGCAGCGCGGTGTCGCCGATGCGCACGAACCCGCCGTGGTGGCTCGGGCTCGACCGCCGCAGCCGCAGGTACGCCGCCACCGGATCGACCGCGGCGTCGACGTCGATGCGGTTCGTGAGGCACAGCTGGTACGCGTCGCCCCGCGTGATCGCCGCCCGGCAGTCCTCGATCATGCGGGCGTACGCGTCGGGCGCGTGCCGCCAGCGCACGCCGACGGGGCGGCTCCCGGCGTCGACGGGCAGCGGATGCCGCGGGGCATCCGTCTCCGGCAGGCCCGCGACGAGCGCGGCGACCCGGTCGACCCACGCGCGCAGCGGCTCCGCGGGGGCGGCGTCGTCCTCGAGCCACTCCAGCCGCACTGCACGCACCGCGTGGTCGAAGACCACCACCCGGTCGGCGAGGAAGAACGCGGCATCGGGCGTCGTCGCGGTCGCCGACGGCAGGCCGAGCATGCGCGCACCGAACTCGTACCCGAACCACCCGTGCCAGCCGACTGCAGCGCCCTCGGGACGCCGCTCCCCGTCGGCGCGCGACGCCCCGCCGACGCGCGCGGCGAGCGCATCGAGCACCGCCTCGGGATCTGCGTCGCTCCCGGCGGTCACGGTCGGCGCGCCGTCGGCGGCGACCGCGATGACGCTGCGCCCCTCGGTGGCATCCCGTCCGCCGTCGAGCCACGCGACGTCGGCACCGGCCCCGGCCAGGGCGAGGAACACGGCCTCGGGGTCGCGCCACGCGGGCAGCGTCGTGCTGCGGATCAGTCGCGGCATCCTCTCAGCCTAGGTCCCGTTCGCGGCGCGGCCGCCATCCGGTGGTCAGCGGCGCAGGTCGGGGCGCGCCGCGGGGATCCGGCCCGCGGCGCACGTCACCGTGCGGTCCACCAGCGCCGGGTCGACGACGTCGTGCGAGATCAGGATGACCGTGCGCCCGTCGGCCCCCGCGGCGAGCAGGTCGGCCAGCAGTGCGTCGGCACGTTCCCGGTCGACGTTCGCGGTCGGCTCGTCGAGCACGAGCACCGGGAAGTCGGCCAGCATCGCGCGCGCGAGCGCGATGCGCTGCGCCTGGCCGCCCGAGACGAGCGCGCCGCGCTCCCCCACCGACGCGTCGAGTCCGCCGCGCTCGGCGACCCAGGCGCCGAGGCCGACCCGGTCGAGCACCGCCAGGAGCTCCGCGTCGTCGGCGTCGTCGCGGGCGAACTTGAGGTTCTGCCGGATGTCGGTGTCGAACAGCCACGGCCGCTGCTCGCACAGCCCGATACGCTCGCGCACGCGATCCGCATCGGCGGCGCGGACCTCGACGCCGTCGAGGCGGTACGACCCCTCGTAGGCGAGGAAGCCGACGAGCACGTGCGCCAGCGTGGTCTTGCCGGCGCCGCTCGGACCGCGCACGAGCAGGCGCTCGCCGGGGCGCACGACCAGGTCGACGCCCGTGAGGGCGCGCCCGGCGCCGGTGGCGTCGAGGTCGGGCCAGGCGGCGCGCACCTCGCGCAGCTCGAGGAGCGGGGGTCGGTCCGCAGCCGGCAGCGCCACCGGCTCGGGCATCGACGTGGGCAGGCCGGCGGGCGGCTCCGACGGCACGGCGCCGTCGACGCGCTGGGCGCTCGCCCGCACGGTGCGCCACGTCGCCCAGGCGACCGGCACCGCGCCCGCGACCTCGAGCAGGGCGAGCGGCACGAGCGCGACGATCGCGAACTGCGGCCCCGAGAGCGTGCCGTCCTCCAGCGGGCCGGCCGCCCCCGCGACGGCGGCGAGCACCGCCGCCCCCGCGGCGATCGCCATCGCGGCCGCGGCGAGTCCCGATCCGAGCGCCGCGCGCACGCGCGCGCGGCGCAGGCGGGCATCGGCCGTCGTCACCCGCCGCAGCGACGCGCCGTCGGCGCCGTAGGCGACGAGCGTCGGCAGCGCCTGCACGTGCGCGAGCACCGCGTCGACGAGGTCGCCGCGCAGCGGGGCGACCCGGCGCTCGGCGCGGGCCGAGAGCACCCCCTGCCCGAGCGTGGCCGCGAGCAGCCCGCCGGCGAGCACCAGCCCGACGGCCAGCGCCGAGGCCGGGACGAGGAGCGCGAGCCCGACAAGCGTCGCGAGGATCGCGACGACCGCGCTCGCGACCGGCTGCACCACACGCAGGGGCAGGTCCTGCAGCTCGTCGACGTCGCCCGTGAAGCGCGCGAGCAGGTCGCCGCGGCGCGTGGCGGCGAGCCCGTCCGGTGCGAGGGGCACGATGCGACGGACCATCCCCACCCGCAGTTCCGACAGCTGGCGGAAGGCCGCGTCGTGACCCGTCAGCCGCTCGAGGTAGCGGAACACGCCGCGCCCGATCGCGAACGCGCGCACGCCGACGACGCCGAGCGAGAGGTACAGGATCGGCGGCTGCTCGGCGGCACGGGCGATGAGCCAGGCGGACGCCGCGAGCAACGCGATGGTCGAGCCCGCCGAGAGCGCGCCGAGCAGCACCGGCAGGGCCAGTCGCCGTGCCGGCGGCAGGGCGAGCCGGAGGGCCCGGGTGCGCTCAGCCGACACGGGCCGCCTCCTCGAGCCGGACCACGCGATGCGCCGCCTCGAGCACCGCCGGCCGGTGGCTGACCACCAGCACGGCGCGCCCCTCGCGCGCGAGGGCGCGCAGCGACGCGACGAGTCGCGCCTCGCGGTCCGCGTCGGTCGCGGAGGTCGGCTCGTCGAGCACGAGCAGCGGCAGGTCGCCGTCGCGCAGGCGGTACAGGGCCCGCGCGACCTGCACGCGCTCGGATTGCCCGCCGGAGAGCCCGGCGCCCTGCGCGCCGATCGCCTGGCCGGGGTCGAGGTCCTCCGAGCCGGCCTCGCGGAGCGCGCGCGACACGCCCCCGGAATCGGCCGTCTCCGCGCCCAGCGCCACGTTGCCGGTCACCGTGCCCGGCAGCAGCACCGCGTCCTGCCCCGCCCAGGCGAGCCGCCCCCGGCGGCCGTGCGCGTCGCGCCGGCCGTCGACCGCGATCTCCCCCGCGCTCGGCACGAACCCCAGGATCGCCGACAGCACCGACGACTTCCCCGCGCCGCTCGGCCCGCCGAGCGCGACCACCTCGCCCGCCCGCACCGCCAGGTCGAGGCCGTCCACCACCCGGCGCCCCGCGTACTCGACCACGAGCCCGCGGACCTCGAGCACCGGGGGCACCGTCCGGCCGGCGGCACCCGGGCGGGCGCCGGGCGCATCGGCCACGGCGACCGGATCGCCGCCGGCCGCGCGTCCGGCGGAGGCATCCGCTCGACCCGCCGCGCCGGCGCGCCCGGGGCCGTCGATCAGCGCGAGCACCTCGCGCGACGCCTCGATGCCCTCCGCCGACGCGTGGAACTGCGCCCCGACGTTGCGCAGCGGCAGGAACACCTCTGGCGCGAGCAGCAGCACGAACAGGCCGGCCGCGAACGCCATCGCGCCGTCGACGAGCCGCAGCCCGATCGACACCGCGACCAGTGCAACCGAGAGGCTCGCCGCCAGCTCGAGCACGAACGAGCTGAGGAAGGTCACCCGCAGCACCCGCATGGTGCGCACGCGGTAGTCCTCGGTGTCGGCGCGGATGCGGCCCTCCTGCCGGTGCTGGCGCCCGTACACGATGAGCGTCGACAGGCCCCCCACCAGCTCGAGGAACTGTCGCGAGAGGTGGGTGAGCGCCGCCCACTGCCGCTCCTGCACCGCACGCGTCACGAGCCCGATCAGCACCATGAACACCGGGATCAGCGGGATGACGATCACGAGGATCAGCCCGCTCAGCGGGTCGACCAGCCAGGTCGCGACGACCAGCACCGGCACGACGACGACCGTCGCGACCAGCTGCGGCAGGAACCGCCCGAAGTAGGGCTGGAGCGCGTCGAGCCCGCCGCCGACCGCGACGGCGGCGTCGACCGACGACCCGGTCGCACGCTCGGGAGACGCGGCGAGCGAGCGCAGGGCGGCGACGCGCAGCTCGGATGCCACGGTGGCGGCGCCGATCGTTCCCGCGGCGCCCCACGCCCACGCCACGAGTGCGCGCACGACCACCGCGGCGGCGAACCAGGCCGTCGCGCCGGCGAGGGCGTCGAGCCCCACCCCGCCGATCAGGCCGACGACGATCGCCTGCAGCTGCCAGGCGAACACGAGGATCGCCCCCGCCTGGACGCCTGCGAGCACCGCGCCGCCGGCGAGGTACGCGCGGGCGGACCGTGCGTGGCGCAGCAGCGCGGGTTCGAGCGGCCGCACCGTCAGTGCGCGGCGGCCGGGATGTGCTCGCGCGTGAGCCGCTTCCGGAAGATCCAGTACGTCCAGCCCTGGTACGCGAGCACGAGCGGCAGGAAGATCAGCGCCGTCCAGCTCATGACCGTCAGGGTGTAGTCGGTGCTCGACGCGTTCGCGATCGTCAGGCTGTTCGCGGGGTCGTTGCTTGCCGGCATGACGTCG
Source organism: Agromyces sp. SYSU T00194 (assembly GCF_040496035.1). Taxonomy (NCBI): domain Bacteria; kingdom Bacillati; phylum Actinomycetota; class Actinomycetes; order Micrococcales; family Microbacteriaceae; genus Agromyces; species Agromyces chitinivorans. The sequence goes on along the minus strand of NZ_JBEPJZ010000002.1, from coordinate 129,674 downwards.
GGGAACAGCGCGCTGAACAGCGCCAGCACCGCGGTGCCGATCGTCACGGCCATGAGCGAGAACGACCAGCCCTCCGCGCCGCGCGCGTTCATCAGCCACGAGCCGATCAGGCACAGCGCCGCGACCGCCGCCAGCCCCCAGAACCAGCCGCCGCCGAACGCCAGGCCGGTCCAGACGAGGAACGTCGCCGCGACGACGATCGTGATCGCGCCCGAGCGCACCGCGAGGCGCCGGGCGCGCTCGCGGATGTCGCCGTCGGTCTTGAGCGAGACGAACACCACGCCGTGCGTGAAGAACAGCAGCAGCGTCGTGAGCCCGCCGAGGAGCGCGTACGGGTTCAGCAGGTCGATCAGCGTGCCCGTGTAGTTGTGGCCCTCGTCGAGGGGCACGCCCTGAACGATGTTCGCGAACGCGACGCCCCAGAGCAGCGCGGGCACTGCGGACCCGACGATGATCATCCAGTCGAACCGGCGCTTCCACTCGGCCTCGGGCCGCTGGTGGCGGTACTCGAACGACACGCCGCGTGCGATCAGCGCGAGCAGGATGAGCAGCAGCGCGAGGTAGAAGCCGCTGAAGAGCGTCGCGTACCACTCGGGGAACGCCGCGAACAGCGCGGCGCCCGCGACGATCACCCACGTCTCGTTGAGGTCCCAGACCGGGCCGATGGTGTTGATGAGCACGCGGCGGTCGGTGTCGTCCTTGCCGAGGAACGGCAGCGACATGCCGACGCCGAAGTCGAACCCGTCGAGTACGAAGTAGCCGACGAACAGCGCGGCGACGATCCAGAACCAGAGCGTTGCGAGATCCATGGTCGACTCCTAGTAGACGGTCGCGGTCGGCTTCACGGCACCCGACTCGGCGTCGGGTTCGTCGAAGGTGGGCGGGCCGCGCCGGATCGCGCGCACGATCAGTCCGAACTCGACCACGGCGAGTGCGCCGTACACGAGCGTGAACGCGACCAGGGAGATGAGCACCTCGAGCCCGGTGACGTTCGGCGACACGGCCGACTCGGTGGGCAGCAGGCTGAACACGATCCAGGGCTGGCGGCCCATCTCGGTGAAGACCCAGCCGACGCTCATGGCGAGCAGCGAGAGCGGGAACGACCAGATCGCGACGTTCCAGACCCAGCGCTGCTTCGGCAGCCGGTCGCCGCGGGTGAGCCAGAGCCCCACGAGCGCGACGAGCGTGTGGGCGATGCCGAGGCCCATCATCCAGCGGAACGACCAGTAGGTCACCCAGATGATCGGCGTGTAGTCGCCCGGCCCCCAGAGGTCCACGTACTCGGCGTTCAGGTCGTTGATGCCCTCGACGCAGCCGTCCAGCGTGTGCGTCGACAGCAGCGCGAGCAGGTACGGCACGCGCAGCGACCAGACCTCGGCCGACCCGTCGGGGGTGCCGATCGAGAACAGCGAGAACGAGGCATCCGCCCCGCAGGCCGTGTCGTAGAGCGCCTCGGCCGACGCCATCTTCATCGGCTGGGTGGCGGTCATCGCGAGGCTCAGCTGGTCTCCGAAGAAGAAGGTCGCGGCCATCGCGACGACCATCATCCACATGCCGAGCTTCAGGGCCGGACGCATCGCGTCGACGAACTGCCGGCGCTTCAGGTGCCAGGCGGCGGCCGCGATGAGCAGGCCCGCGGTCACCATGAAGCTGCCCGCGATCGTATGCGGGAACGCGGCGAGGGCGACGCGGTTCGTGAGCACGGCCCCGATGTCGACGAGCTCGGCGCGGCCGGCCTCGGCGTTCATCTCGTACCCGACCGGGTTCTGCATGAAGGCGTTCGCGGCGATGATGAAGTACGCCGACAGCACGGTGCCGACGGCCGTCGCCCAGATGGTGGCGAGGTGGAGGCCTCGTGGCAGCTTGTCCCAGCCGAAGATCCAGAGGCCGATGAACGTGGCCTCGAGGAAGAACGCGAGCAGGCCCTCGAGCGCGAGCGGGGCGCCGAACACGTCGCCGACGAAGCGCGAGTACTCCGACCAGTTCATGCCGAACTGGAACTCCTGCACGATGCCGGTGACGACGCCCATCGCGAAGTTGATGAGGAACAGCGTGCCGAAGAACTTCGTCAGCTGCAGGTAGACCACCTTGTCGGTGCGCACCCACGCGGTCTGGAAGATCGCGACCGTGGTGGCCATGCCGATGGTGATGGGGACGAACAGGAAGTGGTAGATCGTGGTGAGCCCGAACTGCCATCGGGCCAGCAGCAGCGGATCCAGCAGTTCGTTCACGAGCCCTCCAGGTGATCTCGGATCGCGTCCCGGCGTTACTCTACGCAGCGTAGAGCATTCAGGGAAACCGCGGTAGCCTTGACGCATGGCGAGTCTCGGCGAGTTGGAGGGTGCGATCATGCGCGCGCTCTGGGCCGCCGACGCGCCGATCCCGGCGCGCGACCTCATCGCCCGGCTCGCCCGCCCCGCGGAGCAGGCGACGGATGCCGCGGGCGCGGCACCCACCCGGACGCCGGCGCTGACCACGGTGCTCACCGTGCTGTCGCGCCTCGAGTCCAAGGGCATGGTCGCCTCCGACCGCGCCGTGCGCCCGCGCCGCTACCGGCCGACCGGCACGCCGGCCGATCACACGGCCGAGCTCATGCGCGAGCTGCTCGACGAGGCATCCGATCGCGAGGCGGCGCTCGCGCGCTTCGTCGGCACCGTGGACGCGCGCGAGGCCGAGACCCTGCGCCGCCTGCTCGGCTGACGACGCCGATGCTGCTCGTCGTGCTCGTGGGCGCACTGGCGCTCGCACTCGCCTGGCCGGTGCCGCTCGCGCTCGAGCGCGCCGCCTGGACGCTGCGCGCGCCCGGGCTCGCGCTGCTGCTCTGGCAGTCGATCGCGCTCGGCGGCGGCGTCGCGATGATCGGCGCACTGCTCGGGGTCGCGCTCCTGCCCTTCCCGGGCGGCGCCGCGCAGGCGGTCGACGAGCTCGGGGCGCACCTGTGGGCCGGTCCGCTGCCGCCCGCGGTCGGCGTGGTGCACCTGTTCGCGCTGTCCGCGGCGGTCATCCTCTCCACCCTCCTGCTCCTCACGCTCTTCGCCACGGCCGTGCAGGTCGAGCGGGACCGCCGCCGGCACGTCTCGCTCGTGGGGCTGCTCGGCCGCGCGGACCCCGCGCGCCCCGGCACCGTGGTGCTCGACCACCCGGTGCCCGTCGCCTACTGCCTGCCCGGCGTCACCACCGTCACGGTGCTGAGCGAAGGACTCGTCGACGCGCTGGAGCCGCGCGAACTCGACGCGGTGCTCGCGCACGAGTCGACGCACCTGCGCCAGTACCACCACCTCGTGCTGCTCGCGTTCCGCGCCTGGAACCAGGCGCTGCCCTGGTTCCCCATCGCCAACCGCGCCGAGCGCTCGGTGTCGCGCCTCGTCGAGCTGCTCGCCGACGACCGCGCGACGCGCGAGGTCGACCGCACGGTGCTCGCCGACGCCGTCGAGCGCATCGGCACGGCGTGGGGAGCCGCCGAGGCCGCGGGGCACGGCACCGGCCGCGCGGTGGTCGACCGCACGACGCTCGAGATCCGTCGGCGCCGCCTCACCGCGCCGGCGCGACCGCTCGGCCCGCTCGCCGTCGCGACGGTGGTCGCGGCCTCGACGGCGCTGGTCGCGTTCCCGCTGTTCTCTGTGCTGGCTTTCATGTCGGCCGCATAGCCTGCACCTCGTGAACCAGCTGCTCGACGTCGTGCTCGACTCCGTGGCATCCGTCGACCCGGTGCTGCGCACGTTCCTCGCCGGACTCGCGATCATGCTCGAGACGTCGGTGCTGATCGGCCTCGTGGTTCCGGGCGACACCATCGTGCTGGTCTCGAGCACGGGCGTGGAGGGCCCGGTGCAGTTCGTCGCCCTCGCGCTCACCGTCATCGTCGGGGCGCTCGCGGGCGAGTCGATCGGGTTCGCGATCGGGCGCTGGTTCGGCCCGCACCTGCGCGCCAGCCGCGTCGGCCGGTGGATCGGCGCGTCCAACTGGCACCGCGCCCAGACCTACCTCGAACGCCGGGGCGGCATCGCCGTGTTCCTGTCGCGCTTCCTGCCGGTGCTGCACTCCCTCATCCCCCTCACGGTGGGCATGAGCACGATGTCGTACCGGCGCTTCCTCGCGTGGACCGCTCCCGCCTGCGTCATCTGGTCGTTCGCCTACGTCGGCGCGGGCTCCGCGGCGGCCGGCGGCTACCGCGAGCTCTCCGACGAGCTGCACTGGGCGGGCTACCTGTTCGTCGCCGCGATCGTCGTCTTCGCGCTGGTCGTGCTGCTGGTCAAGCGCATCGTGCACCGCATCGAGGCGCGACACATGCACGCGCACGAGCTCGCGGACGCCGAGACCGCCGAGACGACGACGGGGCCGGATGCCGCGGACGAGACGTCCACCGCATCCGGCCCCGGCCGGCAGCACACGCGGGCCTAGAAGAGGCCCTGCTCCTCGAGCCAGCCGGCGGCGATGTCGCTCGCCGACAGCTGCTCGTCGACGCTCTGGGCGTTCAGCGCGACGAGGTCCTCTGCGGTCAGCGCGGCGCTCACCGCGTCGATCACGTCGGCGGCCTCCGCGTCGACCCGGTCGCTCACGACCGGCACGACGTTCGAGGCCAGGAACAGGCCCTCCGGGTCCTCGAGGGTGACCAGTGCGCTGGTCGCGATCGCCGGGTTCGCGCTGAAGATGTTCACGAGCTGCACGTCGTCGTCCTCCAGCGCCTTGAGGGTGAGCGGGCCGCCGCTGTCCTCGATGGCGGTGAACCCGACCTCGACGCCGTAGACCTCGGCGAGGCCGTCCGGGCCGTACGGGCGCGTCTCGAGCTCGGAGTTGCCGCCGAGCGTGAGGTCCTCGGGCACGTCGGCGAGGTCGGCGAGGCTGGTCACGCCGAACTCGTCGGAGAACGCCTGCGTGACGTTGTAGGAGTCCTGGTCGGTGGCCGGCGCCTGGTCGAGCACGCTGAGGCCCTCGGGCAGCGCAGTGGTGAGCTCGGCGTACACGTCGTCGCTCGTGGTCGCGGTCGTGTCGGGCACGTAGTACTGCAGCAGGTTCCCCGTGTACTCGGGGAACACGTCGATCGCCCCCGACTCGATCTCGGGGATGTAGACCTCGCGCTGGCCGATGCGGAACTCGCGCTCGACCTCGAAGCCGTTGGCCTCGAGCGCCTGCGCGTAGATCTCCGCGATGATCTCGTTCGAGTAGTAGTCCTGCGAGCCGACGACGAGCGGTCCGGATGCGTCGGCGGAGGCGTCGCCCCCGTCGACCGATTCGCTCGTGCCGCAGGCCGCGAGTGCCACGGTCGCGCCGAGCGCGACCGCCGCGAGTGCGAGCCGTCGTGGTGCGGTGTGATGCATCAGGTGTTCCCTTCGGTTGCGGGTTGCCCCGTGGTCGCGGCCCGCCGGGTCGACCGGCCGCGAAGATCGTCGGAACGCGTCGCCCGCACGCCGGCGGGGACCACGATCCGCTGGAGGAGCGCGAACACGCCGTCGAGGACGAGCGCGAGCGCGATCACGAGCATGGAGGACGCGAGCATGAGCGTGTAGTCGCCCGTCTTCAGCCCCAGGAAGAGGATGCTGCCGAGCCCGCCGGCACCGACGTACGCCGCGAGCGTGGCGGTCGCCACCACCTGCAGCACCGCGGTGCGGACGCCGCCGATGAGCGTGGGCAGGCCGATCGGCGTCTCGACCCCGAGGATGATCTGGCGCTCCGTCATGCCCATGCCGCGGGCGGCGTCGACCGTGCGCCGGTCGACCGCCTCGATGGCCGAGTAGGTGCCGGCGAGCACCGACGGCACGGCGAGCACCACGAGCGCGACCGCCGGGCCGGCGACGCCGATGCCGAGCCAGAGCGCCACGAGCGTGAGCACGCCGAGCGAGGGCAGTGCGCGCAGGCCGCCCGAGAGCGTCACCACGACCTCGCGGCCGCGACCCGTGTGCCCGACGAGCATGCCGAGCGGGATGCCGATGCCGCACGCGATGGCCACGACGCCGAACGTGATGACCACGTGCTGCGCCAGCAGCACGCCGATGCCCGACGGCCCCTCCCAGTTGGCGGGGTCGAGCAGCCACGCGAACGCCTCGGCGAACAGGTTCATGCGGCCACCGCCTTCCGGCCGGTGCGTCGCGTACCCGCCGAACGGGCGCCCGCGCGGGTCCACGGCATGACGAGCCGCCCCGCGACGACCAGCAGGCCGTCGATCGCGAACGCCAGGAGCATGGTCGCGAGGATTCCGGCCCAGATCTCCGCCTGGATGCCGCGCTGGAAGCCGTCGGTGAACAGGCTGCCGAGGCTCTGCACCCCGATCACCGCCCCGACCGTGACCAGGCTGACCGTGCTGACCGCCACCACGCGGAGCCCGGCGAGCAGCACCGGTCCGGCCAGCGGGAGCTCGACCTGCCAGAACCGGCGCCAGGCCGAGAATCCGACGCCGGTCGCCGACTGGCGGATGTCGCGGTCGACGCCGCCGAAGCCGTCGGCCGCCGAGCGCACCATGAGCGCGATGCCGTAGAGCGTGAGCGCGATGACGACGTTGAGTTCGCTCCGGCGCGAGGTGCCGAGGATGGCGGGCAGCGCGACGAACAGCGGCAGCGACGGAATCGCGTAGATGAGCCCGATCACGCTGAGCAGCACCCCGCGCGACCACGCGTAGCGCCAGGCGACCCAGCCGATCGGCACGCTCATCAGGAACGCGAGCACGATCGGCGGCACCGCGAGGCGCAGGTGGACGAGGGCGAGCTCCCCGATCAGGTCGAGGTTCGCGAGGATCCAGCTCACGAAGCGAGCACCCCGGCCGGACGGCCGTCGTCGTCGACGACCACCTGCCGGCCGTCGACCTCGGTCACGTGCAGCGCGCGCTTGCCGCGGTCGGCGCCGACGAAGCCCGCCACGAACGCGTCCGCGGGGTGCGCGAGGATCTCGGCCGGGGTGCCGCTCTGCACGATCTCGCCGCCGGTCTTCAGGATGACCACCTGGTCGCCCAGCAGGAACGCCTCGTCGATGTCGTGGGTGACGAACACGACCGTCTTGCCGAGGTCGCGCTGGAGCCGCAGGAGCTCCTGCTGGAGCTCGGCGCGCACGATCGGGTCGACCGCGCCGAACGGCTCGTCCATCAGCAGGATGTTCGGGTCGACCGCGAGCCCGCGGGCGACGCCCACGCGCTGCTGCTGGCCGCCGGAGAGCTGGCCCGGATAGCGATCGGCGAGCGACCGGTCGAGGCCCACCGTGTCGAGCAGCTCGAGCGCGTGCGCGCGCGCCTCGCGCCGTGGCGTGCCGCGCAGCAGGGGCACGGTGGCGACGTTGTCGATCACCTTCCGGTGCGGCAGCAGTCCGGAGTTCTGCATGACGTACCCGATGCCGCGCCGGAGGCGCACGGGATCGCTCAGGGCGACGTCCTGGTCGTCGATGAGCACCTGCCCGTCGGTCGGGTCGACCATGCGGTTGATCATGCGCAGCAGCGTCGTCTTGCCCGACCCGGACGAGCCGACCAGGACGGTCGTCTTGTGCGGCGGCATCACGATGTCGACGTCCGCGACGGCCAGCGTGCCGTCGTCGAAGCGCTTCGACACCCCTCGGAACTCGATCACCATGTCGGGCCCTCCCCCCGGGCGCCCGCCCGGCCGTGTTCCACCTGAACATCATTCGGAGCGACACGCAAGATCGGATGCACCCGGCTCCGGTACTGCAGTCACCCTACGGAGCACCCCCGACCGTCGGGGTCGCGGACGCATGACGAAGCGGTGACGTTCCCCGGGCTCAACCGACCGGCGCCGCCTCGAATTCCGCATCGAGCGAGATCGAGTCGCCGAGGTACGCACGGAGGATCGCCAGGCACTCGTCGACGTACCAGTCGTCGCCGCGCACGTCGGCCGCGAACGCGCGCGCGAGCAGCGCGTCGGCGACCTCGACGGCCACGTCGAACCGCCGGCGCAGCGCGCTGTCCTCCGGCAGCCCGAAGTGCTCCTGCACGAACGCGGCGAGGTCGTCCGCGAACGCCGCAGCGAGCACGCCGTCGTCGCCGACCACGCGGTCGCGCTCGACGACGCGGACGACGCGGAACCCGGGCTCCTCGCGGTAGCACGACGCCGCGACGAGCACGCTGTGCTCCACGACGTGCCACGGGTCGGTGACCTCATCCTCGGCGATGGCCGCGGCGAGCCGGTCGCGGAAGCGGTGCACGCACCGTTCGCGCAGCGCCCGGAGCACGGCGAGCCGATCGGGGAAGTAGCGATACACGGTGCCGATCGACGCCCCCGAGCGCTCGGCGACCTGCGCGGTCGTGATGAGCTCCGGACCCAGGTCGTCGACGATCTCCGCGGCCGTGTCGAGGAGCGCGTCGAGACGGCGCTCCGCTCGTTGCTGGGCCGGGGTCACCCGGATCGCCGTCGGCGCTCCGCCGGTTCCGCGGAGCAGGTCACCTGTCGGCACGTTACCTCCCTGACTGAGGTGCCGAGTCTACCCCCCGTTTGCGGGGAGGCGGTGGAGGCTCACCACACCCCCGCCCGTCGGAGGTGCCCGTCGTGCGAGACTGGACGAATGCGCCCGACCCCTGCTTCCGGCCAGCGCGTGGCGCGCGTGCACCGGGCCGCACGGATCGAGGACTGGTTCCACGGCATCCGCGAGCGGTCCGCACGGCGCCGCGGCCACGTGCCGACGATCGTGCCCTATGCCGGGTACGGATCGGTCGAGTGGGTGCGCATCCTCTGCCGCGTGCTGCTCAGCAAGCCGACCGACGCGCGCGGCAGCGCGCGCACGCGCGCGCGTCGCGAGCAGGGCATCCGCGGCTGGCGCAGCTTCACCAGCGTGCCCGTCGGCGACGTCGCGGTGCGCATCCGCATCGGCGGGCAGGAGATGGAGGTCGTCGCCGACCGCGGCGGCGTGGTCGACGCGACCGTTCCGGTGTCGCTCGAGCCGGGGCGGCACGAGGCGGTGCTGTCGACCGACGGCGGGGTCGACCAGCGCGCGCCCATCGACGTGATCGCACCGGGCACCCGCTTCGGCATCATCTCCGACGTCGACGACACGGTCATGGTCACGGCGCTGCCCCGCCCCATGCTCGCGGCCTGGAACACGTTCGTGCTCGACGAGCACGCGCGCATGCCCACCCCCGGCATGGCGGTGCTCCTCGAGCGACTCTCGCGTGCGCACCCGGACGCCCCGGTCATCTACCTCAGCACGGGCGCGTGGAACGTCGCGCCGACCCTCACCCGGTTCCTCTCGCGCAACCTGTACCCCGCGGGGCCGCTGCTCCTCACCGACTGGGGGCCCACGCACGACCGCCTCTTCCGCAGCGGCCGCATCCACAAGGAGGACAACCTCCGGCGCCTCGCGGAGGAGTTCCCCGACATCCGCTGGGTGCTCATCGGCGACGACGGCCAGCACGACGAGGAGATCTACGGCGAGTTCGCCGCGGAGCATCCGGAGCGCGTGGCGGCCATCGCGATCCGCCAGCTCTCCGCGGGCGAGGCGGTGCTCGCCGGCGGGCGCTCGCGTGCCGAGCTGCACGGGGTCAGCGCGCCCTGGATCTCCGCCAACGACGGCGCCGAGATCGTCGCCCGCATGGAGCAGCTCGACCTGCTCTGACGGGTGCGACCTGCGCTGACGGGCTCGACCTGGTCCGGCGGGTGCGTCAGCGCCCGCGGCGCAGCTGCGCGAGCCCCCGGTTGATCGATGCCGCCCAGAGCGGGCCCCGGTAGAGGAACCCGGTGTAGCCCTGCACGAGGTCGGCCCCGGCGTCCAGCCGCTCCTGCACGTCGGCGGCGGTCTCGACCCCGCCGACCGAGATCACGCACAGCTCGGGCGGCACGACCTCGCGGATGCGGCGGAGCACCTCGAGCGAGCGGGCCGCGAGCGGCGCGCCGGACAGCCCGCCGGCCCCGGCCGCCTCGACGACGGATGCCGGTGAGCTCAGTCCTTCCCGGGAGATCGTCGTGTTCGTCGCGATGATGCCGGCGAGGCCCATGTCGACGGCGAGGCGGGCGATGCGCCGGGCCTGCTCGTCGGTGAGGTCGGGCGCGATCTTGACCAGCAGCGGCGTCGACCCGCACTCGTCGCGCACGGCGGCGAGCAGCGGCTCGAGGGACTCGAGCTCCTGGAGCCCGCGCAGGCCCGGCGTGTTCGGCGAGCTGACGTTCACCACGAGGTAGTCGGCGAGCGGCGCGAGCACGCGCGCGCTGCGCCGGTAGTCGCCGATCGCGTCCTCCACGGCGGTCACCCGGCTCTTGCCGATGTTCACGCCGAGCACCGGCATCGGCGCCCGGCGGCGCCGCAGCTGCGCGATGCGCAGCGCCGCCGCATCCGCTCCCCCGTTGTTGAACCCCATGCGGTTGATTACCGCGCGGTCGGGCACGAGGCGGAACAGGCGCGGCTTCGGGTTGCCCGGCTGCGCGAGCGCCGTGAGGGTGCCGACCTCGACGTGCCCGAACCCCAGCTGGCCGAGGCCGACGATGCCGAGGCCGTCCTTGTCGAATCCCGCGGCGATGCCGAACGGCGACGGGAAGGTGCGCCCGAGCGCCTGCACGGCGAGTTCCGGCGCGGGGCGGGTGAACGCCGCGACGAGCCGGCCGAGGCCGAGCCACGGCAGGCGCCGGATCACCGCGAAGGCGAGGTGATGCGCACGCTCCGGGTCGAGCCGGCTGAGGACGAGGGAGAAGAGGATGCGATACATGCCTCGGACAGGATATCGGGGCGGGCCTACTCCGCCGAGCGCGCGGGCAGGCGCCCGTGCTCGGCGCGCAGCTGCGCGATCGCCGACTCGAAGTCGTCGAGCGACTCGAACGCCTGGTACACGCTCGCGAAGCGCAGGTACGCCACCTCGTCGAGGTCGCGCAGCGGCGCGAGGATCGCGAGCCCGATGTCGTTCGCCTCGATCTGCGACGCGCCCGTCGAGCGGATCGTCTCCTCGACCTTCTGCGCGAGCACGGCGAGGTCGGACTCCGTGACCGGGCGGCCCTGGCAGGCCTTCTTCACGCCCGTGACGACCTTGTCGCGACTGAACGGCTCGACGACGCCGGAGCGCTTGATGACGACGAGGCTCGCGGTCTCGGTCGTGCTGAACCGGCGGCCGCAGTTGGGGCACTGGCGGCGGCGACGGATCGACAGCCCGTCGTCGGTGGTGCGGGAGTCGATCACGCGCGAGTCGGGATGACGGCAGAACGGGCAGAACATGATCGCCAGTCTACGAGCGCGTCAGCGCGCGAAGCGGGCGCGGACCGCCTCGGCGTGCGCCGGGAGCTCCTCCGCCAGCGCCAGGGCGTCGATGCCGTCGGCGACGGCGGCGAGGCCGCGCTCGTCGTAGCGCACCACCTGCTGCGGGCGCAGGAACGTCGCCGCGGACAGCCCCGAGCCGAACCGTGCGTGCCCACCCGTCGGCAGCACGTGGTTGGAGCCGGCCGAGTAGTCGCCGAGGCTCACCGGCGAGTACGGGCCGATGAAGATCGCACCCGCGTTCTCGATCAGCGCCAGCACCGCATCGGGGTCGGCGACCTGGATCTCGAGGTGCTCGGGGCCGAAGGCGTTGGCGAACGCCGCGGCCTGCGCGAGGTCGTCGACGAGCACGGTCGCGGACTGCTCGCCAGTCAGCGACGCACGGACGCGGTCGGCGTGCCGAGTCGCCGCCTGGCGCGCGGCCAGGCGCTCGGCCACGGCGTCGGCGAACGCGGCGTCGTCGGTGACGAGCACCGCCGCGGCGAGCTCGTCGTGCTCGGCCTGGCTGACGAGGTCGGATGCGACGAGGTCGGCGTCGGCGCTCGCGTCGGCGATCACCAGGATGTCGGTCGGCCCGGCCTCGGCGTCGATGCCGACCACGCCGCGCACGACGCGCTTGCCGGCCGCGACGAACCGGTTGCCGGGACCGGTGACGACCTGCACCGGCTCGAGGCCGGCGTCGGGCACGCCGTACGCGAACGCGCCGATGGCGCCGGCGCCGCCCATGGCGTACACCTCGTCGACGCCGAGCAGCGCGGCGATCGCGAGGATCGTCGGGTGCACGCGCCCGTCGTGCGCGGTCTGCGCGGGCGACGCGATCGCGATCGAGGCGACCCCGGCGACCTGCGCCGGGACGACGTTCATGATCACGCTCGACGGGTAGACGGCCTTGCCGCCGGGCACGTACAGCCCGACGCGGCCCACGGGCTGCCACCGCTGCTCGACGACCGCGCCGTCTCCCAGCTCGGTGCGCCCGGGCGGCGGCACCTGGGCCGCGCTCGCCGCGCGCACGCGCCGGATCGTCTCGCGGGCGGCGTCGGCCACGGCGGGATCGAGCGCCGCGAGGGCCTCGTCGAGGTGGGAGCGCGGCACCCGCAGCGCCTCGGGACGCACGCCGTCGAACCGCTCCGACTGGTCGAGGAGCGCGGCTGCCCCCCGCGCGCGCACGTCGGCGACGAGCTCGGCGGCCACGTGCTCGGCGTCGGCCACGTCGCTGCCCGAACGGGGAACGAGGGCGAGCAGTTCGGCGGCGGTAGGCTGGGTTCCGCGGAGGTCGATCGTCTGCATCATGGCCCGGCCAGCCTACCGCCAGCCCCGATCGAACGGATGCTCCGTGACCGCCTCCCCCGTCGACCTCGACGCGTTCCGCCACGCCTTCCGGCGGCACGCCGCAGGCGTCGCGATCGTGACCGTGCTCGACCCCGACGGCGCGCCCGCCGCGTTCACGGCGACCTCCGTCGCGTCGCTCGCCGCGGTGCCGCCGATGGCGACGTTCAACATGGCGCGATCGGCGTCGACCTGGCCCGCCGTGGCATCCGCCTCGCACCTCGTGGTGCACATGCTCGGCGCCCGCAACCGCGGTCTCGCCGAACGCATGGCGGGGCCCCGCGAGCAGCGCTTCGCGTCGGTCGCGTGGCGTTCCGGCCCGGGCGGCGCCCCCGTGCTCGACGGGGTCACCGCGTGGATGGGCGGGCGCATCCTCGAACGGTTCGAGGTGCACGAGAGCGCCGTCGTCGTGCTGCGCGTCGACGAGGGGGCGATCGGCGAGCCCGACGTGCCCCTGCTGTACCACGAGCGCAGCTACCGGGCACCCGGCGACGTCGTCTGACGCCGGTCGGCGCGGTCCGGCGGCTCGGACCAGGCAACGCCGCTCGGAACCGGCCGCTCAGACCAGGCAGTTCGGCCCGAGCAGGCTCTTCAGCTCGCCGTACAGGTCGGGCGTCACGCGCACCGGGAACGGCAGCTCGAACACCCGCGCGGTGCCGCCCCTGGTCAGCTTCAACCGCACCTCGGTGCCGCCGGCGTGCCGGCCGAGCACCTCGCCGAGCGCCGTGACCGTGTCGGTCGTGGCGCGCTGGTCGGGCAGGGAGATGACCACCGGCCCCGTCTCCTCGCCCTGGCCGAGCTCGGGCTGCATGAGGCTGTACGCGTGCAGGTTCATGCCGTCGTCGCGCAGGCTCACCCGGCCGCGGACCACCGCGATCGTGTCGGCCTGGAGCGCGTGCGAGTACTCCTGGTACGCCTTGCCCATGAACATCACGGTGATCTCGCCGGAGAAGTCCTCGACCTGGATCATGCCGTACTGGTTGCCGCTGGAGCGCGCCACGCGGTGCTGCACGCTCGTGACGAGGCCCGCGATCGTCGCCGTGTCGCCGTCCTGGGTCGCATCCGACGACACCAGGTCGGTGATGGTCGTCGACGCGTGCTTCGCGAGCGGCACCTCGAGCCCCGCGAGCGGGTGGTCGGAGACGTAGAGGCCGAGCATCTCGCGCTCGAACGCGAGCTTGTCGCGCTTGGCCCACTCGGGGCGCTCCGGCACCTGCGCGACCGGCGCCCGCTCGTGCTCCTCGAACAGGCTGTCGAAGTCGAACCCGACGTCGCCGTTCGCCTCGGCGCGCTTGTCCTTGACGGCCGACTCCACCGCCTGCTCGTGCACCTCGACGAGGGCACGGCGGGTGTGGCCGAGCGAGTCGAACGCGCCCGCCTTCGCGAGCGACTCGACCGTGCGCTTGTTCGCGACGGGGATCGGCACCTTCTTCAGGAAGTCGTGGAACGACTCGAACCGTCCCTGCTCCTCGCGGGACGCGCGGATGGCCTCGACGACGTTGAAGCCGACGTTGCGCACCGCGCCGAGGCCGAAGCGGATGTCCTCCCCGACGGCCGCGAAGAAGCCGATCGACTCGTTGACGTCGGGCGGCAGCACCTTGATGCCCATGCGACGGCACTCGTTGAGGTACATCGCGAGCTTGTCGCGCGCGTCGCCGACGCTCGTCAGCAGGGCCGCCATGTACTCGGCCGGGTAGTGGGCCTTCAGGTACGCCGTCCAGTAGCTCAGCACGCCATAGGCGGCGGAGTGCGCCTTGTTGAAGGCGTAGTCGGAGAACGGCAGGAGGATGTCCCAGAGCATCTTGACCGCGGCATCCGAGTAGCCGTTGTCGTGCATGCCCTGCTGGAAGCCCGCGTACTGCTTGTCGAGCTCCGACTTCTTCTTCTTGCCCATCGCGCGGCGCAGGATGTCGGCCTGGCCGAGGCTGAAGCCGGCGACCTTCTGCGCGATCGCCATCACCTGCTCCTGGTAGATGATGAGGCCGTAGCTGGTGTCGAGGATGTCCTTCAGCGGCTCCGCGAGCTCCGGATGGATCGGCGTGATCTCCTGCTGCCCGTTCTTGCGCAGCGCGTAGTTCGTGTGCGAGTTCGCGCCCATCGGGCCCGGGCGGTAGAGGGCGATGACCGCCGAGATGTCCTCGAAGTTGTCGGGCTTCATGAGGCGCAGCAGCGAGCGCATGGGCCCGCCGTCGAGCTGGAACACGCCGAGCGTGTCGCCGCGCCCCAGCAGCTCGTAGGCCTCGCGGTCGTCGAGCGCCAGGTCTTCCAGCACCGGGCGGAACCCGCGGTTGGCCTCGATGTTGTCGAGCGCGTCGTCGATGATCGTGAGGTTGCGCAGCCCCAGGAAGTCCATCTTGATCAGGCCGAGCGACTCGCACGCGGGGTAGTCGAACTGCGTGACGATCTGGCCGTCCTGCTCGCGCTTCATGATCGGGATGATGTCGATCAGCGGCTCGCTCGACATGATCACGCCCGCGGCGTGCACGCCCCACTGGCGCTTCAGGTTCTCGAGGCCGACCGCGGTGTCGAAGACCGTCTTCGCCTCCGGGTCGGTCTCGATCAGGGCCCGGATGTCGCCGGCCTCCTTGTACCGCGGGTGGTCGCGGTCGAAGATGCCCGAGAGCGGGATGTCCTTGCCCATCACGGCGGGCGGCATGGCCTTGGTGAGCTTCTCCCCCATGCCGAACGGGAAGCCGAGCACGCGCGACGAGTCCTTCAGGGCCTGCTTGGCCTTGATCGTGCCGTAGGTGACGATCTGCGCGACGCGCTCGTCGCCGTACTTGTCGGTCACGTACTTGATGACCTCGCCGCGACGACGCTCGTCGAAGTCCACGTCGAAGTCGGGCATCGAGACGCGGTCGGGGTTCAGGAACCGCTCGAAGATGAGGCCGTGCTCGAGCGGGTCGAGGTCGGTGATCCTCATCGCGTACGCGGCCATCGAGCCGGCGCCCGAGCCGCGGCCCGGGCCGACGCGGATGCCGTTGCGCTTGGACCAGTTGATGAAGTCGGCGACGACGAGGAAGTAGCCGGGGAAGCCCATCTGCACGATGACGCCGACCTCGTAGTCGGCCTGCTTCCGCACCGTGTCGGGGATGCCGGCGGGATACCGCTCGTGCAGCCCCTTCTCGACCTCCTTGACGAACCAGCTCTCCTCGTTCTCGCCCGCGGGCACGGGGAAGCGCGGCATGTAGTTCGCGCTCGTGTTGAACTCGACCTCGCAGCGCTCGGCGATGAGCAGCGTGTTGTCGCAGGCCTCGGGGTACTCGCTCCAGGTGCGGCGCATCTCCGCCGCGGAGCGGAGGTAGAAGTCGTCGGCGTCGAACTTGAACCGGTTGGGGTCGTCGAGCGTCGAGCCCGACTGCACGCAGAGCAGCGCCGCGTGGCTCTTCGCGTCGTCGGCGTGCGTGTAGTGCAGGTCGTTGGTCGCGACCAGCGGCAGGTCGAGCTCCTTCGCGAGGCGGATGAGGTCGCCCTGGATGCGGCGCTCGATGCCGAGCCCGTGGTCCATCACCTCGCAGAAGAAGTTCTCCTTCCCGAAGATGTCGCGGAAGTCGGCGGCGGCCCGCACCGCCTCGTCGTACTGGCCCAGCCGGAGCCGGGTCTGCACCTCGCCAGACGGGCAGCCGGTCGTGGCGATGAGGCCCTTCCCGTAGGTCTCGAGCAGCTCGCGGTCCATGCGCGGCTTGAAGTAGTAGCCCTCGATGGAGGCCAGCGAGTTCAGCCGGAACAGGTTGTGCATGCCCGCCGTGTCCTGCGCGAGCAGCGTCATGTGCGTGTAGGCGCCGGCGCCCGACACGTCATCACCGCCGCCGTTGCCCCAGCGCACGCGGGTCTTGTCGCCGCGCGCGGTGCCCGGCGTCAGGTACGCCTCGGTGCCGATGATCGGCTTGATGCCGACATCCGTCGCCTGCTTCCAGAAGTCGTAGGCGCCGAACACGTTGCCGTGGTCGGTCATCGCGATGGCGGGCTGGCCCTGCTCCTTCGCCGCGGCCACCAGCTCGCCCACGCGGGCGGCTCCGTCGAGCATCGAGTACTCGGTGTGGACGTGGAGGTGGACGAAGCCATCGTCGGACACGGTGCTCCCGGAGGGTTCTCGATGCGGTTCGGTGTTCGAAGACTAATCGTGCCGCACGACATCGAGGGCGTGCGCGAGGTCGGCCGGGTAGTCGGAACGGAACGTCGACCACTCGCCCGTCGCGGGGTGCGCGAACGCCAGCTGCACGGCGTGCAGCCACTGCCGCGTGAGCCCCAGCCGGGCCGACAGGGCCGGGTCGGCGCCGTACATGGCGTCGCCGGCGCACGGATGCCGCTGGGCGGCCATGTGCACGCGGATCTGGTGCGTGCGGCCCGTCTCCAGGTGCACCTCGAGCAGCGACGCGTACGGGAACGCCTCGAGCAGCTCGTAGTGCGTGACGGCGTGCTTGCCGGCGGCCGTGACCGCGAACTTCCAGTCCGACCTCGGGTGCCGGCCGATCGGCGCGTCGATGGTGCCGCGCAGCGGGTCGGGCAGTCCCTGCACGAGCGTGTGGTAGATCTTCTCGACCTCGCGGTCGTGGAACGCGCGCTTCAGCGCCGTGTAGGCCCGCTCCGACTTCGCGACCACCATGAGGCCGGACGTGCCGGCGTCCAGCCGGTGCACGACGCCCTGCCGCTCGGGCGCGCCCGAGGTGGAGATGCGGAAGCCCGCGGCGGCCAGGGCGCCGACCACGGTCGGCCCCTCCCACCCGAGCGAGGGGTGCGCGGCGACGCCGGCCGGCTTGTCGACCACGACGATGTCGTCGTCGTCGTGCACGATGCCGAGGTCTGGTACCGCGATCGGCTCGATCGTCGGCGCGCGGGGCGGCTCCCACGACACCTCCAGCATCGATCCGCCGCGCAGCCGGTCGGACTTGCCGACCTCGCCGCCGTCGAGGCGCACGCCGCCCCCACCGGCGATCTCGGCCGCCAGGGTGCGCGAGAAGCCGAGCAGCTTCGCCAGCCCGGCATCGACGCGCACGCCGTCGAGCCCGTCGGGCACCGGCAGCATCCGATGCTCCACGTCAGGCCTCGCGCGCGTCGGGGCCGTCGGCGACCGGGTCGGGTTCGGGCGCGTCCTTCCCGGGCGGCACCTGCCGCTCGCCGTCGAGGCCGACGCCCCGGATGGTGAGGATCAGGAACAGCACCATGCTGAACACGATGCCCATGTCGGCGACGTTGTAGATCGCCGGCAGCATCCACGGCATCGAGATGAAGTCGATGACGTGGCCGACGCCGAAGCCCGGCTCGCGCACGAGCCGGTCGGTCAGGTTGCCCAGCACGCCGCCGAGCAGGAGGCCGAACACGACGGCCCACGCGATCGAGCGGATGCGGCCGGCGAACCAGATGATGAAGGTCAGTACGCCGACCGCGAGGATCGTGAAGACCCAGGTCATGCCGCTGGCGAACGAGAACGCGGCACCGGGGTTGCGGACGAACTGCCACTGCAGCACCGGCCCCAGCACGGGGACGATCTCGCCCTCGGTCAGGTGGGTGACGACGAGGTGCTTCGAGAGCTGGTCGAGCCCGTACACCGTCGCGGCGATGGCGACGAGCACGACCAGCACGCTGATGCGGACGCGCCGGGCGCGCCTAGCCTCCAAAGGCCTGGTACGTCGGCTGCTGCGGCGCGTCGACGCCACCGGCGCTCACCGGGGCGTAACCGCCCTGCTGCGGCGCGGCGGGCGACACGGGAGCCGCCTGGTCGAGGTCGCGGAGCTGGCCCTCGATGTACGACTTCAGCTTCTGGCGGTAGTCGCGCTCGAACGAGCGGAGCTCGTCGACGCGCTTCTCGATCGCGGCGCGCTCCTGGTCGAGCTTGCCGATCTGGGCGCGCTGCTTGGCCTCGGCCTCGGCGACGACGCGCGCGGCGGTGGCGTGGCCCTCGGCGATGAGCGCGTCGCGCTTCTCGATGCCCTCGCGGACGTGCTCCTCGTGCAGGCGGCGCGCGAGCTGCAGCAGGTTCGTGGTGCTGGTCTGCTCGTCGACCTCGGAGACCGGGGCGGGCGGGGCCGGCACGGCGACCGTCGGGGGCTGCGGGGCGGGCTCGGCGTACGCGGGCTGGGGAGCCGGCGCCGGGGCGGGAGCGGCGGGCTGCTGGGCGGCCTTGGCCTCGGCCTGCGCGAGCCGCTGGCGCAGCTCGTCGTTCTCCTGGTTGAGTCGGCGCAGCTCGACGACCACCTCATCGAGGAAGTCGTCGACCTCGTCCTGATCGTAGCCCTCGCGGAACTTCGTCGCCTGGAACCGCTTGTTGACCACGTCTTCGGGAGTTAGCGCCATGGCGTTCCAACCTCACAATGCTCGATCTGTTTGATCACGTTCAGCTAACGGTAGCAAACGGCGCGCGGACCGCGCGGACCGGATGCGGACCTGGTGTCACGGTTCGCAGCAGATGGTCAGGCGAGTCGCGAGATGCCGCCGACGATCCAGAGCAGCACGATCACGACGAGCATGGCGATGCTCCAGCCGAAGTCGAAGGCCACCTGCCCGACGCGCAGGGGCGGGACCACGCGACGGAAGAACTTCACGGGCGGGTCCGTCACCGTGTAGACCAGCTCGACGACGACCAGCCAGCCGCCACGCGGGCGCCACGACCGGTTGAAGGTGCGCACCAGATCGAGCACGAAGCGCGCCCACATGGTGAAGAAGTAGAGGAGCAGGACGTAGTACAGCAGGGTCGCGATGAACGCGATGGCACCCACGGCGGGTCAGGCGTGGCTGAAGAACGACGCCTCGACGTCGCTCTCGACCTCGCTGGACTCACCCGACACCACGACGTGGGCGGGCGAGAGCAGGAACACCTTGTTCGTCACGCGCTCGATCTTGCCATGGAGGCCCTGCGAGAGGCCACTCGCGAAGTCGATGAGGCGGCGCGCGTCGCCGTCGCTCATCTGCGAGAGGTTGATGATGACGGGCACGCCGTCGCGGAACGACTCCGCGATGACCTGCGCGTCGCGGTACTGCCGGGGGTGCACGGTGAGGATCTCGTTCATGTCCGCCTGCTGTGGGCTCGGGGTGGGTGCCGCGGTGGGCTTCCGCAGCGGGGTCACGGGGGCGCCGCCCCCCTTGGGTGCCGGCGCGGCGTGCGCCACGGGGGCAGGATGCGCCGCGGCCGCGGGAGCCTCCGGCTCGAGCTCCTCGTCGGCGAGGCCGAGGTAGACCATCGTCTTCCGAAGCGGGTTGGACATCGCAACCTCCGTGTGTCAGTCGTCTCTTCGAGGGTATGCGGGATCGGGCCGGTTTCCGGTGATTGCGGTGCCGATCCGCAGGTGTGTCGCGCCTTCGAGCACCGCCTCGCGGAAGTCGCCGGACATGCCGATCGACAGGTCGGTGGCCGTCGGGGCGATATCGGCGACGACGCGGGCGGAGAGGGCCCGCACGCGGGCGAACGCCCGGCGGGGCTCCTCCCCCAGCGGTGCGACCGCCATGAGCCCCCTGAGGCGCAGCCCGGGTGCGGCCTCGGCCGCCTCGGCGACCCGCAGCACGTCGTCGCCGGTGGCGCCGCCGCGCCCCGAGTCGTCGGTGAGGTTGACCTGCACGAAGCAGTCGACGGATGCCTCCTCGGAGGCGAGCACGTCGACGAGCTCGACCCGGTCGACCGAGTGGACCACGGACGCGTACGCCCGCACCTGCCGCGCCTTCTTCCGCTGCAGCTGCCCGACGAAGTGCCAGCGCAGGTCGAGGTCGGCGAGCTCGCGGGCCTTCGCCTGCGCCTCCTGGTGGCGGTTCTCGCCGATGTCGCGCACGCCGAGCGCTGCGAGCTCTCGGACGAGCGACGCGGGATGGAACTTGGTCACGACGATCGTGGTGATCCCGGCCGGGTCGCGCCCGGCGTCGCGCGCCGCTTCCGCCACCCGCCCGCGAACCGCCTCGAGCCGCTCGGCGAGCGTGGAACCGCTCATCGCGCGGCGCTCCGCGACGTCACTTGAGGAAGTCGGGGATGTCGAGGTCGTCGGGCTGCTCGTCGAAGGCGGGGTCGCCGACGATCGCGTCCGCGGTCGCGGTCGGCTGCTCGGCCGTCGACCACGAGGCGCTCTCGACGAGCTCCTCGATCGACAGCTCGGTCTCGGCCGCCGCGACGGCGCCGCCTGCGCCGATCGCGGCGCTGCCGAACGTTCCGGCCTCGAGCTCCTCGCGGATGGGCGACGGCTCGCCGCCGTCGAACCCGGCGGCGATGACGGTCACGCGGACCTCGTCGCCGAGGGTGTCGTCGATGACGGCGCCGAAGATGATGTTCGCCTCCGGGTGCACCGCCTCCTGCACGAGGCGGGCCGCGTCGTTGATCTCGAAGATGCCGAGGTTCGACCCGCCCTGGATCGACAGCAGCACCCCGTGGGCGCCGTCGATGGACGCCTCGAGCAGTGGCGACGCCACCGCCAGCTCGGCGGCCTTGATCGCGCGGTCCGCTCCACGGGACGATCCGATGCCCATGAGCGCCGAGCCCGCTCCCTGCATGACCGACTTGACGTCGGCGAAGTCGAGGTTGATGAGGCCCGGGGTGGTGATCAGGTCGGTGATGCCCTGCACACCGGCGAGGAGCACCTGGTCGGCGGTCGAGAACGCCTCGAGCATCGAGATGCCGCGGTCGCTGATCTCGAGCAGGCGGTCGTTCGGCACCACGATGAGGGTGTCGACCTCGTTCTTCAGCGTGGCGACGCCCTGCTCGGCCTGCGTCTGCCGGCGCTTGCCCTCGAAGCTGAAGGGCTTGGTCACGACACCGATGGTCAGCGCGCCGATCGACTTCGCGATGCGCGCGACGACCGGGGCGCCTCCGGTGCCGGTGCCGCCGCCCTCGCCCGCGGTCACGAAGACCATGTCGGCGCCCGCGAGCGCCTCCTCGATCTCCTCCGCGTGGTCCTCCGCCGCGCGGCGGCCGACCTCGGGGTCCGCGCCCGCACCGAGCCCGCGCGTGAGGTCGCGGCCGACGTCGAGCTTGACGTCGGCGTCGCTCATGAGCAGCGCCTGCGCGTCGGTGTTGATCGCGATGAACTCGACTCCGCGGAGACCGAGCTCGATCATGCGGTTGACGGCGTTCACGCCGCCACCGCCGATGCCGACGACCTTGATGACGGCGAGGTAGTTCTGGTTTGTCGACACTGTCCGGCCCTCCGTGCGATACTTTCAAGCCTCAACCTCAGGTATAAGGTTAAAGTTTTGCAGAGTATGCAATTTCCCTGACCTCGACGGTAGGCGGGCGGCCCCCCGATCGGCGCACGACGCGCCGCGTGTCGCGATCCGGGTCAGCTCGTGACGGCGCTGCGCGGCGACGAGACGTCGTAGCGCGACACCGTCCCGGGGGGCGCGGCCTCGACCAGCCTCGCGAGGACGGCGGCCTTGAGCGCCGACTCCTCAGCGCTCCCCCAGATCACGCTCGCTCCGCCCGCGAGCTCCAGCCGCACGTCGTCGGCGGTCGCCGCCGACGCCGACCGCACGCTCGCACGCAACTCGTCGGGCAGCGCGCGCAGCACCGCGCTCGCGGCGCGGAAGCCGTCGCCCGCGAGCCCGCCCTCCGCGTCGACGAGCGGCAGTCCGTCGGGACGCGCCTCATGCTCCTCGAGCACGATGCCGGCGCCATCGACCACGCGGAACCCGGGACCGCCGGCGACCACCGCGATCGGCGTGCGCTCGACGATGCGCACGACCAGCGTGCCCGGCGGTCGCCGCTCGAGCGCCCAGGTCTGGATCGCGGGGAACGCCGCGAGCGCCTCACCCACGGCGCGGTCGTCGACGAGCGGGAGCGGCGTGCCGCGCTGCGCGTCGAGCGCGGCAGCCACGGCATCGGCGTCGACGTGGTCCCCGGCGCCGGAGATCGCGATCTCCTGCACGGCCATCAGCGGCGAGTAGGCGGCGGCCGTCAGGCCGCCGACGACCAGCACCACGCTCCCGATCGCCGCGGCCCACGCGATGCGGCGGTTGCGCTGGCGCTTCGTGAAGCGGCGCACCTCCGCGCGCTCGTACCTGCGGCGGCGCCGGGTTGCCCGGCGGAGCTCGCGCGCGGCGCGCCACCCGCCGGGCGCCGGCGCGTCGGCGGACGTCGCGTCGTCGGCATCCGTCGTCGTCGCCTCCGGCGCGTCCTCGGGCACGTCGAGGAGCCCGGCGCCGCGCACGAGCGGGATGGGCTCGGTCAGCTGCGCGTCGACGTCCGACGTCGCCCCGGGCTGCGGCACCCGGGACGGCGCGGGCGGTGCCACGCGCGACGGGGCGGGCGCTGGTGGCGGCGTCGCGGCCTCTGCCGACCGCGACCCACGCGCCGGCGCGGGCGTCGACCGACCTCCCCCGTCGCCCGCGGGCGCGCCGGCCGGCGTGTCAGCCGCCGGCTCGGGCCGCCCGGGCGACCCGGCCGGCCGCCTCGGCCGGCCGTCGAAGCCCTGCGGGCGCTTCACGCGCGGCGCGCCCTCAGCCGCGCTCGCGCTCGAGCGATCCGAGCAGCTGGGGCACGATGCGGTAGACGTCGCCGCAGCCGAGGGTGATCACGAAGTCGCCGGGCCGGGCGATGCGCGCGGTGTGGTCGGCGGCCTCCTGCCAGTCGGCGACGAACGCGACCTTCGACGGGTCGTTGAAGCGGTCGGCGACGAGCTGGCCGGTCACCCCGGGCTCGGGGTCCTCGCGCGCGCCGTAGACGTCGAGCACGACGGTCTCGTCGGCGAGGGTCTCCAGCACCTCGGCGAACTCGCCCGCGAACATGCGCGTGCGGCTGTACAGGTGGGGCTGGTGCACCGCGATGATGCGCCCCCCGCCCACGACCGTGCGGGCGCCCGACAGCGCCGCCGCGACCTCGGTGGGGTGGTGCGCGTAGTCGTCGTAGACGCTCACGCCCCCGACCGTGCCGTGCAGCTCGAACCGGCGGCCCGTGCCGCCGAACTCCGCGATGGCGGCCAGCGCGTCGGCCGGGTCGAACCCGAGGCCGACGAGCACGGCGAAGGCGCCCGCGGCGTTGATGGCGTTGTGCACGCCCGGAACCGCGAGCTGCGCCCGGTGCGTGGCGCCGGCGTGGTCGATCGAGAAGGCGACCGGGCCGTCGGCGACGATCGAGTGCACGCGCACGTCGGCCGAGTCGGCCTCGCCGAACGTCACGACGCGCGGGTGGTCGAGGCGGTCCTTCACGCGCAGTGCGCCCGGGTCGTCGGAGGAGATGACGACGAGCTCGCGGGCGCGCTCGGCGAACGTCACGAAGGCGTCCTCGAACGCCTCGAACGAGCCGTAGTGGTCGAGGTGGTCGGGGTCGACGTTGGTGACCAGCGCGACCGAGGTGTCGTAGAGCAGGAACGAGCCGTCGGACTCGTCCGCCTCGACGACGAACCACTCGCCCGTGCCGCGGGCAGAGCTGGTGCCGAGCGCCTGGATCACGCCGCCGTTGACGAAGCTCGGGTCCTGGCCGAGGCCGATGAGGCCCGTGATGATCATGCCGGTGGAGGTCGTCTTGCCGTGCGCGCCGGCGACCGAGATGAGGCGCTGCGAGCGGATCAGCCAGGCGAGCGCCTGCGAGCGGTGCAGCACCGGGATGCCGTGCTCGAGGGCGTACCGGTACTCGGGGTTGTCCTGCCAGAGCGCGCCGGTGACGACGACCGTGTCGGCATCGCCGACGTGCGCGGCGTCGTGCCCGATCGAGACGGTCGCCCCGAGCTCGCGGAGCGCGCGGATGTTGTCGGAGTCCCGCACGTCCGACCCCGTCACGAGATGGCCGGCACCGAGGAAGAGCCGCGCGATGCCGCTCATGCCGGAACCCCCGATGCCGACGAAGTGGACGGCGCCGATGGTCTCGGGCATCTCGATGGAGGTGTCGGGCTTGATCGTCACGTGCGGAGGGCTCCTCTGGTGGGTGGTCGGGGCACGGCGGCCCCGCGGTCAAGGCTACGCGCCGGCGACGGCTCCGGGGGCATCCGCGCCGAGCGCCTCGTCGACGAGCGCGACCATGCGGTCGGTGCCGTCGATGACGCCGGCGGATGCCGCGGCCGACGCCATGCGGGCGACGCGGCCGCCGTCCGCGAGGAGCGGCACGACGTGCGCATCCACCCAGCTGGGCACGAAGTCGGCGTCGTCGACGAGGATGCCGCCGCCCGCCTCGACGACGCCCTCGGCGTTGAAGCGCTGCTCCCCGTTGCCGACCGGGTAGGGCACGTAGACGGCGGGCAGCCCGAGCGCGGCGAGCTCGCTCACCGTCGCGGCACCTGCGCGGGAGAGCGCGAAGTCGGCGATGGCGAGGGCCAGGTCCATGCGATCGCAGTAGTCGATCATGCGGTAGCCGTCGAGCCCGGGGTCGGAGACCTCGGACGAGCGGCCCGTGATGTGCAGCACCTGCCAGCCGGTGCCGCGCAGCGCGAGCGCCGAGCCGGCGACGGTGGCGTTCAACCGTCGCGCGCCGAGCGAGCCGCCGGTCGCGAGCAGCACCGGCCCGCCCGCGTCGAGTCCGAAGTACTCCGCGGCCTCGGCACGCGCCGTCGCCCGATCGAGCTGCTCGATCTCCCGCCGGAGCGGCATGCCCACGAATCGCGCGTGGTGCAGCGGGGTGCCCTCGAACGCGACGCCGACCGTGGCGGCGAAGCGGCTGCCGAGCCGGTTCGCGAGGCCGGGCTTCGCGTTCGCCTCGTGGATCGCCACCGGCACGCGCTCGGCCCGGGCGCCGAGGTACGCGGGCGTCGCGACGTACCCGCCGAAGCCGACCACGACGTCGACGCCGTGCTCGCGGATCAGCTCGCGGACGGTGCGGATGCTGCGCCGGAACCGGCCGGGGAACGCCAGCGCCGCACGGTTCGGGCGCCGCGGGAACGGCACCTTCGGGATCGTCAGCAGCTCGTAGCCGCGCGCCGGCACCAGCCGTGACTCGAGACCCTCCGCGGTGCCGAGCACGAGGATCGTGGCGTCGGGCTCGCGCTCGCGGAGCCGGTCGGCGACGGCGAGCAGCGGGTTCACGTGGCCGGCGGTGCCCCCGCCGGCCAGGAGGTAGGTGGTCATCGGGTGCTCGCCCGCTTCCGCTTCGGCGACCCAGCCGGTGCGGACTCGCGCGCGACGGAGAGCACCACGCCGATGCCGACGAGCGTCGTCAGCAGGGCGGTGCCGCCGGAGGACACGAGCGGGAGGGGGACGCCGAGGACGGGGAAGACACCGAGCACGACACCGATATTGACACAGGCCTGGCCGATCACCCACACGAGCATGGCCGCGGTCACGGTGCGACCGAACATGGTCGGCGCCTGCCGCATGATGCGTGCGAACGCGATCGCCAGCACGACGAAGAGGCCGAGCACCACGACCGCACCGATCATGCCGAGCTCCTCGCCGATGATGGCGAAGATGAAGTCGTTGTCGGCGGCCGGCAGCCACGACCACTTCGCGGTCGAGTTGCCGAGGCCCACGCCGAAGATCCCGCCGTTGGCGAGCGCGAACGTGCCGTGCTCGGTCTGCCAGCAGGTGTTGATGTAGTCGTCGCAGGTGTGGCTGAGGAACGCCGCGATCCGCTGCATCCGGTTGTCGCTCGTGACGGCCGCCACGGCGAACGCGACCGCACCCGCCAGCACGGGGATGACGAGCAGCCGCAGGCGCACGCCGATGAGGAACAGGGTGCCGAGGAGCATGCCGCCCATGATCATGACCGTGCCGAGGTCGCCGCCGAGGAGCACGAGCCCGATCGCGCCGCCGCCCACGAGCAGGATCGGCAGGACGCCTCGGGTCCACTCCCCGATCACCGCCTCCTTGCGCGTGGTCATCAGGCCGAGCCACAGCACGAGCGCGAGCTTGATCGCCTCCGACGGCTGGAACTGGAACCCGAACAGGTTCAGCCAGTTCGTGTTGCCGCCGATCGTGACGCCCATGGGCGTCGCGACGACCAGCACCTGGAGCCCGCACGCGATCGCCAGCGCCGGCCACGCGACGGCCATCCAGAAGCGCTGCGGCAGCCTGCTGACGACGAGCATGAGCGGGATGCCGACCAGCACGAAGACGCCCTGGCGCATGAACTCGCCGAAGAACCCCTCGTCGGCGATGTACGAGTCCACGGTCGAGGACGACAGCACCATGACGAGCCCGAAGACGACCAGGAACACGGTCGTGCCGAGCAGCATGAGGGAGTTCGCCGACTCGGCGCGGAACATGCGCCCGAGTCGGATGCGGGCGGCGGAGATGCCGCCGGGGCGGTCGTCAGGCGTCGTGTCCGGGCGCGCGTGGGGCGGAGCCGTCATCCGCCTCACCTCCCAGGTAGTCGTGCACGGCTGCGGCGAATCGCCGGCCCCGGTCCCCGTAGTCGGTGAACTGGTCCATCGACGCCGCGGCCGGTGCGAGGAGCACGGTGTCCCCCGTCCGCGCGACGCGACCCGCGGAGGCCACCGCGCGACGCATCACGTCACCAGTGTCGGCGGTGTCGACCTCGACGACCTCGAGGCCGGGCGCGTGTCGTGCGAACGCCGCGACCAGCTCGGCGCGGTCCACGCCGATGACGACGGCGGCGCGGAGGCGGTCGACGTGGGCGGCCACGAGCGGGTCGATGTCGACGCCCTTGAGCAGGCCCCCGACGATCCACACCACGGAGCGGTACGCGGCCAGCGACGCGTGCGCGGCGTGCGCGTTCGTGGCCTTCGAGTCGTCGACCCAGGTCACGCCGTCGGCGGTCGCGACCCGCTCGATGCGGTGCGCGTCGAGCCTGAAGCCCGCGAGCGCGTCGTGGATGGTCGTCGGCGGCACGCCGACCGAGCGGGCGAGCGCCGACGCGGCGAGGATGTTCGCGACCACGTGCGGTGCGTCGAGCCCCGCCTCGGCGAGTTCGTCGAGCGTGGTCAGCTCCAGCGCGCTCGTGCGCCGCTCCTCGAGGAACGCACGGTCGCAGAGCACGCCGTCGGCGATGCCGAGGTCGCTCGGGCCGGGCACGCCGAGGTCGAACCCGATGGCGCGCGCGCCCTCCTCGACGTCGGCCTCGCGGACCATGGCCTCGGTCGCGGCATCCGACTTGTTGTACACGCACGCGACGCGCACGTTCGCGTACACCTTCGCCTTCGCCGCGCGGTAGGCCTCCGCCGAGCCGTGCCAGTCGAGGTGGTCGTCGGCGATGTTCAGGCACACGGAGGCCACGGGGTGCAGCGCACCCGGCCCCTCGGTCGGCAGGTGGTGCAGCTGGTAGCTCGACAGCTCGACGACCAGCACGTCGAACCCACCCGGGTCGCGCACCGCATCGAGCACCGGCACGCCGATGTTGCCGCACGGCGCCGCCCGCAGCCCGTGGGCGGCGAGCATCGTGGCCGTGAGCTGGGTGGTCGTCGTCTTGCCGTTCGTGCCCGTGACGAGCATCCACCGGGCGGCCGGCTCGACCTTGTCGCGCACGCGCCAGGCGAGCTCGATGTCGCCCCAGACGGCGACGCCCGCATCGGCCGCCCACTCGAGGAGCGGGTGGTCGGGGTGGAACCCGGGCGAGGCGATCACGAGCTCGGGGTCGAACGCGACGACCTCGTCGGGCACGGCGTCGAGCGGATGCCGCAGCAGGCGCGCGCCGATGACCTGGAGCACGCGCACGCGATCGTCGTCGACCTCGGGCGCGACCACGAGCACCTCGGCGCCGAGCTCGGCGAGCGTGTCGGCCGCGGCGAAGCCGGTGACGCCGGCGCCCATCACGACGGTGCGCAGGCCCGACCAGTCCGATCGCCAGCTCGTGAGCGCGTCGAGCCGGGAGGCATCCGTCATCAGTTGGCGAGCCATTCGAGGTAGAACGCTCCGACGCCCGCGGCGACGAGCAGCCCGGCGATGATCCAGAAGCGCACCACGATGGTGACCTCCGCCCAGCCCTTCAGCTCGAAGTGGTGGTGGATGGGGCTCATCAGGAAGATGCGCTTGCCGCGGGTGAGCTTGAAGTACGCCCGCTGCACGATGACCGAGCCGGTCTCGATGACGAACAGGCCGCCGATGAGGATCAGCAGCAGCTCGGTGCGGCTCACGACCGCGAGGGCCGCGAGGGCGCCGCCGAGTGCGAGCGAGCCGGTGTCGCCCATGATGATCTTCGCCGGGTTGGTGTTCCACCAGAGGAAGCCGAGCACCGCGCCGACGATCGCCGTGGCGACGATCGCGATGTCGAGCGGGTCGCGCACCTCGTAGCAGCGGTAGGCGTCGCTCGGGTTGAGGTTCTCGCTGAAGCACGACTGGTTGAACTGCCAGAAGCCGATGATGACGAACGAGCCGATCGCGAGGATCGAGGCGCCCGAGGCGAGGCCGTCGAGCCCGTCGGTGACGTTCACCGCGTTCGAGGCGGCGGCGGTGAGCAGCGTGATCCACAGGACGTAGAGGATGATGCCGACGATCGTGCCGAACACCATGAAGTCCAGCGGCAGGTCGCGGATGAACGAGATGTTCGTCGATGCCGGCGTCTCGCCCTGCCCGTTCGGGAACCCGATCGCGAGCAGCGCGAAGAGCGCCGCGACGATGACCTGGCCGGCGATCTTCGCCCAGCCGCCGAGGCCGAGGCTCTGCTTCTTGCGGGTCTTCAGGAAGTCGTCGACGAACCCGACGACGCCGAGGCCCACCATCATCAGCAGCACGAGCAGCCCCGACGCCGTCGGCGGCTCGTCGAAGAGCAGGGTCGCGGTGAAGTACCCGAACAGCGTGCCGAGGATGAAGATGATGCCGCCCATGGTGGGCGTGCCGCGCTTGACGTGGTGGCTCTTCGGACCGTCGTCGCGGATGAACTGGCCCCAGTTCAGCTTCGTGAACAGCCGGATGAACAGCGGCGTGAGGAACAGCGTGAAGGAGAGCGACAGCGCCCCTGCGGTCAACAGTGTTCTCACGCGAACCATTCTCCCAATCGGTCGCCGAGGTGGCGGAGACCCGCCGAGTTCGACGATTTCACCAGTACCGTGTCGCCCGGACCCGCGGCGGCGGTGACCAGGTCGAAGGCCTCGTCCGGGGTCTCGACGAAGGCGCTCTCGCCGTCCCAGGACCCCTCGTTTATGGCCGTGATGTGCAGCCGCCTGGCGCCCGCACCCACCACGACGAGCTGCGAGATGCCGAGCCGCACGGCCAGCAGGCCGATGCGGTCGTGCTCCTCGCCCGAGAACTCGCCCAGCTCGCTCATCTCGCCGAGCACCGCGATCGTGCGCGAGCCGGAGCGGCCGACCTGGGCGAGCGTCTTCAGCGCCGCCGCCATCGAGTCGGGGCTGGCGTTGTAGGCGTCGTTGATGACCGTGACGTCGTCGCGGCCGCCCATGAGCTGCATGCGCCACCGCTCGGCGAGCGTGACCTGCTCGAGGCGAGCCACGATGTCGGCGAGCGCGACGCCGAGCTCGGTCGCCACGGCGATCGCCGCGAGCGCGTTCATGACGTGGTGCTCGCCGAGCACCCGGAACCGGACCGTCGCGCTGCCGACGCCGGCGACGTCGACGCGGAAGTCGGTGCCGGCGGCGTGGGCGACGACCTCGCTCGCGCGCACGTCGGCGCGGGCGTCGAAGCCGAACCGCACGACGCGCGCGCGGGTGCGTGCTGCCATGCCGTCCACGCGCGGGTCGTCGGCGTTCAACACCGCGACGCCGTCGTCCGCGAGCGCCTCGACCATCTCTCCCTTGGCCTGCACGGTCTGCTCGATGCCGCCGAACTCGCCCGCGTGCGCGAGGCCCACCTTCAGCACCACGCCGATGTCGGGCCGGGCCATGCGCGTGAGGCGGGCGATGTGGCCGACGCCGGACGCGCCCATCTCGGCGACGAGGTACTTCGTCGACTCGGTGAGCTCGAGCATCGTCACCGGGGCGCCGACCTCGTTGTTGTAGGACCCGCGCGGGGCCACGGTCTCGCCCTCGGGCGAGAGGATGGCGCGGAGCAGGTTCTTCGTCGTGGTCTTGCCGTTCGAGCCGGTGATGCCGACCACGCGCAGCTCGCCGCGCGCGCGCACCCGGCGCACGACCTCGGTCGCGAGCGCGCCGAGGGCGACCACCGCGTCGCCCACGACCACCTGCGGCACGTCGAGGTCGAGCGCACGCTCGACGATGAGCAGCTCGGCACCGCCGGCGACCGCGTCGGGCGCGAACCGGTGCCCGTCGGTCACCTCGCCGGGCTTGGCGACGAAGATGTCGCCGGGGCCCACCTCGCGGGAGTCCGTCTGGACGGCGCCGCGCACGACGCGCGGGCCGTGCGTCGGGTCGAGGACCCGCCCGTCGACGGCGCGCGCGACCTCATCGATCGTCAGGGCGAGCATCGTCCTGCTTTCTCACCAGTCCGCTGGCAGTACGGGCGCGTCGGCGCCGGAGGGAATCGTCCGATGGGTCTTCAGCACCTGGCTCATGACCTCCTGGAAGACGGGAGCCGATGCGGCGGACGAGTTCATCTTAACGGGATCCATGATGCTCACCGAAACGACGTACTTCGGGTCGTCGGCGGGCGCGAAGCCCGACACCGAGACGAGGTAGCCGCTCTGGTAGCCGCCGTTGCCGTCGGGTACCTGGGCGGTGCCGGTCTTGGCCGCGACGCGGTAGCCGGGGATGTTCCACTGGGCCGAGAGCCAGCCGTCGCGGTACACCTGCTCGAGCATCAGCGAGGTCTGCTCGGCGGCGTCCTCGGAGATGACCCGGGTGCCCTCGGTCGACGCCTGGTCGACGAGTTCCCCGTCGGCGTCGCGGCATCCCTCGACGAGGGTCACCGGCATCCGCACCCCGCCGTTGGCGATGGTCTGGTAGATGCTCGCGATCTGCACGGCGGTGGTCGTGAGGCCCTGCCCGAACATGGTCGTGTACTTCGTCTGCGCGTCCCAGTCGCGCCAGTCGTGCAGGATGCCCGGGTCTTCGGCGAGGAAGCCGACCTCCGTCGAGCGCCCGACGCCGAAGGCCTCCATGTAGTCGTAGCGCTCCTCGTCGGAGAGCCGCTCGCCGAAGAGCGACATGCCGGTGTTCGACGAGTCGATCAGCACGCCCGTGAGCGACATCCGCTGGTCGTCGTGGACATGGCTGTCGTTGATGTTCGCGCCGTTCGCGGGGAGGTAGCGGTACGGGGCGACCACGCCGGGCTCGTCCTCGCCCGCATCGACGACGGCGGCGGCGGTGAGCGACTTGAACGTCGAACCCGGCTCGAACGAGGCCGTGAAGGCCCGGGAGCCGCGATCGGATGCCTCCGAGGCGCCGGGATCGTTCGGATCGACCGTCGGCACGTCGGCGACGGCCAGCAGCCTGCCGGTCTCGACCTCCATCACCGTCACGGTCGCCCACTTCGCGCCGGTCTCCTTGACCCGTTCGGCGGCGACCTTCTGCACGTACCACTGCAGGTCGGAGTCGATCGTGAGCTGCAGTTCCCCGCCGTCGCGGGCCTGCTGGATCGTCACCGTGCTGTCGGGGATCGGCGTGTAGTCGCCGGCGCCGTAGAGGTACTGCTCCAGGCCGTCCTGCCCGGCGAGGCACTGGTCCTCGCTCAGCTCGAGCCCCGCCAGGGCGTCGCCGTCGTCGCCCGTAAAGCCGATCAGGTTGCCCGCGACCGAGCCGTTCGGGTAGGTGCGGCTCGGATGCCGCCACGGGACGACCCACGGGATGTCGAGCGCCTCGACCGCCTCGTACGTCGATGCGTCGACGAGCTTCGCGACGTACGCGAAGTCGGAGTCCGGGTCCTCGGCGAGGGCCGCCTCGATGATGCCGAGCACCTGGTCGCCGGTGAGCCCGACCACCTCGCCGAGCTGCTCCGCCGTCTCCTCGAGCGGCACGTCGACGGTCTCGCCGTCGACCGTGCGCTCGAGGTCGCCCGCCTTCGCCTTCGACGGCGAGAGCGCGATGTCCCAGCGCATGACGCTGTCGGCGAGCACGACCCCGTTCGCGTCGACGATGTCGCCGCGGGCGCCGTAGACCGTGCGCGGGGCGGAGCGGAGTTCCTCCGCCTGCTCGCTGAGCGAGGCGGCGCGCACGACCTGGATGTCCACCAGGCGCGTGACGAACACCGAGATCAGGCCGAGCAGCACCGCAGCGAAGACGAAGGTGCGCCGCGTCCGGGATCGGCTCGTGGTCACGGGTGCGGCTCCTTCCGTGCGCGCGGCGGTCAGTGGGTGCTGGGGGTCGGCAGTCCGTCCTCGAACGACGGTACGTCGGGCTCAGCGTCCGCGGCCGCCGCCGCGCCGGAGGCCCCGCGGTCGGTCGTGGGGGCCGGCGCCGAGCCCGACGGCGTCGCGTCGGCGGTGGCCGCCGCCTCCTCCTCGGTGACCAGCGGAACACCCGACAGCAGCGAGTTCGGCACCAAGGAGGTCGAGGACGTGGTCTGCGCGCCGGCCGCCGGGGCCGGGTCGCCGAGCACCCGGCCGTCGGAGAGCCGCAGGTAGACGGGATCGGCGTGCTGGACCATCCCGAGCGCCTCCGCGTTCGCGGCGAGGTACTGCGGCGACTCCACGCGGTCGAGCTCCTCCGACACCTGCTGGTGCGTGCGCGAGAGCTCGGTCTGCTCCGCCTGGAGCGCGTCGATCTCGTAGGCGCCCTGGGTGACCGCGACGCTCAGCAGGAGCTGCGCCGCGATGATCAGTGCCGCGCCGCTCACCGCCACGATCGCGTAGGCCAGGCGCGGCCGACCGCGCCGGACGTCGCGCTCGGGAACCGGCCGCAGCCCCGGACGCGGGCGCGGGTCCGGCCGTTCGGCCGGTCTCGCGCGCCCCAGGATCTGTGCGCTCATGCGTTCCCCCTCGTGCGTTCGACCGCGCGCAGCCGGACCGGCTTCGCGCGCGGATTCGTCTCCTGCTCGGCCGGGCTCGCGAGCTCGGCTCCCCTCGTGAGCAGTCGGAACCTCGGCTGGTGCTCGGGCAGCTCCATCGGCAGCCCGGGCGGTGCGGTCGACGTCGTCGCCGCCTGCAGCGCCCGCTTGACGATGCGGTCCTCGAGCGACTGGTAGGCGAGCACGACCATGCGCCCGCCCACCGCGAGCGCGTCCAGGGCCGCCGGGATCGCGTGCTCGAGCACCGACAGCTCGGCGTTGACCTCGATGCGCAGCGCCTGGAAGACGCGCTTCGCGGGATGCCCGGCGCGCTGGACGGCGGCCGGGGTGGCATCCGACAGGATCTCCACCAGGCGCCCGGAGCGCGTGATCGGCGCCTCGGCGCGCGCCCGCACGATGGCACGCGCGTACCGGGCCGCGAGCTTCTCCTCGCCGTACTGCTCGAAGATGCGGCGGAGGTCGCCCTCGCGGTACTCCGCCAGGACCTCTGCGGCGGTGATGCCGGTCGACGCGTCCATGCGCATGTCGAGCGGGGCGTCCTGCGCGTAGGCGAACCCGCGTTCGGCGCGGTCGAGCTGGAGCGACGAGACGCCGAGGTCGAACAGGATGCCGTCGACGGCCGGGAACCCCTCCCCCGCGATCGCGTCCGCGATGCCGTCGTAGACCGTGTGCACCGGCCGCAGGCGGTCGCCGAACCGGGCCAGCCGCTCGGAGGCGATGCCGAGCGCGTCGGTGTCGCGATCGAGCCCGATGACCGTGAGGTCGCCGAAGCGCTCGAGCAGCGCCTCCGTGTGCCCGCCCATGCCGAGCGTCGCGTCGACGAGGACGGCGCCCGGTCGCGTGATGGCCGGCTCGAGCAACTCGATGGTGCGCTCCAGCATGACCGGGGTGTGGATTCGTGAGAGATCGTCCATGGCGTATCGGGTCCGACCCCGGGTCCCGATCCCCATCCGGGTCGTCCTGGTGCGGGGAAGTGCACCAGGCTGATCCGGCTGGGGATCGGGAGCCGGGCTCAGAAGAGCCCCGGGATCACCTCCTCCGCCGTGTTCGCGAAGACCGCTTCCTGCTCTGCGAGGTACGTCTGCCACGCCTCGGCGTCCCAGATCTCGACGCGACTGCCGGCGCCGATGACGGCCAGGTCGCGGTCGAGCCCCGCGTACTGGCGCAGGGACGAGGGGATGGTGACGCGGTGCTGCTTGTCGGGGGTCTCCGCGGTGGCACCGGACAGGAACACGCGCATGTAGTCGCGGGCCTGCTTGCTGGTGACCGGTGCCTGGCGGATCGTGTCGTGGATGGTGTCGAACTCGCGCGCGCTGAAGACGTAGACGCAGTGCTCCTGACCGCGCGTCATCACGAGGCCGTTCGCGAGTTCGTCCCGGAACTTGGCCGGAAGAATGATGCGCCCCTTGTCGTCGAGCTTCGGCTCGTGGGTACCGAGGAACACTGCATCACCCCCATTCCTCCGGCCAGAACCAGGTGGCTCCACTTTACTCCACTTTCCACCACATTCAACGGAAATCGGGGCGATTTCAGGGCCTGCACGTGCAAACACCCCCGTGATCATGCGGATCACAGGGGTGGAGGAGGGTGGAGGGAAAATGGAGGAGATCGGATGGATCGAGCGTGTCGGAGCGCCCGATCAGGCACGTCCGAGCGTCGTCAGGTGCCCCGGAAACGCCGAAGAGGGCCGATCCGGAACGGATCGACCCTCGGTGGAGCGGAGTGGAGGCGCGCTACTCGCGGTCCTCCTGGCGGCGGTCCCAGCGCTCGTTCATCCGGTCCATGAACCCGGTCGAGCCGGAGGAGCGACCCGCGCGTCGGGCGTCGTCGAGGTCGGACAGGTCGTCGACCGTCGGCTTCCGCGACGGGGAGATGGCGAGCAGCACGCCGAGGAACATCAGGGCGAACCCGATGATGCCGATGAACAGCAGCTGCGTGGCGACGCCCGCGATGAGCGCACCCACGCCGGCGACCCCGAGGAGGACCCCCAGCACCACCGATCGGTAGTTCGGACGACCGCGTCGTCCGCCGCCCGTCGCCATGACGTCGGCATCGTTGCGATAGAGGCTGCGCTCCATCTCTTCGAGGAGTCGCTGCTCCTGCTCTGAAAGCGGCATCTCATTCCCTTCAGCCTCGGGATCGACGCGTCGTATCCCGATTCTAGCGCCGCCACGCGCCAGTAGGCTAGGCGCGTGCCGGAAAGCTCACATCTCGTCGATCTCGTGCATACCCGAATCGACGAGTTCCTCACCGAACGCCACACCATTCTCGTCTCGATCAGCCCGGACCTCGATCCACTGGCGGACTTCTCCCGGCGGTTTCTCAGCGGCGGCAAGCGATTCCGGGCGCTGTTCTGCTACTGGGGCTGGGAGGCGGTCCGCGGGCACTCCGGAGGGTTCGACCCGTTCGCCCCCGACGACGAGCCCGGGGCGGACCCCGCGGACGTCGTCTCGGTCGCCGCGGCGCTCGAGTTCTTCCACGCCGCGGCCCTCGTGCACGACGACATCATCGACCACTCCGACACCCGACGCGGCGCCGCGAGCGCCCACCGCGAGTTCGAGGGGCTGCACCGGGACGCCGCCTGGGACGGCGACGCCGCCACGTTCGGCGAGGCCGCAGCGATCCTCACCGGCGACCTGCTGCTGAGCTGGGCGGACGACCTCATGGACGCGGGCACGAGCGCACTCGACGACCGCTCGCGCCAGGCGGCGGCGCGACGCGAGTTCCAGCGCATGCGCACCGAGGTGACGGCCGGCCAGTACCTCGACATCCTCGAGGAGCAGGCATGGCGCCGCCAGCCCGAGTCGCAGCTGCGGGCGCGGGCCGAGCGGGTGATCGTCTACAAGTCGGCCAAGTACAGCATCGAGGCGCCGCTGCGCATCGGCGCCGCGCTCGCCGGCGCCGACCCCGCCCAACTCGCCGCGCTCAGCGCCTTCGGGCTCCCGCTCGGCATCGCCTACCAGCTGCGCGACGACCTGCTGGGCGTCTACGGCGACCCGGCGACCACCGGCAAGCCGAGCGGCGACGACCTGCGCGAGGGCAAGCGCACGGTCCTCGTCGCGATCGCCCGGGAGCGGCTCCAGCCCGGTCAGCGCAGGCTGCTCGACGAACTGCTCGGCGATCCCGGCCTGGATGCCGCGCAGGTCGCCATGCTGCAGGAGACGCTCACCGCGTGCGGGGCGGTCGAGGAGGTCGAGCGCATCATCTCGGCGCGCGTCGCCGAGGCCGTCGCCGCCCTGGACGGGGCGCCGCTCAGCCGTGCGGCCCGCGCCGAGCTCACCACGCTCGCCGAGACGGTCGCGCGCCGCGAGCGGTGAGCCCTGCTCAGGCGAGCGCCTGCGCCACCCGGCGGACCTCGGTCTTGCGACCGTTCCGCAGCGCGTCGATCGGTGCGACGCCCAGGCTGTCGTCGACCGACACGAGCCACTCCACGGCCTCGTCGTCGGTGAAGCCGGCGTCGCCGAGCACGAACACGGTGCCGCGCAGCTCGTGCACCGGCTCGCCGTCGCGCAGGAAGGAATCGGGCACCTTCAGCACGCCGTCCACGCGGCGCGCGAGGAGATGACGGTCGTCGATGAGCTTGCGCACCCGGCTCGGCGTGATGCCGAGCAACTCGACGAGATCGGGAACGGTCAGCCAGGTGGTCGCCTCGAGGGCCTCCTCAGTCACGCCATCCAGCGTGCCACGGACTCGCGTCACCCGCACCCCGCGAATCGATTCGGCAACGCGCCCGCCGGGGATTTGACCCGGCATCGCGCATCTGCGACGGTGACGGGAGTCAGCCGATCGGGGGTGGGATGACGAAGCTCGACGACGACGGGAGCGCATCGGTCGATCCCGCGGGCGGGCACGAGCCCGCGACGCAGCCGCGCGGCGCGCACGCGCGGCGACGACCGCTCGGCCGCGTCGCGACGTCCGCCGTCGCCGTCATCGGTGCGGTCGCCGTGACCCTCGGGTTCGCGACGCCCGCCCAGGCGGCGCCGGCACCGCGGAAGCAGGCGAAGCCGAAGGCGATGCCCGCCCGCGCCGCGACCCCCGCCGTCGTGCGCACGGCCGCCGCGGCGGAGCCCGCTCCCCTGCGCTACACGGTCGTCGAGGGCGACACGGTCAGCGCGATCGCGGCGCGCTTCGGCATGCCGACGGCGTCGGTGCTCGCACTCAACGGCCTCGGCTGGTCGAGCCTCATCTTCCCGGGACAGGTCCTGGTGCTCGACGACGCCGAGCGGCCGGCCGCAGTCACCCCGACCCGCGTCGACGACGAGATCCGCCGGCACACCGTGGTCGAGGGCGACACCGTCAGCGGCATCGCGAGCCGGTACGGGCTCGATGTGGACGACGTCCTGCGCGTCAACGGACTGGACCGGCGCAGCCTCATCTTCCCCGGGCAGGCACTCGTGCTGCCCGACGCGACCGGCACCCCCGCGGCATCCGCCCCCGCCGCCGCACCCGAGGACGACGCGACGCCGGACCGGCACACCGT
Organism: Agromyces sp. SYSU T00194; assembly: GCF_040496035.1. NCBI lineage: Bacteria > Bacillati > Actinomycetota > Actinomycetes > Micrococcales > Microbacteriaceae > Agromyces > Agromyces chitinivorans. The sequence goes on along the minus strand of NZ_JBEPJZ010000002.1, from coordinate 92,056 downwards.
CGAGCGCGGCGACACCGCCAGCGGGATCGCCGCGCGCTACGGCGTCTCGGTGCAGTCGCTCCTCGACGCGAACGAGCTCGGCTGGTCGAGCGTGATCCACCCCGGCGACGTGCTCGTCGTGCCGGGCGTGCTGGCGGCGGCAGCCGAGGGGCACGTCGTCGTGATGACGGCGGAGATGACCGACAACGCAGCCGTGATCGTGCGGGTCGGCCGCTCGCTGGGCGTCTCCGACCGCGGCATCGTCATCGCGCTCGCCACCGCCGCGCAGGAGTCGGGCCTGCGCAACCTCGGCTACGGCGACCGCGACTCGCTCGGCGTGTTCCAGCAGCGACCGAGCCAGGGCTGGGGCACCGAGGCCGAGGTCATGGACGTCGAGCGCGCCGCGCGCGCGTTCTTCGGCGGGCGCACGAACCCGAACCCGGGCACGACCCGCGGACTGCTCGACATCGCGGGCTGGGGCGGCATGACCGTCACCGAGGCCGCGCAGGCGGTGCAGCGCAGCGCCCACCCGGACGCGTACGCCAAGTGGGAGACGTCGGCGCGGGCGTGGCTCGCCGAGCTCGGCTGACACCGGTCACGATGGCGTCTCGATGCCGGACCCGGCGGTGTTTCGGTCGTTCGCGGGCCGCGCGCATTCGTACACTCGTACGGTGACCACCATGCCCGCGGACCCCATGGTCGGCCGTCTCGTCGACGGCCGCTACCAGGTGCGCTCGCGGATCGCCCGCGGCGGCATGGCGACGGTCTACCTGGCGACCGACCTGCGACTCGAACGTCGGGTCGCGATCAAGATCATGCACGGCCACCTGGCCGACGACAACACGTTCAAGACGCGGTTCGTGCAGGAGGCGCGCTCGGCGGCCCGCCTGTCGCATCCGAACGTCGTCAACGTCTACGACCAGGGCCAGGACTCCGACACGGCGTACCTCGTCATGGAGTACCTGCCCGGCATCACGCTGCGCGACCTCCTGAAGGACTACACGAAGCTCACGCCCGAGCAGTCCGTCGACATCATGGACGCCGTGCTGTCGGGGCTGGCCTCGGCGCACAAGGCCGGCATCGTGCACCGCGACCTCAAGCCCGAGAACGTGCTGCTGGCCGACGACGGCCGCATCAAGCTCGGCGACTTCGGGCTCGCGCGCGCCGCGAGCGCGAACACCGCGACCGGGCAGGCGCTGCTCGGCACCATCGCGTACCTCTCCCCCGAGCTCGTGACCCGTGGGGTCGCGGACGCCCGCAGCGACATCTACGCGATCGGCATCATGCTCTACGAGATGCTCACCGGCGAGCAGCCCTACGTGGGCGAGGCGCCGATGCAGATCGCGTACCAGCACGCGAACGACACGGTGCCCACGCCGAGCTCGAAGGACCCGTCGGTTCCCGCCGAGCTGGACGAGCTCGTGCTGTGGGCCACGGCGCGCGACCCCGAGGAGCGGCCCGCCGACGCGCGGGTCCTGCTCGAGCAGCTGCGCGCCATCGAGTCGAGCGTGCGCGGCGCATCGCCCGCGACGGGGCAGGCGACCGCGGTGCTGCCCGACGGCACCCCGCCCGCAGCGCCCACGACGGCGGCGACGCAGGTGCTCGGCGAGCGGCGCACGGCCGCGGCCGCGGCTGCCAAGCCCAAGGCGGCGGCCACGGGCGTCGCGGCGCTCGAGCGGACCTCGCGCGGCCGCCGACGCCGCGGCTACTGGCTGTTCGCACTCGTGCTCGTGCTCGCCGGGCTCGCCGCGGGAACGGGATGGTACTTCGGCAGCGGACCGGGCGCCCTGGCCACCGTGCCGTCGGTGAGCGGACTCGAACCGGAGGCCGCGGCCGGCGTGCTCGAGGAGGCGGGGTTCGAGACCGCCCTCGGCGAGCAGCACGACCCGGAGGTCGCCGAGGGGCTGGTCTCGGAGACCGACCCGGAGGGCGGCACGCAGGCCCGGCGCGGCGGCACCGTGCAGATCCTCGTCTCGCTCGGCCCGCGCATCCTCGCCGTGCCCGACGTGGAGGGGATGCCCGAGGCGGACGCCCGCGCCGAGCTGGCCGAGTTCGACGTCGCCGACGAGACCGACGTGCGTTACTCGTCCCAGGTCGACCGCGGCGCCGTGATCGCCGTGTTCGACGCCGACGGCGAACGCGTCGGCGACGAGTATCCCGAGCGCGGCGCGCTGTCGCTGGTCGTCTCCGCGGGGGCCATCCCCTCGGTCGTCGGAACTGCGTCGGCCGAGGCCGAGCAGCGGCTCTCCGACGCCGGACTCGACGTCTCGTTCGCCGAGCCGCAGTTCAGCAACGACGTCGCCGCCGACCTCGTGCTCTCGGCCGCGACCAGCACCGACCCGGTGCGGCCGGGCGACCCGATCGTGCTGACCGTCTCCAAGGGGCCCGACCTGGTCACGTTGCCGGACGTCGTGGGCGAGAACCTCGCCGACGCCATCGACACGCTCGAGGCGGCCGGCTTCCAGGTGCAGTACAGCTTCCCGGAGGCGTTCGTCGGGCTCGCCACCGTCAAGTCGATGGATCCCGGCGGAGACACCGAGCAGATCCGCGGCTCGACGGTCACCCTGGTGGCGACGCTCGAACTCTGACGACCGGCGAGCGGATGCCGCGCGCGGGCGCCGCCGGGGAGGCATCCGCTCCCCCGACGGCACGCGGTCAGCGCGCGAGTTCCTCCGCGACGAGGAACGCCAGCTCGAGCGACTGCATGTGGTTCAGGCGCGGGTCGCACAGCGACTCGTAGCGCGTCGCGAGCGTCGCCTCGTCGATGTGCTCCGAGCCGCCGAGGCACTCGGTCACGTCGTCGCCGGTGAGCTCGACGTGGATGCCGCCGGGGTGCGTGCCCGCCGCGCGGTGCGCCTCGAAGAAGCCCTTCACCTCGTCGACGACGTCGTCGAAGCGACGCGTCTTGTAGCCGGTGGGCGTCGTGAGGCCGTTGCCGTGCATCGGGTCGGTCACCCAGAGCGGGTTCGCGTCGGCGGCCTTGATCGCGTCCAGGAGCGGGGGCAGCGCCTCGCGGATGCGGCTCGAGCCCATGCGGGTGATGAACGTGAGCCGGCCCGGCTCGCGCTCGGGGTCGAGCCTGTCGATCAGCCCCAGCATGTCGTCGGGCGTCGTGGTCGGGCCGAGCTTCACGCCGATCGGGTTCCGCACCCGCGACAGGAAGTCGACGTGCGCGCCATCGAGGTCGCGCGTGCGCTCGCCGATCCAGATGAAGTGCGCCGACGTGTCGTACGGCAGGCCGGTACGCGAGTCGATGCGCGTCAGGGGCCGCTCGTAGTCCATCAGCAGGCCCTCGTGGCCGGTGAAGAACTCGGTGCGCTTCAGCTCGTCGAAGTCGGCGCCGCACGCGTCCATGAACCGCACCGCGCGGTCGATCTCCTTGGCGAGGCTCTCGTACCGGGCGTTGGCCGGGTTCGCGGCGAAGCCGCGGTTCCACGCGTGCACCTGCCGCAGGTCGGCGAAGCCGCCCTGCGTGAACGCGCGGATCAGGTTCAGCGTCGAGGCCGCGGTGTGGTACCCGCGCAGCAGGCGCGACGGGTCGGCGGCGCGCGACTCGGGCGTGAAGTCGTAGCCGTTGACGATGTCGCCGCGGTAGGCCGGCAGCGTCACGTCGCCGCGGGTCTCGGTGTCCTTCGAGCGCGGCTTGGCGAACTGCCCCGCCATGCGCCCCATCTTCACCACGGGCATCGAGGCGCCGTAGGTGAGCACGACGGCCATCTGCAGCACGGTCTTCACGCGGTTGCGGATCTGGTCGGCGGTCGCGCCGGCGAAGGTCTCGGCGCAGTCGCCGCCCTGCAGCAGGAACGCCTCTCCGCGGGCGGCCGCCGCCAGCCGGTCGCGCAGGTTGTCGACCTCGCCGGCGAAGACCAGCGGCGGCAGCGTCGCGAGTTCGGCCGACGCCGCGGCGACGGCCTCGGCGTCGGGCCACTCGGGCTGCTGCTTGATCGGCAACGTGCGCCAGGCGTCGAGCCCTGCGACGACGTTGTCAGCGGGCTGCACGACGGATTCGACGAGCTGGGTCACGGATACTTCCCTGGATGACGCGGGCGCGACGGACGCGCCGGGTGAGACAAGCGGATGCGTCGCCGCTCCGGGCGACTGGACGAGCCTACCGCGAAAGCGCGGCGCGCTTCTCCTTCACCGAGCTCGCATAGACGTCGACGTACTCCTGCCCGCTCAGCTCGCGCAGCTCGTACACCAGCTCGTCGGTGACCGATCGGAGCACGAAGCGGTCGCCCTCGAGACCCGCGAAGCGGCTGAAGTCGAGCGGCTCGCCGATCACGACGCCGATGCGCCGGATCTTCGGGATGCGGGTGCCGATCGGCATGACCTCGTCGGTGCCGATCATCGCGACCGGCACGACCGGCACGCCCGACTCGAGCACCATGCGCGCCACGCCCGTGCGACCGCGGTAGAGCCGCGAGTCGGGGCTGCGCGTGCCCTCGGGGTAGATGCCGAGCAGCTCCCCGCGGCCGAGCACGCGCAGGCCGGTGTTGAGGGACGCCTCCGAGGCCTTGCCGCCCGACCGGTCGATCGGCAGCTGCCCGGTGGCCTGGAAGAACAGGCGCGTGGCCCAGCCCTTCAGGCCCTTGCCGGTGAAGTACTCGCTCTTGGCGAGGAACACGACCGGCCGGTCGACCACGAGCGGCAGGAAGATGGAGTCGATGAACGACAGGTGGTTGCTCGCGAGGATCGCGCCGCCCGACTTCGGGATGTGCTCGAGCCCGACCACCCAGGGCCGGAACAGCCCCAGCACGATGGGGCCGACGACGATGTGCTTCATGATCCAGTAGAACATCGCCATCCCTTCCGATCGGCCCGTGACAGCATACCGATCAGGCCCGCTTCACCGCCCACACGCGCGCGAGGTCGGCCGCGCCGACGACTCCCGCGTCGTTGACCAGCTCCGCGATCGCGAACTCGGGTTCGGGGTGGTACCCCTGCGCGGGCAGGTGCTCGACGAACGCGCGCCGCACCGGCTCGAGCAGGTGCTCGCCCGCGGCGGCGACGCCGCCGCCGAACACGAACAGCTGCGGGTCGAGCACCGCGGCGAGGCTCGCGCAGCCCTGGCCGATCCAGCCCCCGAGCTGGCGGAGCGCGGCCAGCGCGCCCGGGTCCTCGGCGGCGATCAGCTCGCCCACGCCGTGGCCGTCGAGGCGCCCGCGCTCGGCGCGCAGCTTCGCCAGGCCCAGCCCGATCCCCCCGCCGTCGGCGATCTCGCCGGCCATGCGCATGAGCGCGCGGCCGGACCCGTACTGCTCGAGGCATCCGCGCTGCCCGCACCCGCAGGGCAGGCCCCCGGGGACGATCCGCACGTGCCCGAGCTCGGCCCCGGCGCCGAAGCCGCCGCGGAAGAGCGTGTCGCTCGCGACGATCGCGCCGCCGACGCCCGTGCCGATCGTCAGCATGCACATGTCGCTGACGAGCCGACCTGCGCCGAAGCGGAACTCCGCCCAGCCGGCCGCGTTCGCGTCGTTCTCGACGACGACGGGCAGCGGCACGCGGGCCTCGAGCTTCTCGCGGAACGGCTCGTTGCGCCAGTCGATGTTCGGTGCGTAGTAGACGACGGACTGCGAGGCGTCGATGAAGCCGGCGGCCGCGACACCCGCCGCGATGATCTCCGCGCCGTCGGAGAGCTCCGTGATCATGGCCACCACGGCGTCCTCGAGGCCCGCCGCGTCACCCGCCGGCGTGGCGACCCGGGACTGGCGCACGATGGTGCCGAACTCGTCGACCACCGCCCCGGCGATCTTGGTGCCCCCGATGTCGATGCCGATCGCGTGCAAGCCGATGCGCCTTTCGCCGGGATGTGGAGAGGTCGCGATCCCGGTGTGTCCGCAGGAACGCTGAACTAGAGTGTAGTGAATGATTGCTGCCGTGCGACGACCCGCCGACCCGGCGGGCGCGCACTCACCGGTGCCGAAGGAGCTACCGTGATCCAATTCGATTCGCCCGCCCTCGTACCGGCCGATCCCGGCGCGAACGCCACCGACCTGCTGGTCGACCGGGTGGCCGAGACCCCCGACTCGGTGCTGTTCTCGTTGCCGAAGGACGGCGCCTGGGAGCCGGTGACCACCCGCGAGTTCTACGACCAGGTCATCGCACTCGCGAAGGGCTTCGTCGCCGCCGGCATCGAGCCCGGCGACAAGGTCGGCCTGATGTGCAAGACGCGCTACGAGTGGACCCTCATCGACTTCGCGATGTGGTTCGCCGGAGGCGTGCTCGTGCCCGTCTACGAGACCAGCTCGCCCAGCCAGGTGAAGTGGAACCTCGGCGACTCGGGTGCGATCGCCGTGATCGTCGAGACGGCCGACCACTTCGCGCGATTCGACGAGGTCCACCCGGAGCTCCCCGACATCCGCTCGGTCTGGCAGATCGACCTGGGCGACCTCGACAAGCTCGTCGCCGGCGGCACCGGCGTGAGCGACGAGGAGATCGAGCGCCGGCGCAACATCGCGAACGGCGACGACATCGCCACGCTCATCTACACGTCCGGATCGACGGGGCGTCCCAAGGGCTGCGTGCTGACCCACTCCAACTTCGTCGAGCTCTCCCGCAACGCCGCGGTCGCGCTCGAGGAGGTCGTGCTCGACCCGAACGGCGCGTCGACCGTGCTGTTCATCACCACCGCGCACGTGTTCGCCCGCTTCATCGCCGTGCTGTGCGTGCACGCCGGCGTGCGCGTCGGCCACCAGCCCGACACGAAGCAGCTGCTGCCCGCGCTCGGCTCGTTCAAGCCGACGTTCCTGCTCGCGGTGCCCCGTGTGTTCGAGAAGGTCTACAACGTCTCCGAGCAGAAGGCGGAGTCGGGCGGCAAGGGCAAGATCTTCCGCGCCGCCGCCGACACCGCCGTCGCCTACTCGAAGGCGCAGGAGGCCGGCTCGGTGCCGTTCGGCCTGCGCCTGAAGTTCGCGGTGCTCGACCGCCTCGTGCTGAGCAAGCTGCGCGCGGCGATGGGCGGCAACGTGAAGTACGCCGTCTCCGGCTCCGCACCGCTCGGCGCGCGGCTCGGCCACTTCTACCACGCGCTCGGCATCACGATCCTCGAGGGCTACGGCCTCACCGAGACCACCGCCCCGGCGACCGTGAACCTCGCCCACAAGTCGAAGATCGGCACCGTCGGGCCGGCCCTGCCGGGCGTCTCCGTGCGCCTCGCCGATGACGGCGAGATCCAGGTCAGGGGCATCAACGTCTTCAAGGAGTACTGGAAGAACCCCGAGGCGACCGCCGAGACCTTCGACGGCGAGTGGTTCAAGACCGGCGACCTCGGCGCCATGGACGACGACGGGTTCCTCACCATCACCGGCCGCAAGAAGGAGATCATCGTCACCGCGGGCGGCAAGAACGTGGCGCCCGCGGCGCTCGAGGACCCGATCCGCGCCAACCCGCTGATCGGCCAGGTCGTGGTGGTCGGCGACCAGAAGCCGTTCATCTCGGCGCTGGTGACGCTCGACCCCGAGATGCTGCCCGTCTGGCTCAACAACCACGGCGAGGACGCCGGCATGAGCATCGACGAGGCGGCGACCAACCCGGCCGTGCTCGCCGAGGTGCAGCGCTCGATCGACGCGGCGAACGAGACGGTCTCCCGCGCCGAGTCGATCCGCAAGTTCGTGATCCTCCCGACGGAGTTCACCGAGGACAGCGGCCACCTCACGCCGAAGCTCAGCATCAAGCGCAACGTCATCGTCTCCGACTTCGCGGACGAGATCGAGGGGCTCTACCTCACGACGTCGGCGCCCATGACCGAGGGGCACTCGATCGCGGGCTGATCGCACGAGACGACGGATGCCCCGGGCCGCTGCGGCCCGGGGCATCCGTCGTCTCGTACCGGCGTGGCCGGGCGCGGGTCAGAACCAGTCGGACTCGCGGACCTCGCGCATCGCGACGCGCCGCTCGTCCTTCTCCAGTCGATCGAGGTAGAGGATGCCGTCGAGGTGGTCGGTCTCGTGCTGGAGCGCCTGCGCGAGCACGCCCTCGCCCTCGATGGTGATCGGCGCCCCGTCGAGGTCGATGCCGCGCACGCGCGCCCACGGGTGCCGCGGCGTGTCGTGCCACAGCCCGGGAACCGAGAGGCACCCCTCGCCCACGAGCTCGGGCTCGCCGCGCACCTCCACGAGCTCGGGATTCAGCACGTAGCCCACCTCGCCGTCGACGTTGTAGCTGAAGGCGCGCAGGTTCACGCCGATCTGCGGCGCGGCGACGCCGGCTCGCCCGGGCAGCCGGACGCTGTCGAGCAGGTCGGCCACGAGGGCGCGGACGCCGTCGTCGATCGTCTCGATGGGCGCGGAGGCGGACTTCAGGACGGGATCGCCGAAGAGGCGGATGGGACGCTCGGACACTCGGGTCAGCGTACCCGCTCTTCGGGGATGCCCTCGACCACCAGCGCCGCGAGCTCGCGCGCGGCCTCGCGGGTGATCGGGCGCAGCTGGTCCCAGTGCACGACGGATCCGGCGGCGAGCTGCGGGTCGTAGGGGATGCGCACGATCTCGCGCACGCGCGACTGGAAGTGCGCCTCGATCTCGTCGACCTTCACGAGGTGCGTGCCCTGCGTCGCCAGGTTGATCGCGACGACCGCGTTCTTCACCAGGTCGCCGAAGCCGTTGGACTCGAGCCAGGTGAGCGTCTCGGACGCGAGGCGCGCCTCGTCGACGCTGCCGCCCGAGACGACCACGATCGCATCGGCGCGCTGCAGCGTCGCCCGCATGACCGAGTGGACGATGCCGGTGCCGCAGTCGGTCAGCACCATGGAGTAGTACCGGGCGGCGAGGTTCGCGACCACGTTGTAGTCGTTGTCGTCGAACGCCTCGGACAGGTTCGGGTCGGTGTCGGACGCGAGGATGTCCAGGCGCGTGCCGTCGCGCGAGACGAAGCGCGAGAAGTCGGTGTAGCCGCCGATCGTCGACGCCTTGCCGACCACGTCGCGCACCGTCTCGCGGGTCTGCCGGTCGACGCGCTCCGCGAGCGTGCCGCGGTCGGGGTTCGCGTCGATCGCGATCACGCGGTCCTCGCGTGCGTTCGCGAGTGCCATGCCGAGCAGCGTCGTCACGGTGGTCTTGCCGACACCGCCCTTGCGCGTCAGCACCGGGACGAAGCGCGCACCGCCCTCGAACCGGCGCTGGATGCGCGCGTTCATCGCCTTGTGCGCGCGGACCTTCGCCGAGTCGCCGAGGTTGATGGTGTGGAACGACGCCTCGTAGAGGAAGCGGTGCAACCCGCCCTGCGGGGCCGGGCGGCCCGCGCGGTGCGTGTCGATGAGGCGGTCGGGCGTCAGCGACTCCGAGGTCTCGGGGAGGTTCACCGGGGTCGCGGGCTCGAGTTCTCCCGGCTCATCGGCGTCCTGGGCGGCCACCACCGCGCGGTCGCGCTCGCGCTCGCGCCGCTCGTCGGCGGCGAGCAGGGCACGGTACGGCGACGAGTCGCGGATGGCTGGCCGACCCGACCCGTCGATGGCCGCGAGCGGGATGGAGTGCGTCGGCGTGGCGCGTCCCTCGAGTTCTCCCGGGTTGACGGTCACGTCGTCGATCGCCACCGCGGCCTCGTCCTCGGGGACCTCGCGCACGGGCGCCGGCGGCAGGTCCACCTGGATCGTGAGCCGCTCGGGCAGGCGGGACGAGTGCGCCCCGGTGCGCGTCGACACGCCCGTGCGGTAGTCACCGCCGCTCCCCCCGCGGCCGGTCTCCTGTTCGCTCCGGTCGTCAGCCACCGCTCCCCCTCTCGTCACCGTGGTCTTCGGCTCAGCCTATCGTGGTCGCACGACGACGATGAGGTCGCCGGCCTCCACCTGCTGCGTGCGCGGCACGGCGAGGCGCTCGACGACGCCGGCGACCGGAGAGGTGATGCCGGCCTCCATCTTCATCGCCTCGATCGAAGCCACCGCCTGGCCCGGGGCCACCTCGGCCCCCTCCTCGACCTGCAGCGTCACCACGCCGGAGAACGGCGCGGCGATGTGGCCGGGCTGCGAGGCATCCGCCTTCTCCGCCGCACGCGTCTCCACGACCACGCTGCGGTCGCGCACGAACACCGGGCGCAGCTGGCCGTTGAGCGTGGTCATGACGGTGCGCATGCCCTTCTCGTCGACCTCGCCGATCGCCTCGAGGCCCGCGTACAGCCGCACGCCGCGCTCCATCTCGATCATGTGCTCGCTGCCGGGCTGGAGCCCGTACAGGTAGTCGAGCGTGTCGACGACGGACAGGTCGCCGAACAGCTCGCGGATCTGCTCGAACTGGCGCGTCGGCGCCGGGAAGAGCAGCTGGTTCAGCATGGCGCGCCGTTCGTCGCCGCCCGCGTCGAGCGCGGCACGCTCCTCGTCGGTGAGCTCCGCGACGCCGATGCGCACGTCGCGCCCGGCGAGCACCTTGCTCCGGAACGGCTCCGGCCATCCGCCGGGCAGGTCGCCCAGCTCGCCCGCCATGAAGCCGACCACCGAGTCGGGGATGTCGTAGCGCTCGGGGTTCGCCTCGAAGTCGGCCGGGTCGGCCTTCACCGCAGCCAGGTGCAGAGCGAGGTCGCCGACCACCTTCGACGAGGGCGTGACCTTCGGCACGCGGCCGAGGATCTCGTTCGCGGCCGCGTACATGTCCTCGATCAGCTCGAAGTCGTCGGCGAGGCCGAGCGCGATCGCCTGCTGGCGCAGGTTCGACAGCTGGCCGCCCGGGATCTCGTGCCGGTAGACGCGGCCGGTGGGTCCGGGCAGGCCGGACTCGAACGGCGAGTAGACGCGGCGCACCGCCTCCCAGTAGGGCTCGAGGTCGGAGATGGCCCGCAGCGAGATGCCGGTGTCGCGCTCGGTGTGGGCGAGCGCCGCCACGAGCGCGGAGGCGGAGGGCTGGCTGGTGGTGCCCGCCATGGGCGCGCTGGCCACGTCGACCGCGTCCGCGCCGGCGCGGCTCGCCGCGAGCAGCGTCGCGAGCTGGCCGCCCGCGGTGTCGTGCGTGTGCACGTGCACCGGCAGGTCGAACCGCTCCCGGAGTGCGCCGACGAGGCGCTCGGCCGCCGCCGGGCGGAGCAGGCCCGCCATGTCCTTGATGGCGAGCACGTGCGCGCCGGCCTCGACGATCTCGTCGGCCAGGCCGAGGTAGTAGTCGAGCGTGTACAGCGTCTCCGCCGGGTCGAGCAGGTCGGCCGTGTAGCAGAGCGCGACCTCGGCGACCGAGCTGCCCGTGGCGAGCACCGCGTCGATCGCGGGACGCATCTGGGAGACGTCGTTCAGGGCGTCGAAGATGCGGAAGATGTCGACGCCCGTCGCCGCGGCCTCGTGCACGAACGCGTCGGTGACCGCGGTCGGGTACGGCGTGTAGCCGACGGTGTTGCGACCTCGCAGGAGCATCTGGATGGCGACGTTCGGCAGCGCCTCGCGGAGCGCGGCCAGCCGCTCCCACGGGTCCTCGCCGAGGAACCGGAGCGCGACGTCGTAGGTGGCGCCGCCCCAGGCCTCGACGGAGAGCAGCTCCGGGGTCATGCGGGCGACGTAGGGCGCCACCGCCACCAGGTCCTTCGTGCGCACGCGCGTCGCGAGGAGCGACTGGTGCGCGTCGCGGAAGGTCGTCTCGGTGACCGCCAGCGCCGTCTGCGCCCGCAGCGCCGACGCGAACCCGGCCGGGCCGAGTTCGAGCAGCCGCTGGCGCGAACCGGCGACCGGCTCCTGCTGCAGGTCGATCTCCGGCAGCTTCTCCGCCGGGGCGACGAGGGTCGGCGCCGCGCCGTTCGGCTGGTTCACCGTGACGTCGGCGAGCCAGTTCATGATCTTGGTGCCGCGGTCCTTCGAGACGCGCCCGCGCAGCAGCTGCGGACGTTCGTCGATGAAGGAGGTGCTGAGGTCGCCCGCGACGAACGAGGGGTCGTCGAGCACCGCCTGGAGGAAGGGGATGTTCGTCGAGACGCCGCGGATGCGGAACTCGGCCAGCGCGCGCTTCGCGCGGGCGACGGCCGCCGGGTAGTCGCGCCCGCGGCAGCTCAGCTTCGCGAGCATCGAGTCGAAGTGGGGGCTGATCTGCGCCCCCGGGTTGATCGTGCCGCCGTCGAGGCGGATCCCGGCGCCGCCGGGCGAGCGGTAGGTCGTGATCTTGCCGGTGTCGGGCCGGAACCCGGCGGTCGGGTCCTCGGTCGTGATGCGGCACTGCAGGGCGGCGCCGCGCAGCCGGATGGAGTCCTGCGAGAGGCCGAGCTGGGCGAGGCGCTCCCCCGCGGCGATGCGCATCTGCGAGACCACGAGGTCGACGTCGGTGACCTCCTCGGTCACGGTGTGCTCGACCTGGATGCGCGGGTTCATCTCGATGAAGACGTGCTGGCCGGCGCGCTCGCCCGCCGTGTCGAGGAGGAACTCGACGGTGCCCGCGTTGACGTACCCGATCGACTTCGCGAACGCGATCGCGTCGGCGTAGAGCCGCTGGCGGATCTCGTCGGACAGGTTCGGTGCGGGCGCGATCTCGATGACCTTCTGGTGGCGGCGCTGCACGGAGCAGTCGCGCTCGAACAGGTGCACGGTCTCGCCGCCGGCATCCGCCAGCACCTGCACCTCGATGTGGCGGGGCCGCAGCACCGCCTGCTCGATGAACATCGTGGGATCGCCGAACGCGCTGTCGGCCTCGCGCATGGCCTCCTCGAGCGCCGCGCGGAGCTCCTCGGGCGCGTCGACCCGGCGCATGCCGCGGCCGCCGCCGCCGGCGACCGCCTTCGCGAAGACCGGGAAGCCGATCTGCTCGGCGCCCGCGACGAGCTCGTCGACGTCGCGCGACGGCGCGGTCGAGGCGAGCACGGGCACGCCCGCGGCGATCGCGTGCTCCTTGGCCGTGACCTTGTTGCCCGCCATCTCCAGCACCGAGCGGCCGGGGCCGATGAAGGTGATGCCGGCGTCCTCGGCGGCCTGCGCCAGCTCGGGGTTCTCGGAGAGGAACCCGTACCCCGGGTAGATGGCGTCGGCGCCCGATTCGACGGCGACGCGGATGATCTCGGACACGTCCAGGTACGCCCGGACCGGGTGCCCCGGCTCGCCGATCTGGTAGGCCTCGTCGGCCTTCAGGCGATGCAGGGAATTGCGATCCTCGTAGGGGAACACCGCGACGGTCTTGGCCCCGAGCTCGTACGCGGCCCGGAACGCCCGGATCGCGATCTCGCCACGGTTGGCCACCAAGATCTTCGTGAACATGCACGCCTTTCGACCGGGGTTCGCGACACAGCGAACGTTTAGGTTCTCGAGTGGTCCTAACGGTAACGTATCGCTCGTGCACGTACTCAGCGTCAGCTCCCTCAAGGGGGGCGTGGGAAAGACCACCGTCACGCTGGGCCTTGCCTCCGCCGCGTTCGCTCGCGGCGTGAGCACGCTGGTCGTCGACCTCGACCCGCAGTCGGATGTCTCGACCGGCATGGACATCCAGACGAGCGGCCACCTCAACGTCGCCGACGTGCTCGCCTCCCCCAAGGAGAAGATCGTCCGGTCGGCGATCGCGCCCAGCGGGTGGGCCAAGTCGAACCCCGCCTCGACCATCGACGTGATGATCGGCAGCCCGTCGGCGATCAACTTCGACGGACCGCATCCGTCGATCCGCGACATCTGGAAGCTCGAGGAGGCGCTCGCCAACGTCGAGCGCGACTACGACCTCGTGCTGATCGACTGCGCGCCGTCGCTCAACGCGCTCACGCGCACCGCCTGGGCGGCGAGCGACCGCGTCGGCGTGGTCACCGAGCCCGGGCTGTTCTCGGTGGCGGCCGCCGACCGCGCCCTGCGCGCGATCGAGGAGATCCGTCGCGGCCTCTCCCCCCGGCTGCAGCCACTCGGCATCATCGTCAACCGCACGCGCGTGCAGTCGCTCGAGCACCAGTTCCGCATCAAGGAGCTGCGCGACATGTTCGGGCCGCTCGTGCTCTCCCCGCAGCTGCCCGAGCGCACCTCGCTGCAGCAGGCCCAGGGCGCGGCGAAGCCGCTGCACATGTGGCCCGGCGAGAGCGCCGAGGAGATGGCCGCGCACTTCGACCAGCTGCTCGACCGCGTGCTGCGCACCGCGCGCATCGGCGACTACGCCGAACTGCCCCGCTAGGGCCGAACCGGCCGGATGCCCGGAGCGGCGTCCCCTGCGAGACATCCGCCCCGCACCACCGCCGACGACGGCGCGTGCGCCGCGCGCGTCAGGAGATGCGACGCTCGCGCGTCGCGCGCCGGACGGCGAGCTCGTCGAGCGGGTCGGCCGGGCTCGTGTCGAGGTCGACCAGCGTGGTCTCGACCTCGCGGAGCACCTTGCCGACGGCGATGCCGAAGACGCCCTGCCCGCGGCTGACGAGGTCGATGACCTCGTCGTCGGAGGTGCAGAGGTAGACGCTCGCGCCGTCGCTCATGAGCGTGGTCTGCGCCAGGTCGTGCACGCCCGCCTCGCGCAGCTGCTGCACGGCGGTGCGGATCTGCTGGAGCGAGATGCCGGTGTCGAGCAGTCGCTTGACCAGCTTCAGGACCAGGATGTCGCGGAAGCCGTAGAGGCGCTGGGTGCCCGACCCCGAGGCGCCGCGCACGGTCGGCTGGACCAGCTCGGTGCGGGCCCAGTAGTCGAGTTGGCGGTAGCTGATGCCGGCCGCCCGGGCCGCCACGGCTCCGCGGTAGCCGCCGTCGTCCTCGAGCTCCGGCATGCCGTCGGTGAAGAGCAGTCCGAGATCGTACCGCGCCTCGTCGCCCCGGCTGAGTTCGCTCATACGACCGCCCCTCGTTCCTCTGCCGCACGCCGCTCGGGCGCACGCCCAACGCTACCCATCGCGTGGGGGTCGATCAATCACATCGGACCGAACGTCTCGGCGTGTCGCGCCGATCACCGGTACTGCCGTGCGATGGCCGAGCGGATGAGGCTCGAGCGCACCGATTCGAGGTGCCCGGCGATCTCCAGCGCACGCTCGGAGGCGCCCGCGCGGCTCGATGCGGCGCCACGGCGGCTGATCGGCTCGACCGCGTTCTGGATCAGCACGGTCTCGCGCTCCGCCGCGGAGCGCAGGCCCCGGAGGTGGCGCGGCTCGATGCCCACGGTGCACAGCTCGGCCAGCGAGCGCAGGACGGCGAGCGCGTCCTCGCCGTACGTGGAGGACGCCGGCAGCAGCGACGCGGCGACCGCCTCGTCGAGCAGCGCCGGCGTCGCCTCGGCCTCGCGGATCAGCTCGTCGCGTCCGAGGCGACGGGAGCGGTCGAGGATGCTGGGAAGCCCGTCGGGCACCGGCAGCGTCGGCTCGCGCCCGGCGTCACGGTCGTCCAGGTAGCCGCGGATGACCTTGAGCGGCAGGTAGTGGTCGCGCTGCATCGACAGGATGAGCGTGATGCGCTCGATGTCGTCCGCGCAGAACTTCCGGTACCCGGACTCCGACCTCGCGGGCGTGATGAGTCCCTGCTCCTCGAGGAAGCGCAGCTTCGACGGGGTGAGCTCGGGGAACTCCGGCGTCAGGCGCGAGAGCACCTGGCCGATGCCCAGCAGGGCGTCGCCGTCCGTGCGAGTGGATGCGGCCGCCCGCGCCACTACCGACTCGCCACGGGCGCCAGGTCGAGTCGCGATGCGTAGAAGGTGAGCCGGTACTTGCCGACCTGCACCTCGGCGCCGTCGCTCAGGAGCGCGGTCTCGATGCGCACGCCGTCGAAGTAGGTCCCGTTCAGGGAACCGAGGTCCTTCACCTCGAACGCGGTGCGGTGGCGGAGGAACTCCGCGTGCTTGCGGGAGACCGTCACGTCGTCGAGGAAGATGTCCGCGTCGGGGTGGCGCCCGACCGTGGTGACGTCGGCGTCGAGGAGGAAGCGCGCCCCGGCGTTCGGGCCGCGTCGCACGATGAGCAGCGCGGAGCCGGACGGCAGCGCCGCGATCGCCTCCTGCTCCTCGGCGGAGACGTCTGCGTCGACCTGCGTGAGCTGCGCGGCCGCCTCTCGACTGAATCCGATGGTCGAGTCGACCGCTTCGCGTCCCGTCGCACCGGCGTCGTCGGACGTCGGGGTACCGGACTCGGTCATGTCACTGTCGGCCACGTCTAACCTCCCTGGTCTTCCAGCGTATCGGATCCGGAGACGTCGGACACCCGCGGGATGCGGATCACCCTGGCCGTCTCGATCGCGTAGATCACGCCCGCCCACCAGTACAGGAACGCGCCCCAGAGCGTGATGGCCCAGCCGACCGGGGCGCTCACTGCATTCACCGCGGGGAATGCGATGCCCAGCAGGATCACCGGGAGCCCGAAGAAGAGGGCGAAGGTGGCCACCTTGCCGAGCATGTGCACGGGGAGCGGGCCGTAGCCGTGGTTCGCCAGCACGATGCCGAGCACCACGATGCAGAGGTCACGGGCGACGATCACGGCCACGATCCACCACGGCACGAGGTCGCGGAAGGCCAGCCCGAGCAGGGCCGCGAAGATGTACAGCCGGTCGGCCGCCGGATCGAGCAGCTGCCCCAGGCGCGTCACCTGCCCCAGTCGCCGGGCGAGGTAGCCGTCGAGCAGGTCCGTCAGGCTGGCCACGACGAGCACGACCAGCGCCGCGACGTCCATTCCGACGACGATCAGCACGAGGAACACCGGCACGAGGGCCAGCCGGAGCATGCTCAGCACGTTCGGAATCGTCCAGACGCGTGACGCGTCCGTTCGGTCGCCCTCCCCAGCCACGGCCCGAGTCTATCCATGCGGGGCCGCGCGGATGCGACGGGGCGGACGCGCGCCGGGAGATCAGCGCGCGTCGCGCAGGAGACGGTCGCGAAGACCCGGCCAGGCGGTCGCGAAGGCGGGGTGCAGGGGCAGGGCCTCCACGCTGCCGAGCGCGACCCACGCCAGCTCGAGGCTCTCGGTGTCGCTGATCACGGGGTCGACGCGGCCGATCGCGTCGGCGACGACCGTCGTGTACGACCAGAACCCGAGGTCGACGACCGAGGTGAACCGCACCGCGACCGACTCGGCGGGCACGCCCGCCTCCTCCGCGGCCTCGCGCACGGCGGCATCGACGGGGCCCTCCCCCTCGTGGCGCGCTCCGCCGGGGATGCCCCAGGTGCCGCCGTGGTGGCTCCACTCGGCACGGTGCTGGAGCAGCACGCCGCGTCCGCGGTCGTGCAGCAGCAGGCCCGCGGCACCGTAGCGCCCCCAGAACCGGGCGCCGTCCGGTCCGTACACCCAGGCGTCCCCACTGCGTCCGTCCACGCTCCCAGCTT
The DNA here is from genome assembly GCF_040496035.1 of Agromyces sp. SYSU T00194. Lineage (NCBI taxonomy): Bacteria > Bacillati > Actinomycetota > Actinomycetes > Micrococcales > Microbacteriaceae > Agromyces > Agromyces chitinivorans. Next base: position 74,933 of record NZ_JBEPJZ010000002.1, on the reverse strand, counting down.
GGCGCATTCAGGCGTCGTCGGCCCCATCGGCCCGGCGCGCGACCCGCGGGCGTTCGACCAGCGAGGTGTCGTAGAGGTCGGACATGCGGTCGAGGAAGCCGGCGACGACGCGCTGCTCCGCGGGCCCGAGTTCGCTCGCCACGGCGAGCATCTCCCGGTGCATCCGCCCCAGCGTCTCGCGGATGCGCACGTGCGCTCCCGCCTTGGTGCGGATGAGCTGCACCCGCCGGTCGACCGGGTGCGGGCGCCTCGACAGGTAGCCGGTGCGCACGAGCCTCCCGACGAGCTTGGTCGTCGCGGCGGTGCTCACGTCGAGCGCGCGGGCCAGCTCGGCACTCGACAGGTCGCGGTGCTCCTGCTCGGCCCGGATCACGATGCGCAGCGCACGCAGGTCGGTCTCGTTCATGTCCATGTCGTCACGCGTGCGGCGCTGCATACCGTTCTCGGCATCGCGATAGCGCCGGAGCGCGCGGAGGACCTCGAGGCCCCCTGCCTCGAGGTCATGAGCGGGCTCGTACCAGTACGAGTCCCCTTCCGCTCCGGGTGTTCCCTGCGTCACGATGGACATGCTAGCGTGAATATCGCTAACTCGGTTAGCGATAATTCGAACGGGAGGCCAGGACCCATGACGCTCCACGACACGGTCGACGACGAGGTGGTGCTCCTGGACGAGGCCGGGGAACCGATCGGCACCGCCCTCAAGTCCGCCGCACACGGGCCCGACACCGCCCTGCACCTGGCCTTCTCCTGCCACGTGCGCAACCCCATCGGCGAGGTGCTCGTCACGCGCCGCGCGGTGTCGAAGGCCACCTGGCCCGGGGTCTGGACGAACTCGTTCTGCGGCCACCCCAAGCCCTCCGAGCCGCTGCTCTCGGCCGTGCGCCGGCGCGCCGAGTTCGAACTCGGCCTCGAGCTCTCCTCGATCGAGCTCGCGCTCCCCCTCTTCCGGTACCGCGCGGTCGACGCCTCGGGCACGGTCGAGAACGAGATCTGCCCGGTCTACCTGGCCACGACCGACGGCGAGCCCGACCCGAATCCGCGCGAGGTCGAGGAGTACCGCTGGGTGGATCCCGCCGAGCTCGCCGCCGGCGTCGCGGCGGCCCCCTGGGCGTTCAGCCCCTGGCTCGTCATGCAGGCCCGAGAACTGGACCTCTACCGTGCCTGACCCGACGCTTCCGACGGACCCGCTCGAAGCCGACCTGCGCGGCTTCTTCGCCGAGTCCCGCTCCCGCGCCGAGCGGCTCGGGCCCCACTACCGGGCGCTGTGGGACGCCTTGGAGCAGGCCTCCGCGGGCGGCAAGCGCATCCGGCCCCGCCTCGTGCAGCTGGCGCACGACGGACTCGGCGGCACCGAGCGCATCGCCGTGCGCCGCGTCGGCCTGGCCTTCGAGCTCCTGCACACGGCGTTCGTCATCCACGACGACGTGATCGACGGCGACCTCACCCGTCGTGGCGCACCGAACGTCGCCGGCGCGTTCCGCGACCGCGCACGCGCACACGGCGCCGACGACGCACGCGCCGCACTCTGGGGCGAGACGGCCGCGCTGCTCGCCGGCGACCTCGCGCTCGCGGCCGCCCATCGGCTGATCGCGGAGATCGAGCTCGCGCCCGACCGCCGCACGCGCGTGCTCGACCTGCTCGACCACGCCGTGTTCGTCTCCGCCGCGGGCGAGCTCGCCGATGTGACGAACGCCGAGGCCGAGCAGCTCTCCATCGACGACGTCGTCGCCACGCTCGAGCAGAAGACCGCGGTGTACACGTTCCAGGCGCCCCTCCAGGCCGGCGCGGTGCTCGCGGGCGCCGACGAGGCCGCCGTCGCGGCGCTCGGGCGGTTCGGCCGGCTCGCCGGCATCGCCTTCCAGCTCGCCGACGACGTGCTCGGCGTGTTCGGCGACGAGCAGGCGACCGGCAAGAGCACGCTCAGCGACCTGCGCGAGGGCAAGCAGACGACGCTCATCGCCCACGCCACGACGACGGGAGAATGGCCGGTCATCTCCCCGCTCGTCGGCAAGGCCGACCTCGACGAGGACGAGGCAGCGTCGGTACGGAGCGCGCTCGTGCAGGCGGGCTCGCTCGACCAGACCAACCGGATCGCGCGCGAGCACGTCACGCTCGCGCTGCACGAGCTCGACTCCGCCCCCGTCCCGGCCGCCCTGCGCGACGAACTCGCCGGCCTCGCGCGCACCGCGGTGGAGCGCATCCGATGACGCGCGAGCACGCCACGACGACGACCTCGCTCACCCGGTACGACGCGACCGCGGAGGCGAGCGCCTCGGTCGTGATCGGCCGGTACTCCACCTCGTTCGGCGCGGCCGCGCGGCTGCTCGAGCCCACGTGCCGCCGTCGCATCCGGGTCGTCTACGCACTCGTGCGCATCGCCGACGAGGTCGTCGACGGCTCCGCGGCCGAGGCGGGCCTGTCCGTCGATGAGCAGCGCGCGGCGCTCGACGCGCTCGAGGAGGACACCGAGCGGGCGATGCGCACCGGGTACAGCACCAACGTCATCGTGCACGCCTTCGCGCGCACGGCGCGCGCCACCGGCATCGACGCCACGCTCACCCGGCCGTTCTTCGCCTCGATGCGACGCGACCTGGACCCGTCGCCGTTCACGGCGGACGAGGTCGCGACCTACATCCACGGCTCCGCCGAGGTCGTGGGGCTGATGTGCCTGCGCGCCTTCCTCGCCGGGGAGCAGGTGGCGCCGGACCGGCTCGCGCGCCTGGAGGACGGCGCGATCCACCTCGGCGCGGCGTTCCAGAAGGTCAACTTCCTGCGCGACCTCGCCGCCGACTGGCGCGACCTCGGGCGCAACTACTTCCCGTGGGTCGACCCCGACGCGTTCACCGAGGCCGAGAAGGACGCCATCCTGGACGACATCGACGCCGACCTCGCGATCTCCGGGCGCGCGGTGGCCGAGCTGCCGCCCCGGGCGCGCTCGGCGGTCGCGGCCGCCCAGGAGCTGTTCGCGCGCCTGGCGACCCGGCTGCGCGCCACCCCCGCCGACGAGCTCCTGCGGGCGCGCGTGCGCGTGCCCGACGCCGAGAAGCTCGCCATCGCGGTGCGCGCCGCCGTGACCCGGGGAGGGGTGCGATGAGCCCGCGGCGGGTCGTCGTCATCGGCGGCGGGATCGCCGGGCTCGCGGTCGCCGCCCTGCTCGCGCGCGACGGGCACGAGGTCGAGCTGCTCGAGGCGCGCGACGAGGTCGGCGGTCGCGCGGGTTCCTGGCAGCGCGACGGGTTCCGGTTCGACACGGGGCCGTCGTGGTACCTGATGCCCGAGGTGTTCGAGCACTTCTTCCGCCTGTTCGGCGAGTCGGTCGGCAACCGCCTCGACCTCGCCCGGCTCGACCCGGGCTACCGCGTCTTCGCCGACGGCTACGAGGGGCCGCTCGACATCGCCGCCGACCGCGCGGGCAACGTCGCCCTGTTCGAGTCGGTCGAGCCCGGCGCGGGCGCAGCGCTGGAGCGCTACCTCGACTCCGCGCGCGACACGTACGAGCTCGCGCTCGAGCGGTTCCTCTACACGAACTTCGACTCGCTCGGCCCGTTCGCCGACCGTGCCGTGCTCGCGCGCACCCCGGCGCTCGCGACGCTCCTCACCCGATCGCTCGACGCCCACGCGTCGCGCGCCGTCTCCGACCGGCGCCTGCGCCAGGTGCTCGGGTACCCGGCGGTGTTCCTCGGCGGGTCGCCGTACGAGGTGCCCGCGATGTACCACCTGATGAGCCACCTCGACCTCGAGCAGGGCGTGCAGTACCCGATGGGCGGGTTCCGGGCCCTGATCGACGCGGTCGCGGACGTCGCCCGGCGTGCGGGCGTGCGCATCCGCACCGGCGCGCCCGCCACCGCGATCGTGGTCGACGCGGAGGGCGCGGCCCGGGGCGTGACGGTGACGGATGCCTCGGGCGCGCCCGAGACGGTCGACGCCGACCTCGTCGTCTCGGCCGCCGACCTGCACCACACCGAGACCGAACTCGTCCCGGAGCGGTACCGCTCGCTGCCCGAGTCGTCGTGGCGCAGGCGCGACCCCGGACCGGGCGCGATCCTCGCCCTCCTCGGCGTGCGCGGCGAACTGCCGGGGCTGACCCACCACAACCTCGTCTTCACCGACGACTGGCCCGCGAACTTCGCCGCGGTGTTCGGCGACGCGCCGCACGTGCCGGATCCGGCGTCGTTCTACGCGTGCATGCCGAGTGCGACGGACGCCTCGGTCGCGCCGGCGGGCGACTCGAACGTCTTCGTGCTCATCCCGGTGCCGGCCGACCCCGAACTCGGGCACGGCGGCGTGGACGGCGCGGGCGCGCCCGCGGTCGAGGCGGCCGCGGACCGCGCGATCGCACGCCTCGCCGAGGCCGCGGGCGCCCCCGACCTCGCCGACCGCATCGTCGTGCGGCGCACCATCTCCCCCGCCGACTTCGAGGCCGACCTGCACGCCTGGCGCGGCGGTGCGCTCGGCCCCGGCCACGTGCTCAGACAGAGCGCGATGTTCCGCGGTTCGACGAAGTCGCGCAGGGTGCGCGGGCTGTACTACGCCGGCGGCACCACGGTGCCGGGTGTCGGGCTGCCGATGTGCCTGATCAGCGCCGAGCTCGTCGCGAAGCGGCTGCGGGGCGACCGCAGCGCGTCGCCGCTGCCGGAGCCCGCGGCGGAGCACGTGTGACCGGGCTCGCCTACCTCGGCGCCCTCCTCGTGTCGATGGCGGCGATGTGCGCGATCGACGCGCGATTCCGCCTGGTGTTCTGGGCGGAGCCGTGGCGTGCCGCCGTGGTCGTCGCGATCGGGGTCGCGGCGTTCCTGGCGTGGGACGTCGCCGGGATCGGCCTCGGGGTGTTCTTCCGCGGCGAGACCGCGTTCATGACGGGCATCCTGATCGCCCCCGAGCTGCCGGTCGAGGAAGTGCTCTTCCTGACCTTCCTCTGCCACCTCACCCTGGTGGCGGTGCGCGGCGCCGCGCGCGTGCTCGATCGGGTCGGGAGCGCGTCGTGACCTACCTGCTCCTGTGCATCCCCTTCCTGGCGGTCGCGGCGGGCCTCGCGACCTGGGCGCTCGTGCGCACCGCCCCCGGGCGACGCGGTCGCGCCCTCGCGGCCGTCGGCATCGCCGCGATCGTGCTGCTCGCGCTCACCGCCGTCTTCGACTCGATCATGATCGGCGTCGGCCTCGTGGCCTATGATCCGGAACTGCGCTCGGGCGTCACGATCGGACTCGCGCCGATCGAGGACTTCGCGTACACGGCGGCCGCCGTCCTGGCGCTGCCCGCGCTGTGGGTGCTCCTCCCGCGGCGCCGCCGACCACGACGGGAGACCACATGACGACGACCGGCTCGATGCCGCTCGCGACGCGCCTGTTCGTGGCATCCCGCCCCGTGAGCTGGGTGAACACCGCGTTCCCGTTCGCGGCCGCGTACGTGCTGACCACGGGGCGCGTGGATGCGCTGCTCGTCGTGGGCACCCTCTTCTTCCTGGTGCCGTACAACCTGCTCATGTACGGCGTGAACGACGTGTTCGACTACGAGTCCGACCTGCGCAACCCGCGCAAGGGCGGCGCCGAGGGCGCGCTGCTGCCGCCGTCGACGCATCGCGCGGTGCTCACCTGGTGCGCGGTGCTGACGGTGCCCTTCGTCGTGGCCATGGTGGTGCTGGGGGGCACGGATGCGCCGTGGTCGTGGCTCGTGCTCGCGGTGAGCCTGTTCGCGGTGCTGGCGTACTCGATGCCGCCGTTGCGCTTCAAGGAGCGGCCGGTGCTCGACTCGATCACGTCGAGCACGCACTTCACGAGCCCCGCGGTGTACGGGCTGGCCGTGGCGGGCGCCGTGTTCACCCCGCAGCTGCTCGCGCTGCTCGCCGCGTTCTTCCTGTGGGGCATGGCGAGCCACGCGTTCGGCGCAGTGCAGGACGTCACGCCCGACCGGGAGGCGGACATCGCCTCGATCGCGACGGTCTTCGGCGCGCGGGCGACGGTGCGCATCGCCATCGGGATGTGGCTGGCCGCCGGGCTGCTCATGCTGCTCACGGAGTGGCCGGGTCCGCTCGCGGCGATCCTCGCACTGCCCTACGTGCTCGCCGCGTGGCCCTACCGATCGGTGGCCGACGCCGACTCCGGGCGCTCGAACCGGGGCTGGCGGATGTTCCTCTGGCTGAACTACTGGAGCGGGTTCGCCGTGACCATGCTGCTCATCGCCTGGTCGTTCCTGCGCGCGTAGGCTGTCGCCATGCCCGATGCCGCGAGCGTCCGCGTCGACGCGTTCCTCTGGGCGGTGCGCCAGTACAAGACCCGTTCCGAGGCGACGGCGGCGTGCCGAGCGGGCCACGTGCGCGTGAACGGGGAGCGCGCGAAGGCGGCGCAGCCGGTGCGACCGGGCGACGAGCTGCGCGTGCGCGTGCGCGGGTTCGACCGCACGCTCGTCGTGCGCCGCCCGATCACGAAGCGCGTCGGGGCATCGGTCGCCGCCGAGGCGGTGACCGATCTCACTCCCCCGCCGCCGCCGCGCGAGGCGGTGGCCCAGGTGCCCGTGCGCGACCGCGGCGCGGGCCGGCCGACCAAGCGCGAGCGGCGCGACCTCGACCGGCTGCGCGGGCGCTGAGGCGGCCGTCGTCGGTTCGCCCCGTGCGGCGCACGCGTGCGAGACTGCCGACATGGCGACGACGCGCATCCTGTTCATCGGCGGCACCGGCGTGATCAGCTCGGCGGTGGTCGCACGCAGCCTCGCGTTGGGCCACGACGTGGCCGTGCTGAACCGCGGCACGACGTCGTTGCGACCGGTGCCCGACGGCGTCGAGACGCTGCAGGCCGACGTGCGCGACCCGGCGGCGGTCGAGGCCGCGATCGGCACGCGCGAGTTCGACGTGGTCGCGGACTTCCTCGCGTTCACGCCCGAGCACGTCGCCGCCGACGTCGCCCGGTTCGAAGGCCGGGTCGGCCAGTACCTCTTCATCAGCTCGGCCTCGGCGTACCAGACGCCCCCGCAGCGGCTCCCCGTCACCGAGTCGACGCCGCTGCGCAACCCCTTCTGGCAGTACTCGCGCGACAAGATCGCCTGCGAGGACCTGCTCGTGCACGCCTACCGCGACCGCGGCTTCCCGGCGACGATCGTGCGCCCGTCGCACACCTACGACCGCACGATGCTGCCCACCACGGGTCACTGGACCGACATCGCCCGCATGCGCGCCGGCAAGCCGGTCGTGGTGCACGGCGACGGCACGAGCCTCTGGACCATCACGCACGCGCGCGACGTCGCGGTCGGCATCGCCGGGCTGCTCGGTCACCACGCCGCGATCGGCGAGGCGTTCCACGCGACCGGCGGCGAGGCGCCCACCTGGGACCAGATCTACGGCTGGCTCGCGGACGCCGCGGGCGTCGAGCCGCGACTGGTGCACGTGGCGTCGGAGACGATCGCCCGGGAGCATCCGCCCGCCGGCCCCGGGCTCCTGGGCGACAAGGCGCACTCGATGGTGTTCGACAACGCGAAGCTGCGCGCCCTGGTCCCGGGGTTCGGCACCACGGTGCGCTACCAGGAGGGCGCACGCGAGGTCGTCGCGTTCCACGACGCGCATCCGGAGCTGCAGCGCGTGGACCGCGAGCTCGACGCCGCGTTCGACCGCCTGGTCGCCCACGCGGACGCGGCGGGGCGCTGAACGGCCCCGTCGGTCCGCGATCGACGTAGGGTGGACGGGTGGAACGCGAATTCGCCTGGGAGCCCGACGCCGAGCGCTACACCCTGCGCATCGACGGCCGCCTCGCGAGCGTGATCGACACGCACCGCCTCGGCGACGCCATCTCGTTCTCGCGGGTCTTCACCTCGCCGCCGTTCCGCGGCAACGGGCACGCCGCCGAGATCGTCGCGTGGGCGGTCGACCACGTCGAGTCCGAGACCGACCTGCGCATCGTGCCGACGTGCTGGTACGCGGCGTCCTGGTTCGACCGCAACCCGGAGCGCAGCGGCCTACTCGCCCGCCGCGCCGGCTGACCCGGAGTCCGGCCGCGCGGCGGACCGGCTCGCGCCGTGGGCGGCCGACCCGACCAGCCGGTGTACGAAGCCGAGCTTGCCGACCACCCGCTCCGGGATCACGAACGGGTAGAGGTCGCGCTTGCCGAGCGACCGGTTGACCTGGTTCAGCGCGAGTGCGAGCGGCTGCCAGTCGGCGAGGATGCCCCGCATCGTGGCATCCGCCGGCGCGATCGACGGATGCGACACCAGGTCGGACGCCTCCGGGAACTGCGCACCCGGACCCGCCATCGCCAGGCCGAAGGCGGCGGCCGACTGCAGCGTGTCGGTGATGTGGAGGTAGTGCGCGAAGGTCTCGGCGAAGTCCTCCCACGGGTGCGTCGTCGCGTAGCGCGAGATGTAGTCGGCGCCCCAGTCGTCGCGTCCGCCGGCGCTGTAGTGCGTGTCGAGCGCCTGGCCGTAGTCGACGCGCTCGTCGCCGAACTCGCGTCGGAACGCCTCCAGCTCGGTGCCGGATGCCGCGACGAGCACCTGCCAGTAGTAGTGGCCGATCTCGTGCCGGAAGTGGCCGAGCATCGTGCGGTACGCCTCGCCGAGCTCGATGCGCAGCGCCTCGCGGTGGGAGTCCTGCGCCTCGGACAGGTCGATCGTGATCACGCCGTTGAGGTGCCCGATCATCACCTGCCGGTCGTCGGTGGAGGCGTCGAGGTCGAACGCGAGCCCGCCGTCGGGCTGCTCGCGGTGACTGGTGATCGGCAGCCCGAGCTCGTCGAGCTGGAACAGCAGCCAGCGCTTGGCGTGGGTCGTGTCGACGAGCCAGCCGAAGCGCTCCGCGTCGTCCTCCCCCGGCTGGTGCCGGGTGAGCAGGCACGAGAAGCACTCGGCGCGCTCGTCGGCGTCGACGGCCAGCCAGTTGCATCCCCAGGTCTCGTTGCGGCACCTGCGCCAGGCACCCGCATCGTCGCGGAAGGTGCCGTCGTCGGCGAGCAGGACCATCTCGCGGCGGTGCCGCGCGTAGGCGAGGTCGGCCCCGCACTCGAGGCAGCCCAGGCTGTCGAAGTAGACGATGTGACCGCAGCGCGGGCACGCGAAGATGCGCACGCCTCACGGTACCGCGCCGCGGGCGGAGGACGGCCGATGCGCGCCGACCGATGCGCGCCGGGCGGTTCGGCGGCAGACTGGACGCATGATCGCCGGGTACACGGCCGAGCAGGTGCGTGCCGCGGAGCGCCCGCACCTGGCTGCGGGCGAGCCGCTCATGCTGCGGGCCGCCGCCGCGCTCGCACGGGTGGTGGCGGATGCCGCGGGCGCCGGCCGCACCGGCACGCCCGCGGTCGTGCTCGTCGTCGGGTCGGGTGACAACGGCGGCGACGCGATGTTCGCGGGTGCCGAGCTGGCGCGACGCGGGGCGTCGGTGTCGATCGTGCCCGTGGGGTCGCGCCTGCACGAGGCCGGGTCGGCCGCCGCGCTCGCAGCCGGGGCGCGTCGGCTCGACCACCGCGGCCCGGAGGTGGCGGCCGCGCTGGCGTCGGCCGACGTGATCGTCGACGGCGTCCTCGGCACGGGCAGCGCCGCGTCGCCCGCGCTCCGGGAGCCGGCCCGTTCGGTCGTGGAGCTCGCACGCGCCCGTCTCGCGGCCGCGCACCCGCCTCGCGTGGTGGCGGTCGACCTGCCGAGCGGCATCCACCCCGACACGGGCGAGGTGCCCGATCCGACCGTGCTGCCGGCCGACGTCACCGTCACGTTCGGCGCGTGCAAGGCCGGGCTCCTCCGGCGGCCGGGAGCGGACTACGCCGGCGAGGTGCTCGTGGTCGACATCGGCATCGGCGACGCGCTGGCCGGCGTGGAGCCCGCGATCGTCGTGCCGGACTGAGCCGGTCGCCCGGTCAGTACCAGCCGCGCGACTCCGAGCTCGCCCAGGCGCCGCACGGGGTGCCGTAGACGGAGGCGATGTAGCCGAGCCCCCAGCGGATCTGCGTGGTCGCGTTGGTCGCCCAGTCCGAGCCGACGGAGGCCATCTTGCTGCCGGGGAGGGCCTGCGGAATGCCCGTCGCGCCGCTGGAGGTGTTGACCGCCAGGTAGTTCCAGCCCGACTCCCGGGTCCACAGCGAGTCGAGGCACTGGAACTGCGCAGCGCCCCATCCGTACTGCGAGGCGGCCAGCTCCTGCGCGGTCGCCTTGGCGCCGGCGGGCGTGTTCGCGGCCGCGAGCGCGGCGGCGGCACGCTCGGCGGCGACCTTCCGCTCGTGCGCGGCGACGGCGTCCTCGGTGTCGGCGACGTGCGCCTGCGTCTCGCGGGTGAGGCCGGCGACCTCGTCGGCGTCGAGGAGCTCGTAGTCGGCGAGGGAGGCGACGGACGCCTCGAGGTCGCCCGCATCGACCTTGCCCTCGGCGTCGGCCAGGAGGTCCTCGGCCACCGTGATGGTGGCCCGTGCCTCCGCCTGCACGCGCGCGGTGCCGATCGCGTCGTAGGCGTCGAGCTGGCTCGCGTCGAGGCCGCGGGAGTCGGCCAGCGCGCGGGTGTCGGCGCGGGCCTGGTCGCGGAGCGCGGTGTCGACGCCGAGCGCGACCCCGCCGGCGGCGAGGACGGCGCCGGCGAGCGTGGCGGCGATCAGGCGCGTGCGCGCGCGACGGGGTCGCGACGTGCGGATGGGGTCGGGCTGGCGGTGGCGTGCGGGGGCGTGAGTGGTCTTCTGCTGCATACGTGGCGAACGCCCGGGGGGTTGGGGGAAGGATCGACGGCCCGGGCGAAGCGGCCAGTATGCGGGGCGAGTCTGGGCGGTTCCTCCGCTGCGCCTGAACGACCGGTGTGTGCCGTCAGTCGGCCGTGCGGGCGCGACTCGGCTGCACGCGCGTCGGCTCGCCGGGCATCTTCGGGAACTCCGGCGGGAACGGCAGTTCGCCGAGCCCGTCGTCGAGGTCGCGCTGCCACCACTCGAGCAGGGTCTCGATGCCCGCCGCGTGGTCGTGCATGTCGGCCCACGGGTCGCCCGCCTCCCGCAGCCGCTCGGGCACGGTGCGCACGGTGAACGACGCGGGGTCGACGCCCTCGAGCTCCTCCCAGCCGACCGGGCACGAGACGGTCGCGGTCGGGAGTGCACGCGGGCTGTAGGCGCCCGCCATGGTGCGGTCGCGGTTGGCCTGGTTGAAGTCGAGGAAGACGCGCTGCCCGCGTTCCTCCTTCCACCAGGCGGTCGTGACCTGGTCGGGCATGCGGCGCTCGAGCTCTCGGGAGACCGCGATCACCGCGTGCCGCACGTCGAGGAACTCGTGCTCGGCCAGGATCGGGGCGAAGACGTGGATGCCGCGATTGCCCGAGGTCTTGGCGAACGCGGCGAGCCCCGCCTCGGCGAGCACGTCGCGCAGCGCGAGCGCGACCGGCACCGCGTCGTCGAAGTCGGTGCCGGGCTGCGGGTCGAGGTCGATGCGCAACTGGTCGGGCTCGTCGCTGTGCTCGGCACGGGACGCCCACGGGTGGAACACGACGGTGTTCATCTGCGCCGCCCAGACGGCGGCCGCCGGCTCGTCGACCACGAGCTGCGGGTGCGACCGGCCGCTCGGGTAGGTCACCGGCACCGCCCGCACGTAGTCGGGCGCGCCGCGCGGCGGGTTCTTCGAGAAGAACTGCTCGCCGTCGACCCCGCCGGGGAACCGCTGCAACGAGATCGGGCGATCGCCGTTCGCCGCGACGAAGGCCGCGCCCACCTCGACCAGGTAGTGCGCCAGGTCGAGCTTGGTGATGCCCGCCTCCGGCCAGATCACGCGGTCGGGACTCGAGACCCGCACCTCCCGGTCGCCGATCGGCCCGGGGACCACGACCATCACCGCATCCGTGCCCATGGCCTCAGCGTAGCGGCGGGTCCCGACGGCGGTCGGCCGATGTCCAGCAGACACCCAGCCGGGCCACACCCGACGCCCGGCGGGCGCGGATACGCTGGGCTCGGAGGTGGTCGACCTGAGGATCATCAGCTACAACCTGCGCAAGCACGCGGCGATCGGCGAGCTGACGCAGCTGGCGGAGGACAACGACGTCGACGTGATGTGCCTCCAGGAGTGCGACACGGACGACCTCCCCGAGCGCGTCGCCCAGCTGCGCCTCGTCGACGCGACGCGCACCAACCGACTCGGGCTCGCCGTGTACGCCCGCGACGACCGGTACTCGGTGCGCGAGTCGAAGATGTTCAGCGTGAACCGCTCGCTGCACGATCGCGTGCTCTCGCCCGCGCACGAGCGCCTGCTCGCAGCGCGGCTGCACGACGAGGCGCTCGGCCACGACGTGCTGGTCGGCTCGTTCCACGCGGCCCCGCTCACGGCGTCGAACAGCCTGCGCCGCAAGCAGATCGCGGCCGCGCACGAGGGCATGCGCTCGCTCGGCCACGAGCTCCCCGCGGTCATGGTCGGCGACTTCAACTACCCGTGGTTCATCAACGGCCTGGAGCGGCACCTGAACTCGAGCGGCTACGACCTGCTCCGGAGCACCGAGCCCACGTACTTCCGCTACCGCTTCTTCTCGGGCTACTTCGACTTCGTCACCTCGACCGGCGTGCAGATCGACCGGGTGGACGTGCTGCCCGCCGGGGCATCCGACCACCGGCCCATCCGGCTCGCGGCGCACGCGCACCAGCACGCGAGCTGACACGCCGGCCACGGGCGATCAGGGCTCGAGCGGCTCGATCGGCTCGATCAGCGACGGGTCCGACGGGTCGACCGTGCGCGAGTTGTTCACCCGCCGGTCGACCTCGTAGGACGAGATCGTCGTGGCCACGCGGTCGGAGACCTCGCCGAGGCGCTCCACCATCGCGCGCCGGCCGCCCTCGTCGAGCGGCGTCGCGTCGAGCCACTCGTCGTACGCGTCGGGGAGCAGGAACGCCGGCATGCGGTCGTGCACCTCGCCGGAGGCGTCCTTCGCCGCCCGGGTGATGATGGCCGTCGACACCTGCCACTCGTCGTCGACCTTGCGCGCGGTCGCGATGCCGGCGGCGGCGAGCACCCCGTCGCCGTGCAGGAAGTGGGCCTGCTTGTTTCCCGGGGCGCCCGTCCACTCGTAGTAGCCCCGCATCGGCACGATGCAGCGCGACGACGCGAACGCGCCCTTCCAGAGGCCGTTCGTGGCGACCGTCTCGATGCGCGCGTTGAACTGCGGGCGCTTCGCCTCGCGCAGGAACGACGGGTGGAAGTCCCAGACCGCGGGTACCACCGTGCGGCGCACCTCGCCCGTCGAGCGGTCCTGCCGCTCGCGGATGATCGGCACGACGTCGGTGGGCGCGATCGAGTAGGCGACCTGCCAGTCGCGGAAGTCGTTGCCGTCGAGCACGAAGGCCTCGATGAGGTCGTTGGTCTCGTCGTCCATGGCGAATCGGCCGCACATGCCCCCAGTCTGCACCCGGGCACCGACACCTGCCCGCAACACCGGTGCGCTAGCCTCACCGCAGCGATGCGCCCGCCGCGTATCCCGACGACCGACGTCGAGCCGCGAAGGAGCCAGGACATGTTGCGACGACCCGGTGCCGTGCTGCTCGGCGTCGCCGCCGCGACCGCGATGCTCGCGGGTGCGCTGCTCGCCTGGAGCCTGACGACGCCCGGCTACCGCGGCCCGGACGAACCGCAGCACGTCTCGACCGCGTTGCGCCTCGCCACCGGCGGCGGCTACCCCGCACCCGCGACGGCCGAACTCGACGACGGCGTGCGCGGGTCGTACGAGTGGTTCGGGTTCCCCGACGCGTCCAGCGTCTTCGAGACCGCCGGGCCGGTCGGAGCGCTCGAGACGGCGTCGGCTCCGTCCGCCGCCGCGCTGCGCGCCGGCGGCGGGCCCTACGCCGACGACGGACTCCTCGACCAGATGACGCAGCATCCGCCCGCCTACTCGGCGTACCTGACGGCATGGGTGTGGGCGTTCGGCCTCGACGACGCCCCGGTGCACACGATGCTGCTCGTCCTGCGGCTGGCATCAGCGCTCCTGCTCCTGCCGATCCCCTGGCTCATCGCCGCATCGGCCCGCGCGGCGGGCCTGCCGCCGACGGCGCAACTGGTCGGTGCATTCCTCCCCGCCGCCTGGATGCAGTTCGTGCACATCGGCGGCGTCGTGAACAACGGCACGCTGCTGGCGCTCGCGTCGAGCGTGTACCTCTGGCTGCTCGTGCGCGTGGTCGGCGGCGATCTCCGGGTGCGCACCGCGCTCGGGGTCGGGGCCGCGCTGTCGCTCGCCCTGCTCACGAAGGGCTTCGCACTCGCGCTCATTCCGCTCGGCCCGATCGCGTACCTCGCGGCGCTGCGCCGGCACGGGCGCGCCGCGTGGGTCGGCATGGCCGTCGCCGCGGGCATCGCGATGATCGGCACGGCGTGGTGGCTGCGGAACCTGGTCGTGTTCGGGGCGATCCAGCCGACCGGCAACAGCGATCGGGCCACGCCGCCGATCGACGCGGACGCACTGCTCGAGTGGGCGCCGCGGTTCCTCCACGACCTGTCCGCGTCGCTCTGGCTGAACCTCGGCTGGCTCGAGACGCCGCTCCCCGACGCGCTGCACGTCGCCGCCAGCCTGGCCGTGCTCGCCGCACTCGTGTTCGGCTCGTGGCGGCTGCGCGCCTCGCCGATGCTGCTGGTCGTGCTGCACGGCGCCTGGATCCTGCCGATGGTCGTCTTCGCCCTCGGCAGCGGGCGCGCGTGGCTGCTCGACGGCATCGTCCGCGCGGCGCAGGGTCGCTACCTGCACATGAGCGTGCTCGCCCTCGCCCTGCTCCTGGCCGCGGCCCTCGCCCGGCCGCGCTGGATCGCGGTCGTCGCACCGGTCGCGGCGGCGCTCTCGGTCGTCGCGGGCGTGGGCTACGGCATCTCCCACTTCTGGGCCCCGGCGACGCCCGCCACGGTCGCGACCGCGTGGCCCGGCGGGTCCGCGCTGCTGGCGGCATCCGCCCTGCTCCTCGTCGTCGGGGCCGTGCTCGGCGTCGTCGCGGGCAGACGGGCGGCGGTGCTGCCGGAGGCGGGAGAACCGGAGGCGCCGGCCGTCCTCGCACGCACCTGAGCCGCGCCGAGCCGATCGGGCTCAGCCCGCCTGCGGAGGCACGGCTGCGACCGGCTGCAGCCGGAACAGGCGCACGACGCGCCCGGACTCGCGCTCGTAGCCGCGGTACCCCGGCCACTGGCGCTCGATGCGCGCCCACACCGCGTCGCGCTCGTCGTCACCGATGAGCGTGGCCCGCACGGCGAAGCGCGTGCCGCGGACGTCGATCTCGGCATCGGGATGCGCCAGCAGGTTCGCCGTCCACGCGGGATGCCGACCGCGTGCGAAGTTGCTGCCCGCGACGATCGCCCTGCCGTTCCCGTCGGGGCAGTACATGAGCACGGTCTCGCGCGGGAGCCCCGAGCGCGCACCCACGGTGTGCAGCACGAGCGACGGCACGAGGAGCGCGCTCACCTGGATGCGCCCGCGCGTGGCCCACGCGATCGCGCGCTCGAGCGGCGGGAGGGCCGCGGGAGCCCACCGGCGGAAGAGGCGGGTGCGCGTGACGGGCGCGATCATCGTGCGGAGCGTGTCGCGGATGATCGGCATGTCGCCGATCGTATCGGCGGACGACGAACGGCCCGGCGGATCGTGCCGCCGGGCCGCTCGTTCAGCGTCGGGTCAGTACCAGCCGACCGACACCGAGTGGTTCCACGCACCGCACGGCGTGCCGTAGCGGCCGGCGATGTAGCCGAGGCCCCAGCGGATCTGCGTGGCCGCGTTGGTCTGCCAGTCGGCGCCGGCGGTCGACATCTTCGAGCCGGGCAGCGCCTGGGGGATGCCGTACGCGCCGCTGTAGGGGTTCGAGGCGTAGACGTTCCAGCCCGACTCCTTGTTCCAGAGGCTCACGAGGCAGCCGAACTGGTCGTCGCCCCAGCCGTACGAGGACGCCATCATGTCGCGTGCGATCGCCTGGGCGCCGCTCGGGTTGGCGGGCGCGGTCGGGATCGCCGGTGCGGCGGGTGCGGCGGCGGCGGCCTCGGCCGCGGCGGCCTCCTCGGCGGCCTTGCGCGCGGCCTCCTCCTCGGCGGCCTTCTTCGCGGCTTCCTCGGCCTTGCGCTTCTTCTCGGCCTCGACGGCCTTCTTGGTCTCGGCCGTCACGTCATCGGCGTGCTCGGTCGTCTGGTCGACGAGCAGGAACACGCGCTCGGGGGCGAGCAGCTCGTAGTACTCCAGGCTGGCGACGGATGCCTCGAGGTCGGATGCGTCGGCGTAGCCGTCGGCCTGCTCGATGGCCTGCTTGGCGACCGTGATGGTCGCCTCGGCGTCGAGGTTCGCGCGCGATGCGAGCGCGGCGTCGTAGGCGGGGTGCTGGTCGGCGTCGAGGCCGACCGCGTTGGTCATCCAGGTCGTCGCGGCGATGCGCGCCTGCTGGTCGGCGACCACGGACTGCGCCATGAACCCGGTGCCGGTCATCGCGCCGACCGCGACCAGCGCGGTCGCGCCGACCAGGAGCTTCCGCGAGCGGGGTGAGCGGGCACGGCGGGCGCCGGTGGCGTTCGGAGTCTCGGGGGTGGCGTCGGGGGAACTGAGGTGGGTCTGTTTCTGCATACTGTCTTCGCGTTGGGAAACCGTCTGTGTACACAGTGGGGCCGGTTTCGGTTTGGTAACGATTGAGGTATTCAGGCGTACAAGTCGGGGACTCTGCCAGCCGAATCTGGGAGAAACCTCAATTCTGAGACGATTCAGTCGTGGATCCGAGCCCCGAGGCATCCGTCGATGCCCTCGGATCGGCATCGTCATGCGGAACGCTGCGGATGTCGGACGGGCACTGCGAGAATGCCGACATGGCCGCAGAAACCGGATCCATCGCCCCGATGCTCGCGAAATCGGTCGAGTCGGTCCCCGACGCCGACGCGGTCGCCGGCGGGTACGCCTACGAGCCGAAATGGGACGGCTTCCGCGGCATCGTGCGGGTGCACGACGGCGAGGTGGAGATCGGCAGCCGCGGGGCGAAGCCCCTCACGCGGTACTTCCCCGAACTCGTCGACGCGTTCGCCCGGCTGCTGCCGGAGCGCTGCGTCGTCGACGGCGAGATCGTCGTGCGCTCGGGCGCGGCCGGCTCCGAACGCCTCGACTGGGAGGCGCTCGGGCAGCGCATCCACCCGGCCGACAGCCGGGTGCAGCGCCTCGCTGCCCAGACCCCGGCCTCGTTCGTCGCGTTCGACCTGCTCGAGCTCGGCGACGAGTCGCTCGTCGGCCTGCCGTTCCGCGAGCGGCGCGCGCGGCTCGAGGCCGCTCTCGGCGACGCTCCCCCGCCCGTGCACGTCACGCAGGTCACCACCGATGCCGACCTCGCACGCACCTGGCTCGAGCGCTTCGAGGGCGCCGGGCTCGACGGCGTGGTGGCGAAGCCGCTCGACGGCGCGTACCTGCCGAACAAGCGGGCGATGCTGAAGATCAAGCACAAGCGCACCGCCGACGTGGTGCTCGCCGGCTACCGGGTGCACCGGTCGGGCACGGGCGTCGGTTCGCTGCTGCTCGGCCTCTACGACGACACCGGCGAGCTGCGCATGGTCGGCGGTTCGTCGGCCTTCACCGATGCGAAGCGGCGGGAACTCGTGGACGAGCTGGAGCCGCTGGTCGTGCGCGACGACGACGGTGCCGTGTCGGCCGCCGCGACGGACCGCAGCCGCTTCTCGTCGGGGAAGGACACGTCGTTCGTACCGCTCCGCCCCGAACGCGTGCTCGAGGTCGGCTACGACCAGATGGAGGGGTGGCGCTTCCGCCACACCGTGCGGTTCCTGCGCTGGCGGCCCGACCGCGAGCCCGAGTCGTGCCGGTTCGACCAGCTCGAGGTGCCCTCCGCCTACGACCTCAGCGAGGTGCTGGCGCGCTGAGCGGCGCGGCCGCCCGGGGCATCCGTCGCGGTGCGCTTCGCGGGGGTCGAGCGGATGCCGCGGTCAGGCCGACAGCGTCGCGTACCGCTTCTCGGCGCGGGCGCGCGCCTTGGCCGCCTCGACCTCGCGGTCCTTGGGCGGCGCGTTCGTGACGAGGTCGTCCAGCAGGTGGCGCGTGGCGTGCGCGATCTCGGCGACCGCGCGGTCGAACGCCTCCTGGTTGGCCTGCGAGGGCTTCGTCGAACCGCTCACCTTGCGCACGTACTGGAGCGCGGCGGCGGTCACCTCGTCATCGGTGGCGGCGGGCTCGAAGTTGTGGAGCTGGTGGATGTTGCGGCACATGCTGCGAGGGTACGCCGGACGTTCCCGGCGCGGAACCCCGGGCGGCCCGGCCTACGACGGCAGTGCGCCGTCGACCCAGCTGCGCAGCTGCACGGCCGGCAGCGCACCGACCTGCCGCGACACCTCGCGCCCGCCCTCGTAGAGGAGGAGGGTCGGGATGGACTGGATGCCGTGCGCGCGCGAGACGCGCGGCGACGTGTCGGAGTTGACCTTCACGACCTTGAGGCGCCCCGCGAAGTCGCGCGAGAACTGCTCGACGATCGGCGACACCATGCGGCACGGCCCGCACCAGGGCGCCCAGACGTCGACGAGCACCGGCAGGGTGCTCTCGACCACGGCGGCATGGAACGTCGCGTCGTCGGCCTCGACGAACCACGGCAGGTCGGCGTGGCACGAGGCGCAGCGCACCCGGCCGCGCTTGGCCTGCGGCACCCGGTTGCGCGTGCCGCACTGCGGGCAGGTCACGATCGATGCGGCGCCGGTGGCCATGTCGACTCCCCTCGTCGGCGGTACTCCCGATTCTCGCGCACGCTGCGGGCCGGCGGGCCCGTCGGGGCGGGACAATGGGCACATGAGGGTCCAGGTCGTGCACATCGAGGCGTGCCCCGGGTGGGAGCGCGCCGGCGCCCTCGCGCGGGAGGTGCTCGACCGCTTCGGCCGGTCGGACGTGCCCGTCGAGTACGTGACGATCCGGAGCGAGGCGGATGCCGCAGCGGTGGCGTTCGCCGGTTCCCCGACGCTCCTCGTCGACGGCGAGGACCTCTTCCCGTCGGGCCCGCGCACGCACGCGCTCGCGTGCCGCGTGTACCCCACGGAGCAGGGGCTGTCGGGCTCCCCCACGCGGGCACAGCTCGAGACGGCGCTGCGCGCGCGGCTGGGCGTCGGCGGGCGGGCGTAGCCTGCCGGCATCCGCTTCGAGCCCCGGAGGATGCATGACCAGGTACGTCATCGACGCCGGCGCCGCGATCCGGCTCGCCGGCGAGGACCTCGGGTCCGCGCCCGTGCACGAGCTGCTGGCGCCGACGCTCCTGCGCTCGCAGACCCTGTCGATGCTGCACGAGGCGGTGCACCGGGGCGAGCTGCGCTCGGGCGCCGCGCTCGACCGGCTCGGCCGGATCAAGCGCATGCCGATCCGGCTGCTCGGCGACGCGGTGCTGCGCAAGCGCGCCTGGGAGCTGGCGGACGCCCTCGGCTGGGCGTCCACCTACGACGCCGAGTACCTCGCGCTCACGCAGTTGCAGGCCGACGCGTTCGTGACGACCGACCGGCGGCTCGCGGAGCGGGCGCGCGGCACCGTCGAGGTCGCCCGCATCGAGGTGCTGCTGGGGTAGGCGGCCGGGCCCGCTGGGTCGCGACCCGGGGCCCACGGCCTTCCTAGACTGGCGGCATGTCCGAGGCCGCTCCGGAGCGCACCCCTCGACGCCCGGGCGCGGGGCGACTGGGTCGCGCCGCCGGGCCGCTGCTCCTGCTCGCGTTCGCGTTCGCGGTCATGGCCGACCCGGTCTCGTCCATCGCCTACGCCGTCGAGGCCGCGCTCCGTGCGCTCGACGGCGACCTCGCGCTGCTGCTGCCGACGATGGGCCTCGTCGTCGCGATCATCGCGCTGGTCGTCGTGAACTACCGGCAGATCGTCGCGCGCTACCCGGGCGGCGGCGGCGCCGCGGCCGCCGCGGGCGAGGCGTTCGGCGACGGCTGGGCGTTCATCCCGATCGGGGCGCTGATCGTCGACTTCGTGCTCACGATCGCGATCAGCGCATCGGCCGGCGCATCCGCCGTCATCGCCTACGCCCCGGCGCTCGAACCGTTCCGCATCCCCCTCGCGCTCGGACTCGTCGCCGCCGTCGCCATCGTGACCTGGTTCGGCCGCCTCGGACGCGTCGTGTTCGCGTCGATCACGGCGGCGTTCGTGCTGGCCATGCTCGCCGTGCTGGTGCTCGGCGCGTTCGCAGCTCCCGCATCGGGGTCGGCGACGGCCTCCGCCGCGGTCGCGCCCGCCGCCGACTCGCCGGGCGGCGCGGTGCTCGCGGTGGTGTTCGCCTTCCCCGTGGCGATGGCGCTGGCCACCGGCGTCGAGGCGCCGTCCTCGGCGATCGCGGAGCTCGGCCAGCTCGACGGCCGCGGGCGGGCCCGGTACGGGCGCACCACGCTGCTGCTCACCCTGCTGGTGGTCGGCTCGTTGACGCTCGGTCTCGCCGCCGAGGCCGGGCGGCTCGGCATCGGGGTCCCCGCCGACGACTCGACCATGGTCGCCGAGGTCGCCAGACTCGCCGCCCCGCCGTGGCTGTTCGCGACGTTCCAGGCCATCACGGCGCTCCTGCTGCTCGCCGCGGCGAGTTCCTCCCTGCTGGCGGGCCCCGGGCTGCTGAAGGCGCTGGCCGCCCATCGGGGCCCGGACGGCGGCGCCGTCGGCCTGCTCCCGCGCGCGTTCGGGCGGACGACCGCGCGCTACACGCCGTACTGGGGCCTGCTGCTGTTCTCGGGCCTCGCGGCGACCGTGACCCTCGTCGCGGGCGGCGAGGACCAGGTGCTCGTCCTCTTCTATGCGGTCGCCGTGTTCATCAGCTTCCTCGCCGGCCTGCTGGCGATGGCACGCTTCTCGATGCGGGAGCACCGGCGTGGTGCGTTCGCGCTGAACGCCGTCGGTGCGGTCGTGGTCGCCTTCACCCTGGTCGTGAACCTCGCGCGCGCGTGGCCGCTCGTGAGCCTCGGGGCCACCTTCGCCGTCGCTGCGGTGCTCTATGCGATCTGGGTGCGGGGCGGGCGCCCGCCCGGGGTGCGACACCTGCACGCGCGCGCCCGCGCGGGGCATCCGCATGCCGTACCCGCACCGGTCGTCGACGAGACCTGACCACGCGAGGCGGTGCCGACCGGAGCGGGCCGGCCCGGGGCATCCGCTCAGCCGTCGCAGTTCGACAGGTCGGTCTCGGCGAGCGGTTCGCCGTCGGGCATGATGTAGGCGACCCAGAGCACGACGTCCTCCGCGGTGTCGTTGCGGCCCTCGTGCACGTAGTCCGGGCCCTCGATGATCGACTCGCCCGCGGTGTAGACGCGCACGCCGTCGGGGTGCGTCGGCGCGACGTGGGTGAGCTCGCCCTCCTCGACCACCGCGACGAGGTGCCCGTGGTGGCAGTGCTCGCCGGTCGTGGCGCCCGGGGCGATGCGCACCCTGCTGAACGTGACGTCGACGCCGGCGTCGCCCCCGTCGACGGAGATCTGCACCGGTTCGTCCTGCTCGCCGGTCGCGACGGGCGTCGCCTCGACCGGCGCGTCGTCGGCGACCGGCGACGCCTGCGGCGACGGGGCCTCGTCTGTCTCGACCGCGCACCCGCTCGCGCCGACCAGCACGGCGCTCACCACGACGGCGAGTACGCCGATACGGAGGCTCCCCCACGACCCCATGCGGGCACGGTAGCGCGCCGCGCGCACGGTGCGCCTCCGTGCGCGCCCGTACGCGTCGTGGCCCGCGGAAGCCGCCACTTTTCAGGAGGCCGCGGCTGCGGTCGGTGCATATGTGCGCACACTCGAACTCGGGCGCACCGATGCTGCGCAGATCGACCTCGATCTGCAGCATCGCGCCACCGGCGTCGGGCCGGCTCCTGAAGACGGGCCCCCACGGGCAGCGCCGCGCGACGGCAGCGGGTCGGCCCCGGAACACGGGGCCCCACGTACGCGCCGCGCCGCCGGCGGCGGTCAGCGGAAGCCGCGGCGGGCGCGCTGGCCGAACGCGTCGAGCGCGGCGAGCACGTCGGGCGCTGCCCAGCGCCGATAGCGCGTGCCCCCTCCCGCCTGCACGAGCACGCCCGCGTCGACCAGTCGGTCGATCGAGGTCTGCGCGGCGACCTCGCTCACCGACAGCTCGGCGGCGACCAGCTTCGTGTGCACCACGGGCTGACGCAGCAGCAGGTCCTTCAGCCGGTGCACCGAGGAGTCGGCGCGGGCGCGCACGGCGTCGTCCCACTGGCCGCGCGCGGCCCGGAGGTCGCCGATGAGGCGCCGCCCGTTGGCGACGGCGAGGAACGAGGCATCCGCCATCAGGTCGACGATCGGCTCCAGCCTGCCCTCGCGATAGGCGCCGAGCGCATCGTAGTAGCCCTGCAGGTCGCCGAGCAGGCCGGCCGACACGGGCACGGTGACGTGCCGGGTGACGCGACCGGCGCGCAGCATCCCCTGCACCAGGGCACGACCGGTGCGCCCGTTGCCGTCGGGGAACGGGTGGATCGTCTCGAACTGGGCGTGCGCGATGGCGGTCTGCACGAGCACGGGCAGGTCGGTGCGCCGTGCGAACGCCATGACGTCGTCCATCAGCGCGGGCACGTGCTCGGCGTGCGGCGGCACGAACTCGGCGGTGTGCGGCGCGATCGATCCGCCGCCGATCCAGACCTGGCGCTCCCGCCAGCCGCCGACGATGCCCGACTGGCTCTCGCCGAGCAGCGCGCGATGCATCTCGATCACGGCGTCGGTGTCGAGGCGGTCGGAGAGTTCGACCGCGGCGCGCATCGCCTGCGCATTCGCGACCACCAGCCGGGCATTGGGCGAGTCGGATGCCCCGAGCTCGGCGAGTGCGACCTGGCGCGCGCTCGCGGTGATGTGCTCGACCTCCGAGCTGGAGGCGCTCTCCGAGCGCAGCAGGATCGCCGAGAACGGCGCGGCGACCTGGCCGAACTCGGCATCGAAGCGGGTCAGCTCGTTGCTGGCGTCGTCGGCGGCGGCGAGGCTCTTGCCGGGCAGGTCGGGCGTGAGGTTGGCGATGCGGGGCACCACCGCGGCGCGGTACGGGCCGCGGGAGCGGGCGAGTTCGCGGCGCGAGGCGACCTCGCCGCCGTCGCGCCGCCACGGCCGCTCCTCGTACGAGATCGCGGGCCAGGCCCGCGCTTCCGTTGCCATGGCTGAATCTTACCAAAGGATAACCGCTGATCCTTTGCTCAGGGTACGATCGACTCACACTTCTCGAAGGGATCCCCGTGGAGCACGTCGATACGATCGTGGTCGGAGCGGGCGTGGCGGGCCTCACCGCCACGCGCCTGCTCACCCGCGCGGGCCGCAGGGTCGTGGTGCTCGAGGCCCGCGACCGCGTCGGCGGCCGGGTCTGGACCGACCGCACCGGCGGTCACGCGACCGACCTCGGCGCCTCGTGGATCCACGGCGTCGACGACGAACCGCTCGCCGACGCGACCGCTGCGTTCGGCATGCCGACCGTCGAGTTCACCGTGGGCGGCTACCAGCCCGACAGCCGCCCGATCGCCTACTTCGGCCCCGACGGCACGAGACTGGCGGATGCGGCTGCGCGCGCGTTCACCGACGCCATCCACGCCGTCGACGACGCGCTCGTCGACGTCATCGCCGCATCCGCCCCGGACGCCTCGTACCGGGACGTGACCGAAGCCGCCCTCACCGCCCAGGGCTGGGACGCGGATCGCGCCCAACGCGTCCGCGAGTACCTCGAGCACCGCTCCGAGGAGCAGTACGGCGCCTCGATCGACGACCTCGCCGCGCACGGCCTCGACGACGACGAGGTCGTGGGCGACGAGGTGGTCTTCCCGCATGGGTACGACGTGCTCCCCCGCCGACTGGCGGAGGGGCTCGACGTGCGGCTCGGCCAGGTGGTGCGCCAGGTGGAGTGGTCGACCGACGGCGTGACGGTGTCGACGGCGGATGCCTCGTGGCACGCCCCGAACGCGGTCGTGACCGTTCCGGTCGGGGTCCTGCAGTCCGGCGCCCTGTCGATCGACCCCCCGCTCCCCGAACCGGTCTCGGGCGCGCTCGGGCGCCTCGCGATGAACGCGTTCGAGAAGGTCTTCCTCGAGTTCCCGAACCGGTTCTGGAACGACGACGTCTACGCGATCCGCCGGCAGGGCCCCGAGGGCCGCCGCTGGCACTCCTGGTACGACCTCACCGCGGCGCACGGCGTACCCACCCTGCTCACGTTCGCCGCCGGCCCCACCGCCCGCGAGATCCGCGACTGGAGCGAGGCGCAGGTCGTGGCATCCGTGCTCGACCAGTTGCGCCGCCTCTACGGCGAGCACGTGCCCGAGCCCACCGCCGTGCGCATCACCAACTGGCAGGGCGACCCGTTCGCCCGAGGCTCGTACGCCTACATGACCGTGGGCTCGACCACGGCCGACCACGACGACCTGGCCACGCCCGTCGGCGGCGTGCTCCACCTGGCGGGCGAGGCCACCTGGACCGATGACCCCGCGACCGTGCCGGCGGCGCTGCGCTCGGGCCATCGGGCCGCGGAGCGCATCCTCGGGCACGACGTGCCCATCGCGGAGGTGTGGGCGGATGCGTGACGGCAACCTGCCACCATCCGCCTGATCGAGCGCGACGATGCCGGCCGGCTCCAGGAGCCGTCACCAGCGGGCCGACGACGCAGCCGTGGACGATATGTCTGATGATAGGATGACTTTGCGATCGAATCGCAGCCGAGTCCGCCATGCTCAGCAGTGCCGGAACCGCCCACGACGAAGGGGAGCCATGACGACCGACCGACCGGACATCGTCATCATCACGTCGGACCAGCACAACGCCAGGGTCCTGGGCGCAGCGGGCGACGCGGTCGTCGCCACACCCGCACTGGATCGACTCGCAGAGGAAGGGGCGATGCTGGAGCGGAACTACTGCCCGTCCCCGCTCTGCGTCCCGTCACGCATGTCGATGCTCACCGGCAGGACGCCCACGCAGAACCGGGTCTGGTCGCTCCGTGACACGCTCAGCTCGGCGATTCCGACCTTCGCACACGCGCTGGGAGCCGTCGGGTACCGCACGCACCTGATCGGCAAGCTGCACGCCATCGGGCCCGACCAGTTGATGGGGTTCGGCTCGCGCTCGCTCGGCGATCACGGCCCGAGCTACCCGGGTGCCCCGCAGACCGACCGAGGTGCGTTCAACGGCGCGGGTCCGACGATCGAAAGCCTCGAGCACGTCGGGCGTGGGCAGTCGGCCTATCAGATCCGCGACGAACTCGTCGCAGCGGAGGCGCGTCACTTCCTGGAGCGGGTGGCGATCGAGCGGCGCGCCGGGACCGCTCGATCGCCGTTCTGCCTGTCGCTCGGATTGCTGCTCCCCCACGCGCCCTATGTCGCCCGGGCGGAGGACTACGACCTGTACGACGGCCGCGTCCCCGCGCCGTCCGCCCCGGAGCCGTTCGGTGACGACCTGCATCCGTTCCTGCACTGGTGGCGCCTCGACCGGGGCGCACCGGACGTCGACGAGGAGACGACGCGCATCGCACGGACCGCGTACTGGGCCATGGTGCATCGGATGGACATCATCATCGGCGGCGTCCTCGACAGCCTGGAGCGACTTGGCCTGGCCGAGGACACGCTCGTCGTCTACACGTCCGACCACGGAGACCAGATCGGCGAGCACGGACTGTGGTGGAAGCACGTGCTCTACGAGGACTCGGTCCGCGTGCCGACCATCCTCCGCTGGCCGGGGCGAATCCCCGCGGGTCGTCGCGTCTCACAGGTCAGCTCGGCGCTCGACGTCACCGCGACGGTTCTCGCAGCGGCGGAAGCGCCGCCCCTGCCCGCGAGCCCGGGTCGTGACCTCATCCCGATGATCCGCGGCGACGAGGAGGACTGGGAGGACGTCGCCACCTCCGAGGCCGGACTGTTCCCGGTCGCGAAGCCGCAGCGCATGGTTCGCCGGGATCGCTGGAAGCTCACCTACTACCACGGGGCACCCCTGCAGCTGTTCGACCTGGACACCGACCCGCATGAACGCATCGACCTCGCCGACGACCCGGCGCACGCCGATACCCGGGGCGAGATGCTCGCACTCCTCTTCCAGGACTGGGACCCTGACGAGATCGCCGGCGAGATGCAGCAGCATCTGGAGGAGCAGGCGATCCTGGCCGCGTGGGGCCGGAACGTCGCGCCTCCCGAGCCCTACCGGTTCGACATGCCGCCGACCTGGACGTACCTGGACAGTGACGACGCCGGTCGCACCGGGGGCGGCGAGTCCTCCGCCTGATGGGGCCAGCCGGCTGCGAGTCGACCGCCCCGGACCTACTGTCGCTCGAGTGCCGACGCGGCGGTGGTCCGAATGTGCTCACGGGCGGCAACGCGGGCCCGCTCGGGGTCGTGCGCCCGGATGCTCGCCACGATCTCCGCATGCTCCCCGGCGGCGCGCTCCGCGGAGCCCACGTCGTCACCGAGCATTCGCACCACGTCGTGCTGCATCTCGCGCACCGCGGTCAGCACGACCGCGAGGTATCGGTTGCGGCTCGCCTCCGCGATCCGCGAGTGGAGCTTCCAGTCGGTGCTCGTGAACGCCTCGCCGTCACCGGCGCGAACGGCCGCCCGGTTCTGCTCGAGGATCTCGGCGATCTCATCGAGATCCGCATCGGTGGCATGGTCCGCAGCCCACTTGGCCGCCGACATCTCGAGCACCTCGCGAAACTTGAACAGCTCGGCGACGGCATCACGTCCCGGACTCACCGAGAGGGAGAGGAGTCGGGACACCGCCGGCCCGGTCTCCTTCCGGACGTAGCTCCCGCTCCCCTGGCGAGACACCACGAGCCCCATCGCCTCGAGCAGCTTGATCGCCTCGCGGACAACGCTTCGACTCACGCCGAACTGCTCGCAGAGTTCCTTCTCGGTCGCGAGCTTCTCCCCGACCGCGAGCTCGCCGGAACGGATCTGCTGCTCGATCTGGGAGACGATCTGCTGTGACCGGCTCTGGGTGGGGACAAGGGGTTCGAATCCCATGAGTCTGCTCCTGCTCGGCCTGACCGGCCATCGGACCCTCCCAATGAGGGCATCGGGCGGCTGCGAGAGCGGCCGCCTCGCTATAATTTAGCAGATAGTCAGACAAACAACGCGGCGCAATCGCCGGGAATGCGGCACCGGATGACCTGGATCGACACCCACGTCCACCTGGTCGACGACCCGTCGTGGATGACCGGCGAGCGCATGCGACCGCTCCGGCGCCGCTTCACGTCGACCGACCTGCGCGCCGACGCAGGTGACGCGACGCCGGCGTCGATCGTCACGGTCCCGGCCCTGCCGACCCTGGACGAGACCCGCCGCAGCCTCCGCCACGCTGCGGGAGATCCATTGGTCGGGGCGGTCGTCGGATGGATCGAGCCGACGACGCGTGACATCGACGGTGTCATCGATGCGCTCCGCAGCGCCCCCGGCGGTGATCTGCTCACCGGATTCCGGAACCCCGTGCAGCGCATGCCCGGGGACGAGTGGCTGCGACGTGCAGACGTCCACGGCGGTCTGCGCAGGATCGGCGCACATGGGCTGCGCTACGAGCTCCTGGTGCGGCCCGACCAGCTCGGCGCGGCGGTCGATGCCGTCCGACGCTGCCCCGGCGTCCGCTTCGTCCTCAACCACGGCGGGAACCCGCCCTCCGACCCGGACGCCTTCGCGCGCTGGCGGGCCGATGTCAGCGCCCTCGCCGCGCGCCCGAACGTCGTCTGCAAGCTCTCCGGGCCGATGTTGCACGGGCCGACGACACCTGTTGCGAACCGTGCGGGTGAAGCCGTACGGATCCTCCTGGAACAGTTCGGCGCGCGACGTATGGTCATCGGCTCGAACTACCCCATGTGCACGCTCGACAGCACCTACCGCCAGACACGGAACCGCGCGATCGACCTCCTCGACCAGGCGGGCGCCTCCTCCACCGAGGTGCGATCCGTGCTGTCCGCGGTCGCCCTCGGGGAAGCCACACCCGAAGGCTGACCGCAGACGGATGCCCCGAGACGGGCGCCGCGGTGGCGCCGCCTCGGGGCATCCGAGCGGGATGCGGGGGTCAGCCCGCGTAGTCCTCGAGTGGGTTCCACTCGGGGAAGGTGAACGCCGACATGTCCGACAGGCCACTCGCAGCGAGCGCGTCCGGGAGGAGGGCGGCGATGGTCTCGTCGTACTGCTCGGCCACGGGCCGGAAGTCGCTCCCCCGGGTGATGGCCTCGAACAGCAGCTCGCGCGGAGCCGGCGTCGGCTGGCCGGCGAGGAGCTCGGCGTAGAGCGCGGACGCACTCGGATCCGCCAGGAACGGGTTGGGTGCGTACCGCACGATCTCGTCGGCGATCTCACGGATACGCACCACGTCGGGGTCCACGTCCTGGCCCTCGTAGACGCCCGGCATGACCGAGATGTCACCGAGTTCGGAGCTCGCCGCCCGCTGGAAATCGACCGAACCCAGGAAGTCGAGCACCTGCCACGCGGCCTCCGGAGACTCCGTCTCGGAGCCCATCATCCACCATCCGAGCACGTTGTCCTGCGCGGCTCGGGTGCCGGCCTTGCCCGAGTCGGGCACCGGGGGTGCCGCGATCCCGAGCGGGAGGTCGGGGTTGGCGCGTCGGAGCTCGGCCGCGTGGAAGTTCGGGAACATGTACATGCCGAGTCGCCCCGACGCCATCTGCTGGATCGCCTCGTTGGAGTTCCAGCTCTCCCAGCCCGGGGTGAGGATCCCGCGGGCGTTCAGGTCGCTGAGGTAGGAGACGGTCTCGAGCGTCGACGGCTCCGCCAGGGCGGGCGCACCGGTCAACAGGCTCAACGGACTCGTCGCGACGTCACGGAACGGCTGCGGGCCGGCGAGGTTCTGCAGGATGAAGATCGACGGACTGGTGCCCACCAGCGCCGTCCCGAAGACATCCCCCCCTCCGTCCCGCGTGATCTTCTCCGCGGCCTCGGCGAACTCGCTCCAGGTCGACGGGGCGCTGGAGAACCCGGCACCTGCGAGGATCTCCTCGTTGTAGTAGAGGAGTCGCGTAGCGCTCGTGACGGGGTCCGCGCTCGGCACGCCGTAGGCCTCACCATCGATGAACAGCGAGCTGAGCTCCGGATCGTAGACGCGCTCGGGGAAGCGCCCGGTGAAGTCGTCATCCAGGAACTCCGTGATGGGGTGCACCCAGTTCCGCCCGTGCGCGCTGAGCAGGTCGATTCCCTGCCCGGAGGCCTGCCGGAACACGTCGGGCGAGTCACCGCTGGTGAATGCCAGCTGCATGGCGTTCGCATACTGGTCCGCGGGGAAGACCTGCAGGTCGACCCGGATCGCGGGGTTCGCCTGTTCGAACGCGTCGAGCTGGCCGCGGAGGAACGACTCGTCGGTGGGACCGGCGGCGACGGTCCAGAGACGCACCGTCGTGCGGGTGGTGCTGGTCGAGCCGGCCGGGGCGCAGGCGGCGAGCAGGGCGCCGACCGCTATTCCTCCTCCGACCGCCCCGCTGAACTTCAGGAAGTCGCGACGCGAACGGAGCGGCCGCACGGGGCGAGCGGCTTCAGGTGGCACTGGATTGTAGCGCTGGGGGATCATCTGCATTCTCCATCGAAGCATCTAAGGTTGTCTGATGACATGGCAATTATACCTATCACTCGGGCTGTCACGTCAATGCCGGATTCGCACGGGTTGCCTCCGGGTGTCTCGTGAACCGATCGGCAGCGGCATCCAGTCGACGCCAGAACTCCTCGGGGATGGATTCCCGCTCCGAATCGACGTTCGCAGCAACCTGCTCGACGCTCGTCGCACCTGCGACGATGCTGGCGACACCGGGACCGCGGAGGCAGAACTGCAGCGCCGCAGCCGCGATCGACACTCCATGTTCCCTGCAGAGCCCGGCGACGACGCGCAGCCATGCCTGCTCACGCGACGTGAGCCCGGCGACCTCGGAGACATCGTCGACACGGCCCGTCGCGAGCACGCCGTCGGCGAACGGAGCCGCGACGACGACGCCCAGGCCCAACTCTGCAGCGGTCGGGAGGACCGATGCGCCGAAGGTCCAGTCGAGCAGGTTGTAGCGGCGCCAGACCATGATCATGTCGAGCGCTTCGGGGACGGCCCGCACGACCTCGCCCAGCACGCGGTCGAGTGCGCCACCGCGGGAGCTGGTGAGCCCGACAGCCCGGATCACCCCCTCGCGACGCAGGTCGACGAGCGCGGCGAGGACTCCTTCCGCGCCGGCCAGGCACCTGAGGTCGGCGCCGCGGGAGGGCGCCTCGGGTACGGTCCAGACCTCATGCACCTGTGCGAGGTCGAGCACGTCGACGCCGAGCCGATCCATGCTCCGCTCGATGCTCTCGCGCGTGCTCGCGTAGGTCAGGGTCGTCCCCCGGGGGAACATGCCCACCTTCGTCGCGACGACGATCCCGGTGCGGTCGAGCTCCCGCAGTGCCAGGCCGACACGACGTTCGCTCTCACCGTCGCCGTAGCCGGGAGCAGTGTCGATGTACAGCGCACCGAGACGCGCGGCCCCCCGGATCACCGCGACGGCCTCGGCTTCCTCCGGACAGCCGAGCCGGGTGACGAGTCGCGCCGCCCCCAGCCCCAGGGTGGGCAGGGTGACGCCGGTTCGCCCGAGGCGGCGTCGCGGCAGCACCGAACCTCGCTCAGCGTCCGGCATCGTGTTCACTCGCCGGGCACGATCGTCGGCGGGCCGTATGCGCCACGGCGTGCCCACTCCGGGAAGACCGCCGGGTCCTGCGGTCGGGGAACGATGGACTGCGTCCGAACCGGGTCCACCCACGGGGTCGCGTAGGTCGGGGGGCGCACGAACCGCGCGATGTCGAGTTCGAGGTGCACGGACGCACCGGGTGCGAGCACGACCTCGAACCTGGTCATCGCGACCTCCGACCGGGGCGCACCCGGCTCGTCGAGGCGACGCAGTGCACGAACCGCGTGCTCGCCGAAGCCACCCGCCTGCACGATCACGGACCGTTCCCGTTCGAGGCCCGTGTTGACGAGCTCGAGCTCGACGCGCGTTCCCCCTCGTGGTGTCACGAGGGCCGCCACGTCCGGCGGAAGGCCGGGACGCTGCTCGGTCGTATCGAAGTACCGCAGGGTGGCCGACTGGAGCCCTCCGTGGGACATGTGGATCGACGATCCCATGGTCAGTTGCACCAACGACTCCACCACCAGCGGGCTCATCTCCTGCCACATGTGGATGCTGTAGGGATGGTCGGTGTCCCATCCGGCAGGGTCGCCGCTCGGGGAGCGCATGCGATCGAGTTGCCGTGCGATGGTCTCGAGGTTCGCATCGAGGATCTGCTCCGGGTACGAGGGGTTCCGTCCCCGCGCGAACTCGAACCAGGCGAGCGTGTTGGCGTTCAGGTGCTTCGTGTCGCGCCCCAGCTCGGGGTCCCAGCCGGAGGTGCGCGGTGACACCGGACGGCGCACCCGGTCCGGCAGGTCGAGCCGCTCGACTCGATCCGCGTCCTCCTCGGCCCGCGACGCCTCCCACAGCTGCACGAGCGGCACGTGCGGCGCCGGCCCGTGGCCGTGCCACCCGCGATCCGAGTGCAGGGCGGGCACGAGCCAACCACCGTCAGAATCCGAGCGCCGCAACGCCCAGGATGCATCGGCCTGCATGCGGGGAAGTTCGAGGAAGCGCTCCCCGCCTCCGAGGAGCAGCGCGTTCCGTGCTCCGTTCGTGGCAGCCTCGAGGATGTCCTTGAGCCCCCTCGGCCAGCTCCACCCGTAGTAGCCACCCCACCACTTGCCGTCGTTCAGCTCGCCCACGATCCCGGAGGGGCCGATGTTGTCCGGGACGATGCCTCCGTTCGCGCTGGTGCGATCCGTCCACTCGGCGACGTAGCGCATGACCCAGTCGACGAACCGCCCATCGCCCGAGAACATGAAGGCGTGCGCCATCATGGCGGTCGCGTGGAGGTTGAGCGGGATGTCCCCGGACATCATCCGGGAGTTGACCGCATCGAGGATCCGCTCGAAGTCGCCCGCGACGAGCCAGGGGAAGGCCGCCTCCGTGTCGACACCGGGCAGGTCGTCGTACGGACTCTGCTGGATCACTCGTCGATGGGTCGACCAGTCCTCGGGAGTGGTGACGAAACGCGGGCCGTCCGCTCCGGTGAGCGGCGAACGCATCAGACCGCGAGCCGGATCGAAGTTCGACGCGTCGGAGTCCCCGAGGTACAGGCTCGCGAACTTGATCGCCCGACGCTTCCACTTCACCGACGCGGGATCGCTGAGCCCGCTGAAGTAGACGAGGTGCGAGGACTCGCCGTGGTGCATCCAGTCGTAGTAGCGATCGAACTCATCGCGGATCTGGCCGTACTCCGTCCACTGCCACGTGATGGACTCCCAGGCCCGGTCACCCAGCCTGCGCAGCTCGTCGCTGCCGCCGAGCGCGTAGAGCAATGGGAGGTTCTGGAACGCCTCGTACGGGTCGTCCGATCCGTCCATCCCGGGCCAGTCGCTCCGCCAGATGAGCGTGCCGTCGTCGCGGCAGTAGCGCTCGACGAACTCGCGCGCGGCCGACTCCAGTTGTCGCAGCAGGTCGCGCTGGAGCAGTGCCCATCGCGGTGCGGCCCGCCGCCGGCCCGCGTCCACCCGGAACATCGATTCCATCAGTGCTTGCCTCCTCGCTGGTTCAACCGCTCGCTCGTGCGAATCTCCTCCGGCCAGGCGAGCTGGATGCCGAGATCCTCTGCGAGCACACGCTGGAAGTCGTCGCGGCTCCGCTCGTGTTCCCAGACCGCGTGCGGGTCCGCGCGCGTACGAAGGCAGTGGACGGCGAGCGCGCCGGCGGCTTCGCCGATGTTCCACTCGACGGGATGCAGCCGGTAGCAGCCGTTGGTGACGTGCGTCGTCCCGATGCACTTCCCCGCCGCGATGAGGTTGCGCACGCGTTCGGGGATCAGGGACCCGAGCGGGATCTGGAACGGGTAGCTGGCGACGTCCACGTACCCGCGCGGCCCCTCCGCGCCTCCCACGCTCGGATGGAGGTCGATGCGGTACGCGCCGACGCCGACGCTGTCGGCGAAGACCTCGGAACCCTCCGGCAGACCCGCGTCCCGACGCGCCTCGATGCCGACGTGCTGCTCGACGACCGTCGTCAGCGCACGAATGCGCCGCGACTCCCGAATGTACGGGCGGAGCGCGAGGCCGTCCGCGGTCCCCAAGACCCCGGCACGCGGGCGGAGGCCGGGATACCCTTCCCCACCGTCGGGTCGGGGCGCTTCCACCTGCAACCAGTGCAGCACGGAGCGGCTGAGCGATCGCGCCCCCGCGAGGTGCCGATCGCGCTCGTCCGCGTCGACGCCTACGATCGGCCCGAGCCAGTAGTCGATCTGCGGCCAGTTCACGACGCTGATGTCTCCGCCCGGATGCGGCTGCGCGAAGTTCGCGGCCGCCGAGATGCGCCGGAACCGCCAGAGGTCACGTGACTGCTCGCGCGACTCGGCGAACAGCGAGCGGGTGCGCGCGATGCCGGTTCGCGGGTCGACGTCGGTCCACGACAGGAGCGAACCCGGCCAGAACTCGGCGCGGTACTCGCGCCAGAAGTCGTACTCCGCGGGTCGCTCGATCGGTTCGACGGGCTCGTCCGGACGGTACTCGAGGGCGAAGCACCACGACAGCGCCTGCTGGTCGCGCGGCTCGGCAGCACCGGCCCTCGCGTGCAGCTCCCCCGTCTCGTCGCGCGACTCGGAACCGATGACGGACTCGACGTCGGCCAGCTCGACGACCTCACCGGTCTCCGTCGCATCGAGTACGTACCGGGCGGAGCACCAGAGTTCGGCGTCCGCGATCGAGAACCCGACGGCCGCGATGCGGTCGCCCTCGGTGCGGACGGACGTCGGCGTGCATCCGGTGAGTACCGTGAGTCGACCGTCGGCCCGGGCGGCCGCGAGCATCTCATCGATCGCGGCGAGTGCCGGCTGCGGCTCGACGCACAGCCGCGACACCCATCCGTCACCGGGGTTCAGGTGGGGTTCGGCTGCGACCTCGGGGCGCAGCCGGTAGTTGCGTCGGTAGTAGTCCCGGATCCGCTCGCGGAGTTCGCGATACCGAGCAGTCACACCGGATTCCTCGACCCAGGGATGCTCGTCGGGCGGCACCGCCTGGGAGGTGAGCTGCCCGCCCAGCCACGGCGACTCCTCGGTGAGCACTGCGCGTCCACCGAGTCGGGTCACCGCAACTGCAGCCGCCACCCCACCGAGCCCGCCCCCGACGATCAGTACGTCCGTGGTGAGCTCACGCATGGGCCGCCCCCTCGAGGAGTGCGATCGCGCCGCCGTGAGCGGGCGATGGCGGGACGCCGTCGAGCAGCGGATCGTCGGTGTCCCGCATCCACTCGCGCAGTCGGCCGAGGAGCGCACGCACGACGATCGCTCGCTCAGGCCGGTCCGCGAGGTTGATGCGCTCCTCCGGGTCGACCGCGAGGTCGTAGAGCTCGACGAGCGCCGGCGGGTGCGCGAGCCGCCGGTCGAGCGGCGTCGAGCGTGGACGCCAGGACTGCGTCGACGCCGCGCTGTGCGGAAGGGTCCGGTCGAAGTGCAGGATCAACTTGTACCGATCCGTTCGGATGCAGCGGGCTGGATCGTAGTAGTCGTGATAGGTGAATTCGCCGAAGATCTCGGACCGCGAGGTCGCACCGGCAGCGATCGCCGGACGCAGGCTCGCGCCACGGGACTCGGGTGGAATCGGGGACCCGATGGCGTCGAGCAGCGTCGGGACGATATCGACGTTGCTCGCCAGCCCCTCGACCACGACTCCCCCGGTCCACCCCAGCGACGGCGCACGGAGGATCAGCGCCGTCTCGAGTCCGGGATCGCGAAGGGTGCCCTTGGCGCCCGGGAGCGCGAGTCCGTGGTCCGTCGTCAGTACGACGATCGTGCGTTCGGACATTCCGAGACGATCGATCGCATCGAGCACGCGACCGATCTGGGAGTCGACGGAGCGGATCGCCCCGGCGAGCTCTGCCAGTTCCGTGCGCGACCCCGCATCGGGCTCCAGGTACGGGGGCACCTCGATCTGGTCGGACGGCTCGGGCTCGATCCATCCGCCCGTGAAGCCCATGATCGTCGCATCGGGGTCGGGATCATGGAGCCGGTGCGGTTCGAGGAACCCGACCTGCAGGTAGAAGGGGCCGGCACCCCGGAGCCGCTCCAGCGCCGCGACCGCGCGGTCCGCCACCAGCTCGGCGCGGCGCTCGGGGTGGCTGGGGCCGAGCGTGTCGACCGTATCGAAGCCGAGTCGCGCGGCGACCTCGAGGTCCGGTCGGACCCGTGACTCGTGGTGCACGCCGAGGAGCTCCGTGCGGTAGCCCTGCTCGGCGAGGATCGCGGCGAGGTGTCGCACGTCGGGCCCGAGGTCCCACCCGAGGTGGGTGAGGCCGAGCACGCCGGTCTCATGCGGATACCGTCCGGTGAAGAGCGCTGCGCGCGAGGGGCTGCACTGCGGCGCGGTCGCGAACGCGCCGTCGAATCGCACGGCATCGTTCGCGAAGGCGTCGATCCGCGGGCTCGGCACGCGGGCGCCGTACGCGCCCAGCATCCGGCCAAGGTCGTGGCAATGGATGAGGACGATGTCCGGTGCCGGGGACGGTTCGGCCATCATCCCTTCACCGCCCCCGCGATGCCCTCCACGAAGTACCGCTGGAAGAAGAGGAACACGACGATGATCGGCAGCACCGAGATGACGGCACCTGCGGCCAGGCCCGTCCAGTCGATGCTGTACTCGCCGAAGAACGAGTACATGCCGACGCCCGTCGTGCGGAGCCCCGGAGCTCCGAGCGTGAAGACCAACGGAATCAGGAACGCCTGCCAGGCGCTGATGAAGTTGAAGATGAAGACGGTCGCCGCCACCGGTCGCGCGACCGGCAACATGACCTGGGCGAAGATGCGAAGGGGGCCCGCCCCGTCGATGATGGCGGCCTCCTCGAGGTCGTCCGGGACCTTCGCGAAGTACCCCATGAAGAGCAGGATGCCGACGACGTGGGCGGGCCCCGACTCGGCGAGGATGACGCCGCCGAGCGTGTTGTTCAGCCCCAGTGCGTTGATGAGCACGAACACCGGAAGGATGGTGTAGCCCTTCGGGAGGAACATCGTGGCGACGAGGACGCCGACGATGATCCGCTTCCCCGGCATCTTCCCCCGTCCGAGCGCGTACCCGGCGAGCGCCGAGATCGCCACGACCAGGGCGGCGGAGCCGAACGACACGATGATCGAGTTCAGCGTGTACTGGCCGAAGTTCGCGTTGTCCCAGGCACGCACGTAGTTGTCGAAGCTCGGCGACTGCGGCAGGAGCGAGAGACCGCCCTGATAGACCTCCGCGGTCGTCTTGAACGACGTCGAAGCCATCCAGATGAAGGGGTAGGTCCACGCCAGGCAGACGGCGATGAGGATCGCATGCGTGACGAGCGTCGCGCGCGAACGTCGCCGCCTCCACCTCGGCGTGACCGTCGGCGCGGACTTCGAGACGGAGTTCTCGGCCCCGGTGGATGCCACGGCGGTCATTCCGCGTCCTCCTTCGCCACGACGGGCCCGATGCTGGCCTGGCGACGGCGCCGCAGCAGGAGTGGCAGCACACTCACGACCATCGCCGCGAGGCCGAAGATGATTCCGGCTGCGGAGGCGAAGCCGAACAGCGGGATGCCCTCGGGATCGAAGGCGTAGTTGAAGATGTAGGTCTGGATGATCTCGGTCGATCGGTTCGGCCCGCCGTTGGTCATCACCTTCACGATGTCGAACGCGTTCAGGCTGCTGATGAGCGTGAGCAACAGGATGACGGCACCGAGCGGCGCGATCAGCGGCACCGTGATGCGCGTGAACACCTGCACCCGGTTGGCGCCGTCGACACGCGCAGCCTCGTACACCTCGGAGGGAATGGACTGCAGCGCAGCCAGCCAGTAGATGATCGTGATCCCGATTCCCTTCCACATGTCCACGAACAGGACGGTGGGCAATGCCAGCGCCTCGTCGCCGAGGAAGTTGATCGGCTGCTCGATCAGCCCGATCCCGCGCAGGAACTCGTTGATCGGCCCTCCCGAGGGGTTGAGGAGCAGATCGAAGACGACTCCGACCACGACCGTGGTGGTGACCACGGGGAGGAAGAAGAGGACTCGGTACACCGCCCGCCCCCGCAGTGCCGTGTTGTTCAGCACGATCGCGAGGAGCAACGCCAGTGGCAACTGCACGAACACGCCGAAGAGCGCGAAGATCCCCGTGTTGCCCATCGCGTTCCAGAACAGCGGGTCCGCGATCGCACGTCGGAAATTGTCCAACCCGACGAAGTCCTCGAGCGGACCGTACCCCTGCCACTCGTAGAGCGAGTACACCCAGCTCGCGACCATCGGCCACAGCGTGAACGCCACGAAGGTGATCAGCATCGGGAGCACGAAGACGTAGTGCCATCGGTGGTCCCAGGCCCGCGATCGCAGCGATCGGCTGCGACGGCGTGGCGGGTCGACCCGAGGTGGCGCACCCGCGACGTCGCGGGTCTGACTCAGCAGCATGCGGGAACTCTACAGGTTGTCTGACAACAGGGCAAATAGTGGACGATCACGCCGGCGCATCTCCGAGGTCGGGAATGGGAAGCTGGACGCCGCCGCGCAGCGCGGACTCGTGCGCGACCATTCCGGGAATGCAGTTTCGCGCCGACTCCCAGACGTTGTTGGGCGGGACCGTCTCCTGGTTGACCGCTCGCACGAAGTCGTCGACCAGGAAGTGGTGCGATCCTGCATGGCCGTTGGGGAGCTTCGCGAACGATTCGGGAAGCCGTTCCACCGGGTGCACTGGCGTATAGCCGGCATCGAAGTCCAGTTCCATCGCCTCATGCACCGACGGCATCAGCTCGCCGCTCTTGCGCGAGAACCCTTCCGTCTTCCTGCTGGTCAGGAAGTCGAAGAGATCAGTCTGGTCGGCGTGGTCGAGCGTGTTCCACACGCGCGCATTGCTCTGCTCCTCGTAGCTCCCCTTGGTGCCGTACATGCTCATGCGCGACGAGAGCTGCCCGCGCCAGCCGACCCGTCGGAATTCGTTGATGCGGCACATTCCGCCGTCGGACGTGCGGAAGAGCGCAGTCTCGTTGCTGAAGTCGTTCCCCCACCGGCTGACCTCCCGGGAGAACACCCCGTCGTCGGCGCGGTCGACGAAGCCGAGGCACGACACGGACTCCATGCGTGCACCCGTCACCGAGAGGATCATGCTGATGGAGTGCGTGGGATAGAACATGGGCGGGAAGCTCGCAGTCGACTTCCACTGCTCCCCACCGCTGCGCTGGAACGCCTCGTAGAATCCGTGCGACATGTCGTGGAGGTACTCGCCCTCGCCGTACACGAAGTCACCGAAGTCTCCCCGCCGGTACCGCTCTCGGCAGTACAGCGCCGCAGGATTGTAGTATCCGGTCTCCGCGACCATGTAGGTCAGCCCGGTCTGTTCCACCGTCGTGACCAACTCCGTCATCTCCTCGAGCGTGACGGCCGCCGGCACCGCACTGAAGACGTGCTTGCCCGCTCGAAGCGCCGTCAGCGAATGCTGGGCATGCATCCACCTCGGGGTGAAGATCGCGATCGCATCGACATCGCTCTCGCAGAGCTGCTCCAGAGACGAGTACGCCTCTTCCACGCCGTAGTGTCGGGCCACCCTGGCCGCCCGGTCGGGCTCGATGTCCGCCAGGGCGACACGCCGAACGCCGGGGTGCGCCTGGAACAAGGGGATGAATGACTGGGCGAACTGTCCGAGTCCGCAGATCCCGATCGCGAATCCTGATGTGCTCAATGTGTGTCCGTTCCTCTCTGAATGCATCGATCTCGTCAGCCCGCCGACACGAAGTCGACGTCGTACACCAGCGCAGTTCGCCGGTCGGGTGCGATGACGACGACGTGGGCACGGTCGCCCGGGCCCGAAGCCTGCTCGGAGTAGATGCCTGCCTCCGGGTCGTTCGCGCGTGCCGACACGACCGGGATGCCCGCGCCGTCCGGAACCGCGACCGTGTAGTGCTGCTGCTCGGGATGGAACTCCGGCACGGTCGTTCCGCCGACGGTGAGGTCGGCCAGCGTCGCGTCGGAGCTCGCAGGCACACTCGCGCGGATGTCGTCGAACAGGTAGGTGCCCGGTCCGACCCACCAGGAGACGAGGCCGACGCATTCCACCGTGTGGCGGAACGCCGACGCCGTGGTGAGCACGGAGCCGTTCAGCGTGATGTCCAGTGTCTGGTCGGTGAAGTCCAGCTCGACGGACACCTCGTTCCACACCCCCTGCGCCCACGTTCCGATCCGTGTCCAACTGCCGTCGGCCGCGATGAGGCGGATCGTGCCGTTCCCGAGAAAGCGGAGGTACATCGCCTGCGAAGTGGCGCCGGCCCCGATGGCGAACGACACGGAGCTCAGCTGGTCGGCGAGGAACCGGCTCTCCACCCGCGCCGTGTCAGCCTCGACGGCGGGCACCGCCGCCTCGAACTCCAGTGGATGCACGGTGCCCTCGACCTGCAGCACCTGACCGGTACCGCTCGGGTCCTCGGCGATGCGCACCGCTCCGTTCTCCGGGGTGATCACGGTGATCACGCCGGGAACCTCCCCGACGGCCTCGTCCTCGAAGTCGAGTTCGAAGGCGTAGACCGCGCCCCGTGACTCGATGAAGGTCTCCAGGGAGGCCGCGAGCCGAGCTCGCGCGTCGTCGACGAGCGGCTGGGTCACGTCATCCCCGCCGACGAGCACGTCGGCGGCCGTGCGGCGGTCGTCCGTGAGGGCGTCGATGACCGTCTGCGGATACTCGCCCTGACCGTCACCGGCAACGGCGTCGTGAAGGAACGCCGACGCCGTGACGACGAGCCGATCGAGCTCCTCGAGACTCTCCGCCGATGCCGGCAGCGGGTGCTCCGCGATGACCTGGACGTCGGAGAAGACCGCTTCCGAGAGCCCGCTCGCGTCGGCGGAGGCAGCCCAGATGCCTGCGTGCACGAGGCCGTCCATCTCCACGGTGACCGCCGACGACTCGACCCATGCTCCGTCCTCCCAGTACCAGCTGGTGACGCTGTCCCCGACCCGCGTGAGCTTCAGCCGCGCCGGGAACGTCGTGACCGGCGACTCGGACACGTTGGCGGTGGCCCCGCCGGACACCTCGCGCAGCCCGACCGGCATCGCACCGTCCGTCCGGATGCGCGGTGCCACGTTGCCCGCCGGCCCGGAGAGGTCGTCGCGGATCATCACGCCGGCCATCGTGAACCGATTGACCTGGCTCAGTGCCTCGACGGTGGCGATGATGGAGAAGCCATCCGGGTAGTCGGCCGGATCGACCTCGGTCCCGACGAAGACGACACGATCGCGCTTGCCCCACGCGTCCGCGGCGTTGCTGTTCAACGTCCACGTCCCGTCGTGGTGACTGGCGTAGCTCTCCTGGCGCTCCCACGGTCCGATCTCCTCGTGACTCCAGCCATCCGGCATCTCGGTGTCCTCGACCACGTAGACGGTGCGATGGGCGGACCTCTCGACGCCGTCGACGGTCAGGCGCACGCTCACCCGCGACACGCCGACGGAGACCCCCGTCACCGTGCCGTCGGCATCGACGTCGACGACCGAAGGGTCGGCGCTCGAGTATGCGCGCGCGGTACCCGCGAGCTCGATCTCCCCACCGTCCGACCACCACGCCAGCGGAGTGAGGGTGGCGGATGCGCCGACCTCGACCGCGAGCGTCGGCATGGTGAGCGAGGCTTCTCGGAAGACACGCTCGCGCACCTCGATCGACCACGTCCGGGTGAGGGTGAGGTCACCGACCACGACCCGTGCGACGATGTTCGCCTGACCGACCCCGATCGCGTCGACGACGCCATCCGCACCGACGAAGGCGGTCGCAGGATCGTCACTCGAGAACGTCACCTCACCGGAGGCGCCGTCGAGGGGGAACTCGCGACCGAGAACGGTCTCGGCGATCGCCCGGAGCTTCAGGTCATCGCCGACGGCGAGCACGTGCTCGTCCCCCTCCAGGGCGAACGAACCGATCCGATCCCCCACGTAGACGGGGACCACCACCTCGCGGAGGTTCGACCCGTCGTCGGCGGTGACCGTGATCGCGGTGCGCCCGGGCCCACGACCGCGGACCGAACCGGAGTCGTCGATCGCCGCGACACGCTCGTTCGCGCTCGAGTACGTGATCGACAGGTCCTCCGGATCGAGGGCCAGCCCGGCGGAGTCCCGTGCCACGACGACGAGATCCGCGACGCGACCGTTGTCGAGGACGATCGAGGAGGTGCGACCCGCTGCGGAGACATGCAGCCGGTCGAGGGCGCCCGCCGGGAACATGTCGGGTCGGGTCGTTCCGATCCGCCCGAAGTCGATGTCCTCGAACCCCAGGGCGAATGCGGGCGACTCCGGATCGAGCACGAAGTCGTCGTCTGCTTGATCGCGGAATGCGGGATCGCCCAGGATCGAGTGCTGGTCGAATCGCTGACCCGAGATCGTCTGCCAGTCGCTGATGTCCGCCACGAGCGGGATGCCGGTGACGCGGTACTCCCCGCTCGGCTGGGAGAACAGGTTGAAGTCCGATGTGGCGACGTTCTCGTCCTCCCAGTTCAGGAACTGGTACACGGCCGGACCCTGTTCCTCGACGACGAGGATGTTGCGCTCGTACCGGTGCGCCACGGCATCGTTCGCACCGTGCTGTGCGTTGCCCATGGCCGACGCGGACGCCTTCTCGGACGACTGCACGACGATGTTGTTCTCCACGACGTTGTCGGCCCCCTTGGCGTAGATGCCGGTGTGGATGCCGTTCATCGCCTCGACGCCGACGTCGTGGACGAGATTGCCGACCACGTGCGTTCCCTGGGTGTGGTTGTCGAGGTAGATCGCGTGCCCGTGGCCGCCATGCGCCTCTCGGACCATGATGTCGTGGATCCGGTTCGCCTCGATGACGTTGCCGGGCCCGACGGACGTCAGCGTGATCGCACCGGTGTCGTCACTCTCCTGGTTGACCGCCGAGATGTCGTTGTACCGGATCACGTTGTCACGTGCGGTGACCTCGTCGATCCTGCTCGGTGCACGGTTCGCCTTCGACCCGATTCCGTAGCGTGGCAGGTCGTGGATGACGTTGTGCTCGATCACGTTCTCACCGCTCTGGTGGACGAAGATGCCGGATCCGTGACCGACGAGTGATCCGTCGTGGATGTGGTTGTCGGCCACTCGGTTCGAGCGGTTGTCGTAGACCTGCTCGCCTGAGGCATTCCGCACTCCGCTGTCGGTCCCCAGCAGCAGTACGCCGTGGTAGCCGAAGTCGCTGATCTCGTTCCGCTGGATGACGTTGTCCCTGGCGGAGTGGTGGAGGGTCACCCCGCTGAACCCGGCGAGGTCGATGCGGTTGTCCTGCACCGCGATGCGCTCCGCGTTCTCGAGGTACACCGCCGCCGCGGCGTTCGGAGCCGCTGGACGGTTCCACTCGATCCCTCGTGTCTCGTTGAAGTAGTCCGTGAACGCGGAACCGACGATGTCGAACCCGCTGAACCGGATGTCCGTCACCGGCGTCGACGCATCGGATCCGACGAAGCGGACGATGTCGCGGATCACCGGCGCCGTGACGGTCGCCGAGTCGAACTCGGCGGTGTCGGGCCAGAGGTAGAGGTATCCCTCGGCCTCGTCCAGGTAGAACTCCCCGGGACGGTCGAGCGCCTCGAGCGCCCCTTGGAGGTAGTAGCGCCGCTGCTCCCCCTGCCCGAAATCGAGCAGCATGTCGTCGGCGAGGGTGACCCGTCCCTCGCCCGCTTCGAGTTCGTCGATGCGGACGGTGTCGGCGAAGTACGGGCTGCTCCAGACGACGGCCTGCGCTCCCGACAGGTCCGTCCACGGGGGAAGGTCGCCCGGCTCGGCGTAGAACGTGCGCGTGTCGTCCGCTCCACCGATGGTGTGCAGGTACCCGTCGTCGGGATATCGCGCCTTCCGCTGTCGTTCGCCGTCGACGAAGACCTGGTCGAAGCGCCAGTCGCCTGCGGCCACGGCCGGGATCGCGAGGCGGAGCACACTCGGAGTGGCGGTCTCCTCCCACTCCCCCTCGAGCACGCGCGAGCCCGAGATCGTCGCTGCGCCCCCATCGCCTGTGACCCACTCCACCGTGAATCCGTCGCGACCGGAGTCGCGTTCGTCGAAGGAGAGTGGTTCCTCGAGGAAGTAGTCGCCCGGTTCGACGATGACGGCGACGTCGTGCGCCATGCCGTCGGCGATCTCCGTGCGAACCGCGTCGCGAGCGCGCTCCAGTGTCAGGAACGGATCGGACGGCGCACCCGAGGCGGCATCGCTCCCGGAGGGCGATACGTGGAATGCGGTGGATTCGACCGGCGCGGACGCTGGCGTCGTCTGGACGACGCCGGCCAGCAGCAGCGTGCTCGTCGCGGCCATCGCGAGCGTAGCGAGTTGGATCATTTCGGGGTCCCTTCACATGAGGCGCGGTCGACGATGACCGCGACGTCGGCCGCCGAGGCGGCCACGGGCTCAGTCGGCTGTCACAGGCTCAGCGGCGCTTCGTACGCGCGTACGGCGACGACGTGGGCGCACGGCGCACCGTTCGTGCGCTCGACCTGGAGTCGAACGGCATCCACCGGCGGGCCGACCACGGGATGGATCCGCCGCCGCGCGTGGTTGTCCCGAACGACGGCGACGTCGGTCCACACGCCGTCGACACGCGTCTGCACGCGGTACTCCCTCGCGATGGCCG
The DNA here is from genome assembly GCF_040496035.1 of Agromyces sp. SYSU T00194. Classification (NCBI taxonomy): domain Bacteria; kingdom Bacillati; phylum Actinomycetota; class Actinomycetes; order Micrococcales; family Microbacteriaceae; genus Agromyces; species Agromyces chitinivorans. The sequence goes on along the minus strand of NZ_JBEPJZ010000002.1, from coordinate 31,428 downwards.
GCATCGAGCGGAACGGGGTGATCGTGCGGTGCAGGTTGTTCAGATGCTCGTTCACCTCGTCGTCGAAGATCACCTGCACCTCCCCGACAGGCACCGGTTCCGCCCATTCCAGCTCGACCCACTCCGGTCGCTCCGGCTCGAGCGGACGAGACGCCCAGAGCTGCGGCCCACCGAACGGGCGCGCGAACCCGCCGACGACGTTCTCGGCACGATAGGCACGTGTGGAGGAGAGGCGGAAGCACGGAGTGCGCCGCGCGAGCGCGCGCCACTCACGGAGCGGCTGCGGGTACTCCGTCACGACCGGGGGCTCGACGTGCTCGAACCCCAGCACGCCGGGGACCACCTCGTCGGCGACGTGCCATCGGATGTCGGCGCCCGCCGCTCGAACGACGATGAAGGCGTTCTGCGGATCCCCCGGTGACCAGTCGAGCGGGATGCGCACCCATTGGGCGGCCCCCTCCGGGACCGCCACCTCGACGGACTGCTCCAACGCGGCGGGTACGTAGTTCTGGGCGAGTCCGGTCGAGTAGAGCTCCACCGTCAGGCGAGCTGGCCGCGATGCATCGAGCAGGAGGTCGATGCCGTCGATCGCGGGGTCCGCCGGCACGAGGATGGCGAGGTCCCGCTCGATCGCGAGGACGCCGTCGGAACGGACCGACTCGGCGACGAACGTGCTGGAGGACGAGACCCGGGCCGACCGTGCGAGGTCGTCCGGATCGTCGTAGGGCAGCCCCAGCACCGATGCGTCCTGTCGGAGGAGGAGGCGCTGCAGCTGGGGCATCCGTGCTCCGGCAAGCTCCCGGGGGGAACTGCGCGTGGTGATGCACAGTGCTGCGGCGGTCCCGGCCGCCTCGCCCACCACGGCACACGTCGCCATCACCCGCGTGCTTCCGAACGCCACGTGGCTCGCGCTGATGTCACGTCCCGCGACGAGCAGGTTGTCGACGTTCGCGGAGTAGAGCGAGCGGAACGGGATGTGGTAGTTGCCGTCCGGCAGCCAGTGCTGGGACGCCGGGGCGTCGGCGTAGACGCCCCCGGTCGGATGCAGGTCGATGGACCAGCCTCCGAACGCGACGCGATCCTCGAACGGCACCTGCCCGAGCACGTCGTTCTGAGTCAGGGTGTGGTCGCCGACGAAGCGTCGGTACTCGCGCTTGCCCGGGACCGAGCCGACCCACTCGAGAGTGAGGTTGTCGGCGTCGAAGCGGCCGGAGTTCTTGATGTAGTCCCACACGCCGTAGATGACGCCCCAGAGCTCGTCGCGGATGCGCTCGTTGTCGTCGACCGCGTCGAGGTCACCGCCCCACTCGATCCACCAGTTGTAGCAACCGTCGCGTTCGGTGCTGATGATGCGGCGCTCGGGTATCGGCGTGGACGCGATGTCGACGGCGAACTCCGGAGGGATGAACTGAACCGGGCGTCCGACGTCGGTGGAGTAGAACAGCATGGTGGAGCCGAGCGTGCGCTGGTCGGGATGCTCCGGCGCCGAGGCCTCGCCGAACTCCGACCGCGCTTCGCGGCCGATGCGATACCAGGCACCCGCGAGATGCCCCAGGAGACCATCACCCGAGCAGTCGATGAACATCGGGGCGCGGAACTCGATCCGACGTTCCGATCCCGTCATCCAGCCCGTCGCCGACGTGATGCGGCGTCCGGATTCGGGCCCGTCGGCGTCCACCTGGGTCACGTCTGTGTTGAGGAACAGGCGGATGTTCTCCTCGGCACGCACGGCCTCGAGAAGGACGAGGTCCCAGAAGTAGGGGTTCCCCTCGGGGTTGCGGAACTGATTCTCGATGAGCAGTTCGCCGATGATGCCGGTCTCGCGCGCGAAGCGGTGTCGGCCCTGGCAGGCCGCCCCGCATACCCACACGCGGACCTCGCTCGAGGAGTTCCCGCCGAGGACGGGCCGGTTGTTGACCAGCGCGACGGAACGGCCGAGACGCGCCGCCGCGATCGCCGCACTGACTCCCGCGAGTCCGCCGCCGACCACCACGATCTCGACCTCTACGACGTCCTCGCGCATGTCTCCCCTTCGGTCGGCCCCACTGCTGCACTGCGGCGGCGCACGTCACGTTAGCATGTCCTCCGGTTGTCAGACAACTCTGCCGGTTCTGGATGCTCGTTGTTCGCCGTGCACGTGCCGCCCGAGGGATCCGCTCAGGCGTCCGGCCGGTCGGCCTCGACGAATCCCAGCCGCTCGTAGAGGTCGAGCGCCGGGTTGCCGCGCGTCACGATGAGCGCGAGCTCGGGCTCGCCCCGGGCGAGGCTGCGCGCCGCGACCTCGGCGATGAGCGCACTTGCGAGACCCCTGCGCTGCGCGTCGAGGCGTGTGACGACGAGCGCGATGAAGGGCGTGCCCCGCCAGTGCGTGGTGAGCACCGCCGCCGCGATGCCGCGGTCGTCCTCGGTGACGAGCCAGCGGTCGCGCAGCGGCGTGCCCCAGTCGCCGGTCGTGCCGCCGCGGTAGTCGTCGACGAGCTGCTCGAGCGTGTCCTCCTCGTCGTCCACGGTTCCGCGGAGGGCGGGCAGGTGCACCTCGGCGAGCGCGCGGAGATCGTCGTCGCGCAGCACTCGGAGGGCGGGGAGCGCAACGGCACGCTCGGCGAGCAGGCGGTTCGAGGCCCGGTAGTAGGGCCGGCGTTCGACGCGTCGCGGTTTGGACTCCATCGCCGACCGAGACTAGCAAGCGCTCGCGATGGAATCAGGTGGCGATGCCCGCCAGGCAATCCAGGTTGGAGACGCGCTCCGTCGACGCCGGATACCTCATGAGCCACGCCGCCGGCCGTATCGGACGCGGGGTGAGATTGCCCTCGCAGTTCGGACAGGTGAAGTCGAGCCGGCGCGCGCAGTCATCGCACCAGGTGCACTCGATCGTGCAGATGAACACGTGCGCATCGTCGGTCGCGAGGTCGCGATCGCAGCATTCGCAGTTGGGTCGGATCTCCAGCATGCGCGCACGCTACCAACGCGGGCCTGCCCGATTCCTGCCATCGATCCGGCTGGACCTCGCGATCGGCTCATCCGGCCGCGGCGGATGCGACGATTCTCGCGGATCGGTCCTGTCGCACACCCACCGTCGAAGCGACTCGGCGGCGCGCGCCCCGCCCGGGCGCGCGCTCCGACGCTCAGTCTGCGTCGCCGATGATGCGCCGGAGGCCTGCGCGCAGCGCGTCGAGCGCCTCCTCGCCACCGATCCGATCGACCACCTCGGAGTGCAACGCCTGTGCGGCCTCCGCGCCTTCGGTGCAGAACGACATCCCGCGCTCGGTGAGCCGCACGATCTGGGCACGACGATCGCTCGGGTCCGGAGTGAGCGTCAGGTAGCCGAGCGCCTCCAGTTCGTGGATGAGCTGGCCCACGGCCTGCCGCGAGATCTCCGTCCTTCCCGCGACGACGGTGATGCGCGTGCCGTCGCGATCCACCGCGCCGAACACCGGCAGATGCCGCATCGCGACCTGCTCGTGGCCGCGCGCAGACATGAGTTCCAGGAACCGCTCGTTCCCGACGTGCAGGGCCTCGCGCAGCAGGTGTCCCACGTCCTCCGCCGCCGCTCGCCGGAACTCCTCGACCTCTGGGGAATACACCGCGCCCTCCCGTCGGTTGCGCAAGGTAGTTGCGAAAGTAGGTTTCGCAAGTCCGCTCGCAGAACTGAGGAGAAAGTCTATGCCCCGCACCAACGCTGCGCTCGCCGTTGGCAACGCGCTTCCCGCGACAGAACTGACCACTGCGGACGGGGGTTCGACAACGATCGCCGAGCTGCTGGACGGCCGACCGGCGGTCGTCCACTTCATGCGCACGTCGACCTGCCCCGCGTGCCTGTCGGTCGGCAAGCGGCTCGCGAGCCTGCACCGCAACGGCGACCTCGGCGACGCACGGGTGATCTTCCTCACGCCGGGAACCGGTGCGGATGCCGCGCAGGCGGCCTCTCGCCTCGACGAGACCGTGCGGGTGGCCGCAGTGGGACCGCACCACGGCGTGTTCGGCCTCCGACGCTCGGGCCAGTTCCAGGAGAGCGCGACCGCGGTCGTCGACGCGGACGGCACCGTGATCCAGGTCACGACCGCCGCGATGCCTGCGAAGAGCTTCGACCGCGCCGCAACCCTGGACGCGATCGCGCAACTCGCGACCCGCTAGTCGCCCGTCGCGGAGGGTCGACGCCTCAGTCGCCCGCCGCCAGGTCGGGCGAGCTGGGGTCGCCGGCGCCGATCCTGGCCGCCGGGGTATCCGGTCGCGGGGCGGCTCCCTGGACGGGACGCCGCCCGTGCCGGGCGCTCATCCCTCGGCGATGAAGTCGAGGATGTCGGCGTCCAGCGCCGCCTGGTAGGCCCCGTGGACACCGTGGGGTGCACCCGGGTAGAGCTTCAGCGTGCCGTCCTCGACCAGCTCGATCGCCTTGAGCGCAGCTGCCTTGATCGGGACGATCTGGTCGTCGTCCCCCTGAGCGATCAGGACCGGAACGGTCAGCGCACGGAGGTCCTCGGTGAAGTCGGTCTCCGAGAACGCCTTGACGCAGTCGTACGCGGCGGCGAGGTTCACGAGCATCCCCTGGCGCCAGAAGTCATCCTTCGCGCCCTGCGAGACCTGCGCACCCTCACGGTTGGCACCGAAGAACGACTCGGAGAGGTCCTTGTAGAACTGGGAGCGATCGTCGAGGACTCCCGCGCGGATGCCGTCGAAGACGTCGATCGGCGTTCCTTCGGGGTTGGAGTCCGACTTGACCATCACCGGCGGGACTGCGCCGACCGTGACCACCTTCGCAACCCTGGAGCCTCCGTGCTTCGCCGCATAGTGGACGACCTCGCCACCACCTGTGGAGTGTCCGACCAGGACGAGGTCGCTGAGATCGAGCGCCTCGACCAGGTCCCGCAGGTCGCAGGCGTACGTATCCATGTCGTTGCCCGTGTACGTCTTCGCGGAACGCCCATGTCCACGGCGGTCGTGAGCGATGGCCCGGTAGCCGGCGTCGGCGAAGAGCTTGAGCTCGCGCTGCCACGCATCGGAGCTCAGCGGCCAGCCGTGGCTGAACAGGACCGGCTGACCGGAGCCCTGCTCCGTGTAGTAGATCTCGGTGCCGTCGCAGGTGGTGATGTAGCTCATGTTCGTTCCTCCGGAGTTGGTGTTGATCAGCGGTATCAACGCTGCTCTGTCGCGGAGGAGGTGTCGTCGCCGCTGGCGCCAGTCCTCGACTGAGGCTGACGGGAACGGCGGACTGGGGGCTAGCTGTAGCCGGTTCCGAGCGGGATCGTGACGGAGATCTCCGTGCCGGCGCCCGGCGGACTGGTGATGGTCAGAGCGCCTCCGACGGCCTCAGTCCGGTCCCGCAGGCCCAGCAGCCCGGACCCGCTGCTCGTGCCTGCTCCACCGACGCCGTCGTCGGCGACCTTCAGCTCCAGGCTGTCGCCGACCACGCCGGCGGTGACTCGGACACCAGTGGCGTCGGCATGCTTGGCCGCGTTGGTCAGCGACTCGGCGACCACGTAGTAGGCCGCGACCTCGATCTCCTCCGGAAGCCGCTCAGCGATGCTCACCGCGAGCTCAGTCGGCACCGTCGAGCGCCGCGCGAGGTTCTTCAGCGCGGCACCGAGACCGCCCCGGGAGAGGATCGCCGGGTGGATCCCGCGCGAGAGCTCCTGCAGATCGGCGTGGACCAGCGACAGGGTCTCCACGGTCCGCTCGATCCGCTCCACGAGCGCCGGCTGGCCGTCGGGCACCGCGTCCGCTGCGGCGCGGAGGTCCAGGCCGAGTGCGACGATTCGCTGTTGTGCACCGTCATGCAGGTCGCGCTCGATCGTCCTTCGCGCCTGGTCAGCCGCCGCGATCACGCGTGCCCGCGAGGCGGTCAGCTGCGTGCGCGCCTCCATGTTGAACACTGCGGTCGCGACGAGGTCCGCGAAGTCGGTGAGACGCGCGCGGAGCTCACGACCGCCCAGCCCGTCCGACGAGCCGACCACGAGCGCACCCCACGTCCGCCCTTCGACGGCGACGGGCACGGCGGAGCCGAACGGCAGCCCGCCTTCCCGCATGCGGTCGGCGATGATGCCCGACGCCTGCTCGTAGTCGAGGTCGAGCGCCTCCCCCGACTCCTTCACGAGGGTGGACAAGTTGTTCCCGCCCAAGGGGAGCTGCTCACCCGGCAGGATCGGAGACACGCCCGTTCGTCGGCCGCTGACCGCAAGGACCATGCACGAGTCGTCGTGATATTGGAGCAGGGAGACCTGCTCAGCGCCCAGGCCCCGGGCAAGTTCGAGCGTCGTCGCGGAGCAGATGTCCGTGAAGTCCGCACGGGAGGCGACGAGCGTGGCCACCTTCCGCAGCGACTCCTGCTGACGTGCGAGCTCCACCGTCCGTTCGTGCAACTCCTGCCTGTCTCGCGCTGCCACGAGCAACGCCTCCAGCGCCGGCACGACCCTCCGGATGCGTCGGTTGTCCGTGCGAGAGAGCTCGGCCGGCACGAGGAGGGCGCCGACCGCGTCGTCGCCGTCACGCAGGGTGACACGTCGTTGCGAAGCACCGGGGACGAGGCCCGGGTCGCCCAGGAGCACTCCCGGCGGCGCAAGGTCGAGCACCTGAGACAACTGGGCGCCCGCCGCGTCGAACATGCGGGGCGAGTCCACCTCCCTCAGCATCGTGCGGGCGAGATCGGCCAGCAGGTCGGCCTCGCGCCTGCGCTGATCCGACTCGGCAGCACGCAGGCGCGACTGCCCCACCAGGAGGTTCGTCAGCAGCGCCAGGACCGTGAACACGAGCACCGCGGGCACCAGCGTCGCGCCGTCCTCGTTGACGTGAACCCACGCGTACGCCACCGCACTGGCCACCGACGTGGCGAGCGCCAGACGGAAGTCCCATCCCGCAGAGACCACCAGCACGCCGAACAGGAACACGGCACCGAACGCGCTGTCAGGGGCGATCTGCGCCAGGAGCTCGACGATCAGCACCTCCACAGCGATCAAGAACGCCGCCACCCCGACTCCCCATGCCAACGGAGGCGAGTAGGGGCGCAGGAGCACGGGGACTGCTCGCTCGAGGAGGCTCGGGTCCAGTGAGTCCGTCCCCATGGCGTCGGCACGCAGTGGCATGACGCCATGCTAGAAGGTGAGGCTAGCCGGAATGCCCTGCGGTCGATCATCTGGAAGTGTGTGTGGGGTGAGACCCGGAGACCACCGCTGGCTGATCGTGGACGACAGCCCCGAGTTCTGTGCTGCCGTCCAGCGAATGCTGGAGACGGCTCAGATGGAGGTGGCGGGGTCAGCCTCGACACTCGCGGACGCGATCGCGCAGGCGCAGGCGCTCCGCCCCACCATCGCCCTCGTCGATGTCGACTTGGGCGGGGAGAGCGGATTCGACGTCGTCAGCACGCTCAGCGACGAGGTCTCACCGGCGCCGATGCTGATCTTGACGTCGACGCATCCTGTCGACGACTTCGTGGACATGGTCGAGTCCAGCGCAGCGCTCGCGTTCGTGCCCAAGTTCGGGCTCACCGCGCGGCTGCTGCTCGACATCCTGGCGCAGGTCGACTAGCTCGGCCCGGGCAGATCAGGCGATCGCGTCCAGGTAGCGGATCACCGCACGGACCCGACGGTGATCGTCCGCAGTGTCGCGCAGGTCCAGCTTCAGCAGGATGCTGCGCACGTGCTTCTCGACGGTGCCTTCGGTGATCCAGAGCCTGCGTCCGATGCCTGCGTTGGACAACCCCTCCGTCATCAGAACCAGAACCTCGCGCTCGCGGCTGCTGAGAGCCGCCAGGGGGTTCTCGCGTCGCTTCACGGAGACGAGCTCCTGGATGAGCGCGGGGTCGATCACGGAGCCACCGTCGGCGACGCGATCGAGGGACTCGAGGAAGTCCGAGACATCGGTGATGCGGTGCTTCAGCAGATAGCCCACGCCACGACCACCATCGAGCAACTCGAGTGCATGATCGACCTCGATATGGGCCGACAGCAGCAGGAGGCTGACCTCGGGGAGCTCGCGTCGGATCTGGAGCGCGGCGTCCAGCCCGTCCTCGGCGAGGTGCGGCGGCATGCGGATGTCGATGACGGCGACGTCCGGCTGGTCAGCCCGAACCAGGCGGAGAAGCTCTTCCGCGTCGCCCACCTGCCCGATCACGTCCATGCCGGAGCGCGACAGGATTCCCACCAGGCCCTCCCGAAGGAGGACGTCGTCATCGGCGACGATCACCCGCAGTCCAGCCATGTCGGTGCGCTCCCTTCAGCGACTCCTCGGCACATGCTTGCATGCGCGAGTTGCCGGCACATTGCGTGCCGGGGCCGGGCGTGCCACAGCGGCCGGAGGGGCACGCGGCCCGCCCGGCCGCTGGTCACGGTCTTCTCAGGCTGCGGCCGGTACTGCGGCTGCCGTCGCGAACGTGGCAATGCTCTGCGCGTAGTGGGGAGTCTCGATCTCGCAGTGCTCGCCTGAGGCCTGCTGGCGGGCCGCGGCGGCCTCCTCGAAGGTCTGGCCGTTGGCACCGATGAACACCATGAAGTCGTCGGTGGGGTGCGAGGTGACGGTGTTGGTGTAGCGGAGCCTGTCACCGTCCAGCTGCTCCATCCGGAGCTCCCAGATGACCTGGGTGGTGGTCCACCCGGCCGGCGTGAGGACGTCGGACAGCGAGACCATCTTGCAGTACGTGGGCGAGGCGACCTCGAAGCGGTACTGCTGGATGACCAGTCCGCTGCCGATCATCTCGACGTTGATCGACATGGGCGTGCCGTCGTCGTCGACCGTGTATCCCGCGGCCTTGTGGTCGCCGGGGGCGCAACGCTGGTACTCGTGGGTGGGGAGCGTCTTGAGCCAGCGCTCGATGTCGATGTGCTCGAATGGCGCGGTCACGTCTGCGGTGACGACGGCGTGGGAGAGCTGCAGCTCGTTGCGAACGGTGGTCATGAGGGTTCCTTTCCGAGGGCCGGCGTACCGGCGGGGTCGATCTCGCGGTGCGGCGTGGACTGATGCCCACGACTTCGAGTCTTGTCCGCCGCACGCCACCGGTCATTGCAGGCGTCGCCACTTCGTCGTACCAGCTACCCGGTAAAGAGCCACCATCCCGCGCAGACCGCCTGCGTCGTTCCAGATGGCCCCTGGGCATCCAACCCGGCCTCCCCTCGTGCTCCCCGCGCGGCGGCGCGCGCCGCGGGCGTCGAGAAGCAGGCGACACATCGGATGCTGCGTCGGCGAGGTGCCGCGCGAGTCAGCCGCCGACCGTGGCCAGGCAGCCGGCGTTGAACACCCGTTGCGTCGACGCGGGGTACTTCTCGAGCCACGCCGCCGGTCGGACCGGGCGCTCGGTCAAGTTGCCGCTGCAGTTCGGGCAGGTGAAGTCGAGCCGGCGCGCGCAGTCGCCGCACCAGGTGCACTCGATCGTGCAGATGAACACGTTCGCGTCATCGGTCGCGAGGTCGCGGTCGCAGCACTCGCAGTTCGGTCGGATCTCCAGCATGCGGTGACGCTAGCAACGCGCGCCAGGCACGGAACAGACGAAAACCGCTCCCGGAAGACCGACTTTCGGCCATCGGCCCTTCTGCGAGGTCACCCGAGTACGGCGTGCACTGCGCATTCCGTGCGATGTCGCGGAGTGCTAGACATGGATCATGTCGGCGGGCGACGCATGAGCTGGGCAACGAGCGTTCCGATCCTCGTCGGCCTGCTCGCGGCGACGGCGGCGCTCGTCGGCGCGATGCTTGCACGGCGGCATGATCGGCAGCAGCAGGCCCGCGTGCTCATGATCGCACCGGCCGAGAGCTTCTCGCGTGCCACGTTGGCGGCTCTGGCGGCACTTCGGCACGTGACTCCGCCGAGCACGAACACCGAAGACGTGCTCCCACATCGCAACGACTTCCTCCTCACGTCGGTCGACGTGCGCAACGAGCGCCTTGCCGCCTGCCATGATGCCCTGGATCAGGTCCGGATCGAGCGCGCACATGTGAGACTGATGTTCCACCCGTCGTCGTGGTCCGCGGAGTGGTCGAGACGGGTGCTCGCGCACCTTCGACATTGCATCCAGGATGCCGAGCGGTTCTACATGGAGCACGACGCGTCGGTCGCTTCGGGCGACGAACGGCTCTGGCAGTCGGAGCGTCGCGAACCACTTCGCGACTCGTACAAGTCAGAGCGCGCCTTCACCTATGCCGCACTCGACGAGTTCTTCGACGACGTCGCAGTCCGCCTCATTCGACCGACATGGAATCCGAGGCGTATCCCCGTTGCCGTCGCGAGCCGCACAGGCGAGACTGCCGAGCACGGCCCTCCGCCCGCGGGCTAGCCTGACACACGTAGACCTGTGGGGACGACGAAGCCCCGGCGAGAAATTGCTTCTCACCGGGGCTTCTGCCACGGTCGGGCTGACAGGATTTGAACCTGCGACCCCTTGACCCCCAGTCAAGTGCGCTACCAAGCTGCGCCACAGCCCGTGGACAACCTGACCATCATAACGGAGCACCGGCCCCGCGAACGAATCGGCGCCGCACCGAATCTCAGAGCAGCTTCCCGATCATCGCGGCCGCCCGCGCGGCGCCGTCGGTCTCGACCGGCCGGTAGTCGACCGGCGCACCGACGAGCGACGCCATGGCGCTCGCGAGCGCGTCGGGCGAGAGCTCGGAGTACTGCATGCACCGCCCGGCGCGATAGCGATCGAGCCGCGCCCGAACGTGGAAGTTCTGCTCGAAGTGGTCGCGCAGCGGCACGTAGATGAACGGCACCCGGCAGGCGGCGAGCTCCATGGTCGTGGTGAGGCCGCCCTGCACGATCGCCAGGTCGCACGCGGCGAGGTGGCGGTACAGCCGGTCGACGTAGGCGCGGTACTCGACGCCGTCGATCTGCGGCAGCGTGGCCGGGTCGATCCGCGGGCCGGTCACCACGATCATCCGCAGCTCGGGGATCGCCCGCTTCGCCTCGGGGTAGGCGGCGACCACGCGGCGGATCAGGTCGGTGCCGACGCCCGACCCGCCGACCGAGACGATGCACACCCGCTCGTCGTCGCGGTACCCGAGCTCGGCCCGCAACGCCTCGCGCGAACCGAGCGCCGCCGGGTCGAACCCGGTCACGTACCCGGCGAATTCGAAGTGGTCCTCGGTCCAGTCGCGAATCAGGGGCATCCCCTCGCCGAACCGGTCGGGCACGATGTCGTCGGGCGAGCCGACGAACACCGCCGCATCCCGCACCCGACCGTAGCGCTCGACGTGCGCGATCATCTCCTGGTTGTAGTCGGCCACGACCGCCGCCTCGCGCGCCCCGCGTTCGGGAATCGGCAGGTAGCCGACGAAGTCGGTCATCCACGCGAGCGCCCCGCGCTTCAGGTTCGGGTTCTCGTGCAGGTAGTGGTCGACCTCCCACGACTCGTCGGCGATGATCAGGTCGTACTCGCCGCGCTGGGCGACCTCGTCGAACACCATGAAGTTGTGCACGAGAATCTCGTCCATCGTGCGCAGCGACTGGAACACCGCGAGCGAGTGGTCACTGCACTCCGACTCGATGTGCGCCGACTCGCCGGCGAGGGCAGCGGATGCCTCGTGGATGCGCTCCCCCGCCGCATCCAGCACCCGGGTCACCGGGTCCTGTGCGAGCCAGTCGATCTGCAGGTCGGGATGCAGCGTGCGCAACTCCCCCGCGATGGCGATGTCGCGACGTGCGTGCCCGAGACCGATCGGCGACGACAGGTAGAGCGCCGACTTCGGCCGGCTGATGCCGACGTGCCAGGTCGCCGCCTCGTCGCGTCGGCCGTACACGCGGTCGGCGAACCCCTTGATGAGGTGGTTGACCTTCACCGGGAACCGCGTGTGCGGCGAGTGCCCCGAGCCCTCGATCAGCACGAGGTCTGAGCCCGGGATCCACTCGTGCAGGAGCTCCGAGCTGCCCGGGTGCACGATGCGGTCGTCGGTGCCGTGCATCAGCAGCACCGGCACGTCGATCGAGCGGATGCGCCGCTCCATGTCGTCCACGTCGAGGTCGGCGTAGTCCACCTCGGTCGCCGCGAGCACGTCGCCCGTCGTCTCCATCGCCCAGCCGACGCCGTCGTCCCAGGCCTTGGTCGAGTGCGGGTCGGAGACCACCTCGGCGACGAACCACTCGGCGAAGTCGCGGTAGTCGGTGCGCCAGTAGTCGGGGTCGTACTTCGCCCAGCCCTCGGGTCGCTCGCCGGGCGCGGGCGGTTCGGGCGCCTGACGGTCGACCATGGGCACGACCCACTCGTGAGCGGCGCCGATCGTGACGACCCCGTCGACCCGCCCCGGATGCAGCGCGGCGAGCGTGATCGCGAGCTCACCACCCATCGAGTAGCCGACGACGACGCACCGCTTCGTTCCCGTGGCGTCGAGCACGGCGATCGCGTCGGCGTCGCGGTTCGCCCACGAGTACCGACCGGGGTCCGCCGGCCGCGACGACCGCCCGTTGCCCACCGCGTCGAACAGCACGACCCGGTAGTGCCGGGCGAGGAACGAGACCTGCATCTTCCAGTTGCGCGAGTGCACCAGTTCCCAGGTCGGCGCGAGCAGGATGGTCGGCCCGTCCGCCCCGTACACCTCCCAGTGCACGCTCGCCCCGGCCCGCTCGACCGAGCCCTCCGCCGTCGGCATCGTCGCCCTCATGACCGCACCTCCTCCTCGAGCGCCGCGAGGCGCGCCTCCTCCGCGGCGATCAGCCGCCCGATCGCCCGCAGCGCGTCGCGGAACGGCCGCGTCGGCCCCTCGGTGCCGCTCAGGATCATCGCCTCCGCCCCGATGAACGCCGCACTCACGAGCGCGACCATCTCCTCGACGGTCAAGGCACCGAAGCGGATGCCCCGTGCCGACGCCCGCCGCGCGGCATCCGTCAGCACCGACGTCCAGCCGTCGTAGATGCGGCGCACCCGCGCCCCCACGACCTCGGTCGACCACCCGGCCGCCATCATCTCGTGCAGGATGCGCACGTAGCCCGAGTCGAGGTCGTCGTCGAGGTAGTCGCATGCCCGTGCCCACTGCGCCGACAGCGGTTCGTCGCCGGCGTAGAGCGCCGCCTGTCGATCGACGAGCGAGGCGTCCTCCGCCTCGAGCACGCTCAGTACGAGTTGCTCGCGCGTGCCGAAGTGGTAGTGGATCTGCGACTGCGGCACGTCGGCCTCGTCGGCGACCTTGCGCGTCGAGAGCGCGGCGAATCCGTCGCGGAGCACCAGCTCGCGGGCCGCACCGAGAATCGCCGCCCGGGTATCGCTGCTCGCCATCGTGGCTCCCCCTGCCTGTTCGATCGGTTTTCGATCGATCGACCGAACGAATCTGCGAGGAGATTACCGCCGGGTGCGAGTGCTGTCAACGGTGCCGGCACGACGTCGAGGAGCGAGCGGATGCCCCGAGCCGGCGCCGCCCTCAGTCGACCCCCGCGACGAATGCGCCCGTCGCACCGCGCAACCGCCGCACCGCAGCCGGATACCGGCGCAGGTGCCCCGCCGCGACCGCCTCCGCCCCGGCGGCGAGATCCGCGTGCGTGCGGGCATGCGCGCCGCCGACACGACGGGCGTGCTCGGCGAAGATCAGCGCGTCGCGGTGGTCGCCGAGCAGGTCGTGGATCGCCTCGCCGGCCGCGGCGAGCTGCCGTGCGCGCTCCCCCAGCACCTCGGTCGGCGGCTCCGACACCGCCTCCGCCGCGTAGCGCAGTCGCCGTGCCGCCTTGCGGGCGCGATGCAGCCGCTCGGGCGACGAGTCGGCGCGCATCGCCCGCAGCATCGCTCGATGCGCCTCGTCCGCGAGCAACGCGCCGACCATCGGAACCGCAGCCAGGTCGGCGCGCGCCGTGAACCGCGGATCGGCGCAGAAGGCGTCGAGCATCCGCGCACGGGCATCCGCGCCCGGGCCCGTCATGAGCTCGGCGAGCCGAGCGTGCGCCTCGGAATACTCCGCGCGCACGTCGTCGACCAGGCGCACGCGCATCGCCGCCGGCGCATCCGGCAGCCCCTTCAGGGCCTCCTCGGCGTACCGCGCACGCACCTCGAGGTCGCGCACCCTGCCGAGCTCCTCGCCGTAGCGCGCGTACGTGCGCCGCAGGTCGTCCACCCGCGCGCCGTCGAACAGCGGCCGGTACGCGGCGAGCACGCTGCGCAACCGCCGCACGTGCGTGCGCAGCTGATGCACCGCGTCCGGCGCATCGGAGCGCGCGGCCGGCTCGAGCTCGCGGATGCGCGCCGCGAGGTGCGCGATCGCCGCCAGCACGGCGTCGCCCGCACGTTCCGGCGCGTGCTCCCCCACCACCTCAGGCTACGACCGGGCGCCGCCCCGCGGCATCCGTTCGACCCCCGGGCATCCGCTCGGCCTCACGGCGGCTACGAGCGCTGGCGCTTCTCGCGCACGCGCATGTTCGTGATGATCGGCGTGCCCTCGAAGCCGTACACCTCGCGGAGGCGCCGCTGGATGAACCGGCGGTAGCCCGGGTCGAGGAACCCGGTCGTGAAGAGCACGAACGTCGGCGGGCGGGTCGCCGCCTGGGTGCCGAACAGGATGCGCGGCTGCTTGCCGCCGCGCAGCGGGTGCGGGTGCTCCTGCACGAGCTCGGTGAGGAAGGCGTTGAACTTGCCCGTCGGGATGCGCGTGTCCCACGACTCGAGCGCGGTCTCGAGCGCGGGCACGAGCTTCTCGAGGTGGCGGCCGGTGCGCGCCGAGATGTTCACCCGCGGCGCCCACGCCACGTGCGCGAGGTCCTGCTCGATCTCGCGCTCCAGGTAGCGGCGGCGGTCGTCGTCGAGGAGGTCCCACTTGTTGAACGCCAGCACGAGCGCACGGCCCGACTCGAGCACGAGGTCGATGATGCGCACGTCCTGCTCGCTGAGCGCCTGGGTCACGTCGAGCAGCACGACCGCGACCTCGGCCTTCTCGAGCGCGGCCTGGGTGCGCAACGAGGCGTAGAAGTCGGCGCCCTGCTGCAGGTGCACGCGGCGACGGATGCCCGCCGTGTCGACGAAGCGCCAGACCTTGCCGCCGAGCTCGATCTGCTCGTCGACCGGGTCGCGCGTCGTGCCGGCGAGGTCGTTGACGACCACGCGCTCCTCGCGGGCGGCCTTGTTCAGCAGGCTCGACTTGCCGACGTTCGGGCGGCCGAGGATCGCCACGCGACGCGGGCCGCCGACCTCCTGCTTCGCCACGGCCGACTCCTGCGGCAGCACGCGGAAGACCTCCTCGAGGAGGTCCGCGACGCCGCGGCCGTGCAGCGCCGAGACCGGGTGCGGCTCGCCGAGGCCGAGGTTCCAGAGTGCCGCAGCCTCGGGCTCCTGCCGGAGGTCGTCGACCTTGTTGGCGACGAGGAACACCGGCTTCTTCGCCTGCCGCAGCAGCCGCACGACGTGCTCGTCGGTCGAGGTGGCGCCGACGGTGGCGTCGACCACGAACAGCACGACATCGCACAGCTCGATCGCGACCTCGGCCTGGGCGGCGACGGATGCGTCGATGCCGCGCGCGTCGGGCTCCCACCCGCCCGTGTCGACCAGCGTGAAGCGGCGGTCGAGCCACTCGCCCTTGTACGAGACGCGGTCGCGGGTGACGCCGGGCGTGTCCTCGACGACGGCCTCGCGGCGGCCGAGGATGCGGTTCACGAGCGCCGACTTGCCGACGTTGGGACGGCCGACGATCGCGATGACCGGCAGTGCCGGCAGGAACCGCACGCCGTCCTCGTCGAGCTCGCCGCCCTCGAGCACCTCGAGGTCCTCGTCGTCGAGCTCGTAGTCGTCGAGACCGCTGCGCAGCACCGCCGCGCGCTGGTCGGCGAGGTCGTCGTCGACTGCCGCGAGGCGCTCGACGAGGTCGTCCTCGACGCCCTCGTACTCGTCGTCGGGTCCGCTCATCGTGGTGCTCCCTGCTCTGCGGATGTCTGGTGGGCGGATGCCTCCGGGGCATCCGCCGCCTGCCGGCCCTGCTCCTGGCGCACGCCGTCGATGACGGCGATCACCGCGAGCACGGTCTGGTCGAAGTCGAGGTGGGTCGAATCGACCGTCGTGACGCCCTCGGCGGCGGTCATGAAGTCGACGACCTGCGCGTCGGCCCGGTCGCGGCGACGCAGCTGCTCCCCCGCGCCGTCGGCCGACGAGCCGACGAGCTCGGCCGTGCGACGCGCGATGCGCACGTCCTCGTCGGCGGTGAGCAGGATGCGCACGGGCGCGTCGGGCGCCACGACGGTCGTGATGTCACGGCCCTCGATGACGATGCCCGCCTGGGGGGCATCCGCCGCGATCACCCGGAATCGGGCGATGAGCTCCCGCCGCACCTCGGGCACGCGCGCGATGGCGCTCACGACGCCCGAGATGCGCGGCTCGCGGATCGCGGCGGTCACGTCGACATCGCCGACGTGCACGATCGCACCGGTGTTGTCGGTGCCGAGGTCGAGCGCGAACGCCGGCAGGTGCGCGACGACCGCCGCGGCGTCCTCGGGGTCGAGTCCGGCGTCGAGCACGCTCCACGCGAGCGCGCGGTACGCGGCGCCCGTGTCGAGGATGCCGAAGCCGAGCCGGCGGGCGACCGCCTTGCTCACGCTCGACTTGCCGCTGCCCGCGGGTCCGTCGATCGCCACGACCATGGTCTGCTGCTGCATCATCCCGCAATCCGCCAGCCGCGCTGGCTCAGTTCCTCGGTGAGCGACTCGACCGCCTCGGGCACGATCGCCAGCTCGGCGAGGCCCACGGGCGCGCCGGGCGAGTGCTCCATGCGGAAGTCCTCGATGTTCACGCCGATGTCGCCGACGTCCTGGAAGAGTCGCGCGAGCTGCCCCGGACGGTCGTCGACCATGACGACCACGGGGGTGAAGCGCCGGTCGACGCCGTGCTTGCCGGGCAGGCGCCCGACGCCGGTGTTGCCGCCGAGGAGCTCCTCCGCGATGCGGCGGCGCGCGCCCGGCGCATCGACGTCGCCGAGCGCGGCGATGAAGCGGTCGAGGTCGTCGCGGTACGCGGCGAGGATCTCGACGACGGGCGCGGCGTTCGCGCCGAGGATCTGCACCCACAGCTCGGGGTCGCTCGCGGCCACGCGGGTCACGTCGCGCACGCCCTGGCCGGCGAGGTTCAGCGCCGACGGCGCGCCGTCGACGAGGCGCCTGGCCATGAGGCTCGACACGACCTGCGGCACGTGCGAGATGAGCGCGACGGCGGCGTCGTGCTGCTCGGGCGTCATCTCGACGAGCGTCGCGCCGAGGTCGAGGATGAGGTCGTCGACGACGCCGCCCCGCCGGTAGGTGATGCCGTCGTGCGCGGCCACCACCCACGGACGGCCCGCGAACAGGTCGGCGCGGCCCGACATGGGCCCGCCGCGCTCACGGCCGGCGAGCGGATGCGACCCGATGTAGCGCGACACGTCGGCCCCGCGCTCGCGCAGTTCGTCGAGGATGCGCAGCTTCACGCTCGCCACGTCGGTCACGATCGCGTCCGGGTACGCGTCGAGCTCGGCGGCGACCGTGTCGGCCGTGACGTCCGGCGGCACGCAGACCACGATCAGCTGCGGGGCGTCGCCCTCGGCCGCCGGGCGCCCGGCGCCGTAGTCGACGGCGATGCCGAGGTGGGTGGGCGACGCGTCGGCGAGGATCACGTCGATGCCGCGGGCGCGCAGGCCGAGGCCCACGCTCGATCCGAGCAGTCCGACCCCGACGACGCGCACCGGTCCGGTGAGGCGACTGTCGGCCACTGGTGATTCCCCTCTCAGCCGCGCTCGTCGCTTCGTGCGATCGTGAGCAGGCGGCCGAGTTCAACCTTAGTCAACGCGCGCACCTCGCCCGACCGCAGCGTGCCGAGGTGCAGCGGCCCGAACTGCCGCCTGACCAGCTCGACCACCGGATGCCCCACCGCATCGAGCATGCGCCGCACGATGCGGTTCCGCCCCGAGTGCAGGGTCACCTCGACCATCGAGAACCCGCCGCCGCTGCCGGCCTGCAGCAGCTTCGCCGCGTCGACCGCGATCGGTCCGTCCTCCAGTTCGATGCCGCGCTTGAGCTTCGTCAGCACCTGCGGCTGCACCGTGCCCCGGACCTTCGCGATGTAGGTCTTCTCGACGCCGAACGACGGGTGCGCGAGCACGTGCGCCAGCTCGCCGTCGTTGGTGAGCACGAGCAGTCCGCTCGTGTCGCCGTCGAGGCGCCCGACGTTGTAGACGCGACCCGGCAGGTCCTCCGTGAAGCGGCGCAGGTCGGGCCGCCCCTGCTCGTCGCGCATCGACGAGACGACCCCGCGCGGCTTGTTCAGCATGAAGTAGAGCTTGTCGGCGTCGAGCTGCACCGCGATGCCGTCGACGGCCACCTTCGCGACGGCCGGGTCGATGCGCGTGCCGAGCTCGGTGACGACCCGCCCGTCAACCGTGATGCGCCCCTCGACGATGTACTGCTCGACGACACGGCGCGACGCGACGCCCGCCGCGGCGAGCACCTTCTGCAGGCGCACGCCCTCGGGCGCGCCGCCGGCCGTCGCCCCGGGCTCAGCGGGCGAGGTCATCGAACCCGTCCTGGCCGTCGTCGAGCAGCGGCGCGACCTTCGGCAGCTCCTCGATGGAGTTCACGCCGAGGTGCACGAGCAGCTGGTCGGTCGTGCCGTAGAGGATCGCCCCCGTCTCGGCATCGCTCGACACCTCGGTGATGAGGCCGCGGCCGAGCAGCGTGCGCACGACCGAGTCGACGTTCACCGCGCGGATCGACGCCACCTGCCCGCGCGAGATCGGCTGCTTGTAGGCGATCACCGCGAGCGTCTCGAGCGCCGCCTGCGACAGGCGCGTCGGCGTCTGGGTGAGCACGAAGTCGGTGACGAGGTCGTCGTAGTCGCCGCGCACGTAGAAGCGCCAGCCACCGCCCACCTCCCGAAGCTCGAAGCCGCGACGGATGCCTCCGCCTGCGCCCGCCTCCGCCGAGCCGGTCTCCCCGTCGTAGTCGGCGACGAGTCGCGCGATCGACGCCCGCACCTCGCGCACGGGCCGCGCGACCGCGGTCGCGAGCTGCACGACGGTCTGCGGCTCGTCGGCGATGAAGAGGATCGCCTCGAGGGCGCGGTCGAGGTCGAGCGCGCGGCCCGCGAGGTCGATGCCGTGCTCGTCTGCGCCGTCGGCGGGCGGTGCGCCGGCGACATCCGCGGCGATGCCCGTGGCATCCGTCGCGGTGCCGGTGTCGGCCTCAGTGCTCGTGTTGGCCTCAGTGCTCGTGTTGGCCTCAGTGCTCGTGTTGGTCTCAATGCTCATAATCTGCTCCCAGACTGCCCAGCTGCTCCTCGGACCACTCCTCGGCGGTCCAGCGCAGGGTGAGTTCGCCGAGCGGCTCGAGCTGCTCGAAGGCGATGGCGGCGTGGCGGTACAGCTCCAGCACCGCGAGGAATCTGGCGACGACCACGCCCTTGCGGTCGACGCCGGCGACCAGCTCGCGGAACGACACGGGTTCGCCGCGGCGCAGCGTCGCGACGACCTGCGCCGCCTGCTCGCGGATGCTCACGAGCGGCGCGTGCAGGTGGTCGAGCCCCACCACAGGGATGATCCGCGGCGTGAGCGCCACGACCGCGAGCGCCGCGAAGTCGTCGGCCGACAGGGTCCAGCGCAGCTCGGGCGGCGCTTGGCGGAACCGCTCCTCGAGCCGCACCGAACGCGGGTGCCGGCTCGACTCGGCGGCGATGCGCTCACCGAACCAGGTCGCCACCTGCTTGAAGGCGCGGTATTGCAGCAGGCGCGCGAACAGCAGGTCGCGCGCCTCCAGCAGCGCGACGTCCTCGGCGTCGACGAGCTCGCCCTGCGGCAGGAGCCCGGCGATCTTCAGGTCGAGCAGCGTCGCCGCGACGACCAGGAACTCGCTGGCCCGGTCGAGCTCGTCCTCCGCCTCGAGCGTCGCGAGGTAGGAGATGAACTCGTCGGTGACCGCGCCGAGCGCGACCTCGGTGATGTCCATCTCGCGCTTCGAGATGAGCGAGAGCAGCAGGTCGAACGGGCCCTCGAAGTTGCTCAGGGCGACGCGGAAGGAGTCGTCCTGGGCCTCGGGCTCCGGCGCGGTCTCGATCGTCTCCCCGACGGGCTCAGGCGACGGCGCCACGGAAGATCAGCTCTCTCGCGAGCTGCCGGTAGGCCTTCGCCGCCTGGTGCTCGGGTGCGAACTGCGTGATGGGGGCGGATGCCACGGAGGCGTCCGGGAACTTCACGGTGCGCGTGATGACGGTCTCGAGCACGTCGTCGTTGAACGCCTCCACGACGCGCTCCAGCACCTCGCGCGAGTGCAGCGTGCGGGCGTCGTACATGGTGCCGAGGATGCCGTCGAGCGAGATGGCCGGGTTCAGCCGGTCGCGCACCTTCTCGATGGTCTCGATGAGCAGCGCCACGCCGCGCAGCGCGAAGTACTCGCACTCGAGCGGGATGACCACGCCGTGGCTCGCGGTCAGCGCGTTCACGGTGAGTAGGCCGAGCGACGGCTGGCAGTCGATGAGGATGACGTCGTAGTCGGCCGAGACGCGGCGGAGCACCCCGGCGAGGATCTGCTCGCGGGCCACCTCGTTGACCAGGTGCACCTCTGCCGCCGACAGGTCGATGTTCGCCGGGATGACGTCGAGCCCCTCGGTGCTCGTGTGCTGGATCGCGTCCTTCGGCTCGTGCTGGCGCGTCAGCAGCAGGTCGTAGATGGTGGTGACGTCGTGGGTGCGCACGCCGAGGCCCGCCGACAGCGCGCCCTGCGGGTCGAAGTCGATCGCGAGCACGCGGCGGCCGTAGCCGGCGAGCGTGGCGCCCAGGTTGATGGTCGTCGTGGTCTTGCCGACCCCGCCCTTCTGGTTGCACAGGGCGATGATGCGTGCGGGCCCGTGCCCGTCGAGCGCCTCGGGCTCGGGGAAGTCGCGGGCCGGCCGACCCGTCGGTCCGAGCGCCGGGTCGAGCGTGGCGGTCCCGTCCAATGGGTCGTTCTGGGATCCCGTCACGTGCATTCCTTCGAGTCGCGTGTTCCGCATGTCCTGCCCGATTCTAGCGAGCGGCTGGTTGACAGGCGGTCTCACACGCGCACCTGACCATCAGGTCACACCGGAAGATCGAGGATCCGATCTGCGATCGCCTTGCGGTCATGATTGCGGGGAATGAATCGGTCCTCACGTATTGCTGAGCGCAGCGCCTCCCGATCAGCACGCATCAAGGACTGCCATGCGCGTTCGACCACGAGCAATGCCCCAGTCTGCTCCTTCGGCGTCCGAGACCTCGATACGGCGTCGAGCAGCGTTCCTCCGTCTGCCAGCGACACATCCCCGAGCATCAGTCCGATGGCAATCACCCGCACCACTGGAGCACCGTCTCGGAGCATCGTCCTCACCTCTTCGGGCGGGAACTTCTCAGTGCTCGCAAGCGCGGTCGCCTGACGCACAAGCGCATCCTGCAACTGGACTCGGATCGCCCTGTCGTTCAGTTCTGACCTCAGGAAGGCGTAGGTGGCTACGAGGTCTCCGATCTCACTCCTGCCGAGTAGCTTCGCCGCCTTCGGTGCCCCGAGCTGCGCGAGTTCGAGCTCAAGGCGCGTGCCACTCACCTTCACGCTGGTGATTCTGTCCGATAACGCACCCACCAAGAGCAGGCTGGTCCCCAGAAGGGCGACCCACTGCAGTGCGGGCCCATACGCATCCGAGAAGACCAGTGCGGCTAGGGAGCCTAGCAAGGCGATGCCACCGATCACTACCAGGACGATCCGCATGGCCTGCACCGCAACCCCCACCCCGTCCACGTCGCGAAACAAGTGAATCCTAGCGAGCGCGAGGGTGTGCGGCCGTGTACATGTCCCGGAGCGTGTCAACCGTGACGAGCGTGTAGATCTGGGTCGTCGCGACGGACGAATGGCCGAGCAGCTCCTGCACGACGCGCACGTCGGCGCCGCCCGCGAGTAGGTGCGTGGCGAACGAGTGCCGCAGCGTGTGCGGCGAGATCTCGGCGCGGATGCCGGCGCGCTCGGCGGCGGCGCGAATGGCCAGCCAGGCGCTCTGGCGCGACATCCGCGCCCCTCTCGGGCCGAGGAAGAGCGCCGGGGTGGACTTCCCGCGCGCCGCGAAGTCGGGGCGCACGCGCACGAGGTAGGCGCCGAGCGCCTCGCGGGCGTAGCTGCCGAGCGGCACGATGCGCTGCTTGCCGCCCTTGCCCTCGAGGCGCACGACGTCGGCGTCCTGCACGTCGTCGACGTTCAGGGCGACGGCCTCCGACACGCGGGCGCCCGTCGCGTAGAGCAGCTCGAGCAGCGCACGGTCGCGCAGCGCCACCGGGTCGTCGCCACCGGTCGCGTCGAGCAGGGCCTGCACCTCTTCGACCGAGATGGCCTTCGGCAGGCGCGAGGCGAGCTTCGGCGGACGCACCTCTCGGGTCGGGTCGCTCGCGGCGCGCCCCTCCTCGAGGAGGAAGCGGTGCAGGCCGCGCACTGACGAGAGGATGCGGGCCACCGACGAGGCGGCCATCGGATGCCCCGGGTCGGCGCGCAGCGACGCGACGAAGTCCACCACGTCCTGCTCGGTGACGGATGCGGCGTCGTCGACGCCGCGCGCGGCCAGCCATGCGCCGTAGCGGTCGAGGTCGCGCCGGTAGGCCGCGACCGTGTTGCGCGACAGCCCCCGTTCGATCGTGAGGTGGCGCAGGTAGGACTCGACCGCGCCCGGGATCATCCGGTGCGGCGCCCCAGCTTGGGGTGCGCGGGCCACGGTGCATCCGCCGGCGCCAGGGTCGACCACTCGGCGGCCCGGGACGCAGTCGCGGCGAGCGCGGCGATCACGACCGCCGCGTTCTGCACGCGCCGTGCGAGCACCGCTTCGACGAGCTCGTCGAGCGGCACCCACCGCGCCTCCATGTCGGCCTCCTCGGCCTCGCGGGGGAAGGGATGGGGCGTGGCGCGCAGGCCGCGCGCGAGGTAGATGCGGATGGCCTCGTTGCTGCCGCCCGGCGTGTTCCAGAACTCCGTGAGCACCGACCACTGGTCGGCTTCGAGGTCGGCTTCCTCGGCCAGCTCGCGCTGCGCGGCCGCGAGCGGGGGCTCGCCGTCGACGTCGAGGAGCCCTGCCGGGATCTCCCAGTCGCGCGTGCGCACGGGGTGGCGGTACTGCTTGATGAGGAACGCGCGGTCGTTCTCATCGAGCGCGAGCACCGCGACGGCGCCCGTGTGGTCGACGTAGTCGCGCACGATACGGCCGTCGCCGTATTCGACCGTGTCACGGCGGAGGTCCCAGACACGGCCCTCGAAGACCCGCGTGCTCTCGACGGGTTCGATCGGGGCGTACTCGTCGGCGAGCGGCCCGGGAGTCTGCTCAGTGCCGGAGCCCGTCACCTGATCAGGCATCCGAGTTGTCGAAGAGCAGGCTCGCCCGACGGCGCTCGAGTGCGGCGGCGACCAGCCCGCGGAACAGCGGGTGCGCGTCGTTCGGACGACTGCGCAGCTCGGGGTGGGCCTGGGTGCCGATGTAGAACGGGTGCACGTCGCGGGGCAGCTCGACGAACTCGACCAGGTGGCGGTCGGGGCTCGTGCCCGAGAACACCAGGCCGGCCTCGGCGATCTGCTCGCGGTAGCCGTTGTTCACCTCGTAGCGGTGGCGGTGGCGCTCGGAGACGAGCTCGGAGCCGTACAGGTCGGCCGCGAGCGACCCCTCGGCGAGGGCCGCCGGGTACAGGCCGAGCCGCATGGTGCCGCCCATGTCGCCCTCGGCGATGATCTCGACCTGCTCCTCCATGGTCGCGATGACCGGGAACTTCGTGTCGGGGTCGAACTCCGACGACGAGGCGCCCTCGAGGCCGGCGACGTTGCGCGCGTACTCGATGACCATGCACTGCAGGCCGAGGCACAGGCCGAGCGCGGGGATGTGGTTGTCTCGGGCGAAGCGCAGCGCGCCGAGCTTGCCCTCGATGCCCCGCACGCCGAAGCCGCCGGGCACGCAGATGCCGTCGAGCTCGCCGAGGTGGCGCGCCGCGCCCTCCTCGGTCTCGCACTCGTCGGACGGGATCCAGCGGAGGTTCACCTTGGTCTTGCCGGCGAACCCGCCGGCGCGGAGCGCCTCGGTCACCGACAGGTACGCGTCGGGCAGGTCGATGTACTTGCCGACCAGGCCGATCGTGACCTCGTGCTTCGGCTCGTGCACCGCCTCGAGGAGCCCGGCCCAGCCGCTCCAGTCGACGTCGCGGGTCGTGAGGCCGAGGGAGTCGATGATGTACTGGTCGAGGCCCTGCTCGTGCAGCATCGTCGGGATGTCGTAGATGCTCGGCACGTCGACCGCGTTCACGACGGCCTGCTCGTCGACGTCGCACATGAGGGCGATCTTGCGCTTGTTCGCCTCGGTGACCGGGCGATCACTGCGCAGCACGAGCGCGTCGGGCTGGATGCCGATCGAGCGCAGCGTCGCGACGGAGTGCTGGGTCGGCTTGGTCTTCTGCTCCCCCGACGCCCCCATGTACGGCACGAGCGAGACGTGCACGAAGAACGCGTTGCCGCGGCCGAGTTCATGGCGCACCTGGCGGGCCGACTCGATGAACGGCTGCGACTCGATGTCGCCGACGGTGCCGCCGATCTCGGTGATGATCACGTCGGGCTTCGGCGTCTCCGACGCCTGCAGTCGCATCCGCCGCTTGATCTCGTCGGTGATGTGCGGGATCACCTGGACAGTGTCGCCGAGGTACTCGCCCCGGCGCTCCTTGGCGATGACCGTGGAGTAGATCTGCCCGGTGGTGACGTTCGCCGCCTGGCTGAGGTTGATGTCGAGGAACCGCTCGTAGTGCCCGATGTCGAGGTCGGTCTCGGCGCCGTCGTCGGTCACGAAGACCTCGCCGTGCTGGAACGGGTTCATCGTGCCCGGGTCGACGTTCAGGTAGGGGTCGAGCTTCTGCATGACGACGCGCAGGCCCCGCGCGGTCAGGAGATTGCCGAGGCTGGCGGCCGTGAGGCCCTTGCCCAATGAAGAAACGACACCACCGGTCACGAAGATGTGCTTGGTCGTGTCGTTCGAGGATTCCGCGCTGTCAATGTCCACCACGGGCTTCCATCCTATCAGCAGTGTGGGCGAGGGAGAGCAGCTCGCGGGCGTGCGCGAGGCCGGAGTCGGAGTCGGCGAGGCCGGAGAGCAGTCGGGCCATCTCGGCGGCGCGCTCGTCGCCCTCGAGCTGCTTCACGCTCGAGGCGGTGACGCGCCCGTCGGAGCCCTTCGCGACGCGCAGGTGGTTCGTCGCGAACGCCGCGACCTGTGCCAGGTGGGTCACGACGATGACCTGCGAGGTCTCGGCGAGCCGGGCGAGCCGCCTGCCGATCTCGATCGCGGCGGCGCCGCCGACGCCCGCGTCGACCTCGTCGAAGACGAACGTGGGCACCGGGTCGGTGGCCGCGACGACGACCTCGATCGCAAGCATGACGCGAGAGAGCTCACCGCCGGATGCCCCCTTCGACACCGGCCTGGCCGGGGCGCCGGCGTGCGGCGCGAGCAGGATGGCGACGGCGTCGCGCCCGTGCGCCGCCAGCTCGCCGGAGTCGTCGACCTGCACCTCGAGCCGGGCGTCGGGCATGGCCAAGGCCGCCAGTTCGGCCGTCACGCGTTCGGCGAGCTCGGCCCCCGCCTCGCGGCGGATGGCGGAGATGCGTGCGGCCAGCTCGGAGACGAGCGCCGCGTCGGCGTCGACCTGTGCGGCGAGCCGGTCGATGCGCTCGTCGTCGCCGTCGAGCTCGAGCAGGCGGAGCCCGCAGCGGTCGGCGTAGGCGATCACGTCGTCGAGCGTCGGCCCGAACCGGCGCTCGAGGTCGGTCAGCAGCGCGCGACGCTCCTGGATGAGCTCGAGTTCGCGGCTGCCGTCGGCGTCGAGCGATGCGAGGTAGCCCGAGAGGTCGGCGACCGCGTCGGCCAGGATGAACCCGGCGGATGCGAGTGCCTCGGCGATCGGCGCGAGCTGCGCGTCGTGCTCGGCGACGCGCTCGAGGGCGCGCCGCGCCCCGTCGACCAGCACCACCGCGTCGGGCACGTCCTCCACCACGTCGGACGAGAGCATCTCGCGGGCCTGCTCGCCCGCGAGCCGCAGCTCCTCGAGGTTCGTGAGCTTGTCGGCGCGCTCGGCGAGCTCGCGGCTCTCCCCCGCGACCGGTTCGGCCGCGGCGATCTCGTCCATCGCGGTGCGGAGCTCGGCCGCTTCGCGCGCGCGGTCCTCGTGGGCCTCGACGAGCGCCGCATGCTCGGCGGCCGCCTCGCGCCACCGGTGGAAGGCCTCGCGGTACTCGGCGAGCACGGGCTGCAGCGCCTCGCCGGCGAAGCGGTCGAGCGCCTCGCGCTGCGCCACGGCGGATCGCAGGCGCACCTGCTCCGACTGGCCGTGCACCACGACGAGCGACTCGCCGATGTCGGCGAGCACGCCGACCGGCGCGCTGCGCCCGCCCACGACGGCGCGGCTGCGCCCCTCGGCGGAGACCGAGCGGCCGAGCAGCAGCTCGCCCTGGTCGACGTCGCCGCCCGCATCGCGCGCGCGCTCGGCGACGGGCCCGTCGTCGGCGACGAGCCAGCGGCCCTCGACCCAGGCGCGCTCGGCGCCCGAGCGCACGGTGCCGGCATCGGCGCGCGAGCCGAGCAGCAGCCCGAGCGCCGAGACGACCATGGTCTTGCCGGCGCCGGTCTCGCCCGTGACCGCGGTGAACCCCGGGCCCACGGGCAGCGTCGCCTCCGCGATCACGCCGAGGTCGCGGATGGACAGTTCCTCAATCACGCGTGCCGGGCCCCCTCCACCCGGCGACCGGGAGTCGGAACTTGTTGACGAGCCGGTCGGTGAACGGCGCCTCGTGCAGTCGGGCCAGTCGCACCGGCGTGTCGGAGCGGCGCACGATCACGCGCGCGCCGGACGGCAGGTCGTGCATGCGCTGCCCGTCGCACCAGAGCACGCCCGAGGCGTTCGTGCGGTCGAGCACCTCGATCGCGAGCGACGAGTCGGGGCCGACCACGAGCGGGCGGGCGAACAGGGCGTGCGCGCTGAGCGGCACGAGCAGCATGGCCTCGACGCCGGGCCAGATGACGGGCCCGCCGGCCGAGAACGCGTACGCGGTCGAGCCGGTCGGCGTGGAGACGACGACCCCGTCGCACCCGAACGTCGACAGCGGACGACGGTCGACCTCGATGACGACCTCGAGCAGCCGTTCGCGCTCGGCCTTCTCGACGGTCACCTCGTTGAGCGCCCAGCTCTCCCAGACCACGTCCGGGCCCACCTTCACGCGCACCGCGAGCGCCATGCGCTCCTCGACCTCGTAGTCGCGGGCGAGCGCACGGGCCACGGTGTAGCCGAGGTCGTCGCGCTCGGACTCGGCGAGGAACCCGACGTGGCCCAGGTTCACGCCGAGCACGGGCGCCGAGTGCCCGCGCACCATCTCGGCGGCGCGCAGGATGGTGCCGTCGCCGCCGAGCACGATCGCGAGCTCGATGTCGGCGAGCGACACGCCGTCCTCGAGGCGCCGGGCGTTGCCGTTCATCTCGGGGTCGAACTCGTGCAGGTCGTCCCACTGCTCGGCGGCGATCACGGGGATCGCGCCGGCCGCGGTCAGCTGCCGGCACACCTCGGACGTGGCCTCCAGGGAGTCGCGGCGCCCGGTGTGGGAGACGACCAGGAAGTGCCGCGCTTCGCTCACGCCCGACCGCCCTTCGTCTCCGCCGTCACCAGTCCACTCCATTCTGACGGATCGCTCCCGCCCTCGGCGCGCAACCACGCGAGCACCTCGATGTTGCCGTGGGTGCCCTGCACTGGGGAGGACACGACGCCCGCCGTGCCGAGCCCGATGCCGGCCGCGAACCGCAGCACGCCCATCACGGCCTCCGCGCGCAGCGCGTCGTCGCGGACGACGCCCGCGCGCACGCCGCCGCGCCCCACCTCGAACTGCGGCTTCACGAGCAGCACGAAGTCGGCGTCGTCCGCCGCGGTCGCGCGCAGCGCGGGCAGCACGGTCGTGAGCGAGATGAACGAGAGATCCGCGGTGACGAGCGTCGGTCGGTCGTCGACGCCCGACACGTCGGCGAGCACCTCGGGCGTGAGGTCGCGCACGTTGCATCCCTCGACCGCCACCAGCCCCGGCGTGCCGTGCAGGCTCGGCGAGAGCTGGTCGTGGCCGACGTCGACCGCGATGACGGTGCGCGCGCCGCGCTCGAGCAGCACCTGGCTGAACCCGCCCGTCGAGGCCCCGGCGTCGAGCACCGTGCGACCGGCCGGATCGACGCCGAACGCGTCGAGCGCGGTCACGAGCTTCCATGCCGCCCGGCTCACGTAGTGGTCGGATGCCTCCACCACGAGGTCCGCGCCCGGGCCGACCCGGGTGGAGGCCTTGCGCACCACCCGGCCGTCGACCCGCACGTCACCGTCGGCGATCAGCTGGGCGGCGTGCGTGCGCGACCGCGCGAGCCCGCGGGCGGCGAGGGTCGCGTCGAGTCTGCCGTCGTCGGAGCTCAGTCGGCCGCCTCCGGGTCGGCGCCCTCGAGCTGGGCGCGCAACTCGCGGTGCAGCTGTTCGAAGGCGGCGGCGCGCTCCTCGAGCGGCAGCTCGTCGATGCCCGCCAGGCGTTCGGCGAGGCCGTCGGGGGCGGCGGATGCCTCGGGGCTCACGTCCGCCGGGGTCGCGTCGTCCGCGGGTGCGTCACTCACCCCTCCACGCTATCGCCTCCGCACGACGGCGGAGCCGGGTCACGCGTAGAGACGCTCCGGCACCTCCAGTCCGTGGATGGGCGTCGCGCTCCCCCAGATCGCCGCGGCTGCGGCGCGCAGCAGGTCGAGCGGGTCGCCGTCGCGCACGACCGTCACCTGACGGCCGTCGATGCGCACCACGGCGTCGCCGACCGAGACGCCTCCGTCGCGACGGGTGCGGGTCTCGGGGTACGGCTCGTGCAGCCCGCGCAGGTCGGCGAGCACGAAGTCGGGACGCATCTCGGGCTTCGCCGCGAGCACCTGCTTCGCCCGGTCGATGCCGGTGAGCACGAGCGCGGAGCGGATGCCGGCCCGACGTGCGCCGAGGATGTCGGTGTCGAGCCGGTCGCCGATCATGAGGGGCGACGCGACGCCGAACCGCTCGGTGGCCTCCGTGAAGATCGGGGTCTCCGGCTTGCCGGCGACCTGCGGCAGGATGCCGACGGCCGTGTGCACCGCGGAGACGAGGGTGCCGTTGCCCGGGGCGATGCCGCGCGCGACGGGGATCGTCCAGTCGGTGTTCGTGGCGATCCACGGGATGCCGCCGCGATCGGCGGCGTCGTTGATGGCGAAGCTCGCCTCGGCGAGCTGGGTCCAGCCGACGTCGGGGGCGAAGCCCTGCACGACCGCGGCCGGTGCGTCCTCCGCGGATCGCGTGGGCACGTAGCCCGCGCGCTCCAGCTCGACGATGATGCCCTCGCCGCCCACGACGAGCACGGTCGCACCGGGGTCGACGGCCGCGCGAAGCAGGCGCATCGCGGCCTGCGGGGACGTGACGACGTGCTCGGGCGCGACCCGGAGCCCGAGGTCGCCGAGGTGCGCGGCCACGGTCGCGTCGCTGCGGGAGGCGTTGTTCGTGATGTAGCCGACCGGCATGGTCGCAGCGACGGCGTTGAGGCTCTCGACCGCGTGCGGCAGCGCCGACGGGCCCGCGTAGACGACCCCGTCGAGGTCGGCCAGCACCGCATCGGCCCCGTCGAGGGGCGTCGCCGAATCAGTCCTCGCGCGGCGCAGCAGGCTCATCATCGCTTCCGACGGTCTCCTGGTCGACGGCGGATGCCTCGGGTTCGGCGTCGTCCGCGACGCGACCGTCGGCCGCGTCCTCGTCGGCCGCGGCGCCATCGGTCCCGGCGTCCACCACCGCCTCGGGCGCCTCCTCCGTCTCCTCGTCGGACTCGACCTCGAAGACGGTCACGGTCTCGACGTCGGCGGTCGCCGCATCGAGCGCGGCGACCGCTCGCGCCGAGCGCGCACGCCACTCGGCTGCGACCTCGGTGCGCCCGAGCTCCTCGAGCACCTCCGCGTACGCGTCGAAGAGCGCGGGGCTCCAGCTGAACGCGCGGTCGGGGTCGAGCTGCGGGATCTCGAGCTCCGACAGGGCGTCCTCGACCTGTCCGAGGTCGAGCCGCGCGCCCGACATGGCGATCGCGAGTGCCACGCGCACGGGCGTCTCGAGCGACTCGCGGTCGACGGAGCGGCCGAGCTCCAGTGCCTTCTCGGGCCGGCCCACGCCGCGCTCGCTGTCGACCATGAGCGGCAGTTGGTCGTCGCGGCCCGAGATGCGTCGGTAGGTGCGCAGCTCGCGCAGCGCGAGCGCGAAGTCACCGGTCTCGTAGGCGGTGATGGCGAGGGTCTCGCGCACGACGGCGACGCGTCCCGCACGATGCGCTGCCTCGAGCGCGTGCTCGTGCGCGCGCGCCGGGTCGTCCTCGAGGAGTCGCGAGGCCGCGACGAGGTGGCGGGCGACCTGCTCGGCGTTGTCCTTGCTCAGCGTCTTGAGCTCGGCGCGTGCGGCGCGGTCGAGGTCACGGGCGTCGATCGACGGGTCCACCTCGGGCACGTACCGACGCGGCTTCGACTCGCGGTCGTCGCGCGGGCCGCCCTGCGGTCGTGGTCCTCGGCCCGCGACGCGGCCCTGGCCCTGACGACCGCCACGGGGACCGCCGCTGCGGTCGGAGCGGTCGGAGCGGTCACCGCGCCAGTCACGATCCGGGCGACCGGCGCGATCCGGGCGACCGGCGCCGCCGGAACGATCCGGGCGTCCCGCACGATCCGGGCGCCCCGCACGATCCGGGCGCCCCGCACGATCCGGGCGCCCCGCACGATCCGGACGATCGGCACGATCCGGGCGTCCCGCCCCGCCAGCGCGATCGGGGCGTCCCGCACGATCCGAACGACCTGGGCGATCCGCGCCGCCGGCCCGCTGCGGGCGACCGCCGCGATCGGAACGACCCGCGCCGTCGGGGCGACCGGAACGCTCGGGGCGACCCGAGTACGACCGCCGCTCGCCGTCGCGCGCGCGATCCTGGCGCGGACGATCACCGTCGCGGCGCGGCGAGGAGCCGCCATCGCGCGACTGCGCGCGCGCCGACCTGCCACCCGACGACGTGCCACCGTGGTCGCGCGACGACCCCGCCTTCGCCGGGCGATCACCCGTGCGGCCCGGCTTCCGGTCGCCACCGCGGGCGTCGCCGCGAGACGGACCGCGTCGGCCGTCGCCCCGGGACGCGCCTGCCCGGTCCGGAGCCTGCTCCGGACGATCCTTGCGCTCGTCGTCCACGATGTTCCTGTCGTCTGTGCTGTTGTGTCGTGATCCACCGTACTGCGGGCGGTGCCGCGAAACTGGTGCTTAACTGCGAGATGGCCACCCGTCATCGGGTGGCCATCTCGGAATGAATGTCCGGCGGTGTCCTACTCTCCCACAGGGTGGCCCCTGCAGTACCATCGGCGCTGCGAGTCTTAGCTTCCGGGTTCGGAATGGGACCGGGCGTTTCCCTCGCGCTATGGCCGCCGAAACTCTTGCCACACCCGCACCTGGGGGTGTGTGGTCTCGGGTCCCACCCCGGGATCACAACCCC